>NZ_DKGR01000026.1:0-54323 GCF_002453335.1 Arsenicicoccus sp. UBA6765
CTCCCGCCTACGCTGCCTGCTCATCGCCGGCGGACTCACCCCATAACCCCACACTCAGGTCGGAAGAGCCAGTAACAGGCGATGCCGCTGTAGAGGCCGCCGTAGAGGTCGCTGAACTCCGTTCGCGCTAACTGCTTCTCGTCGAGGTGGAGGATGGTGTCGCGGGTTGGTTGGCCCGGGGCGGCGATGTCGGTGAGCCGGTCGACTCGCCAGACCGTCGTGGGCTGCTCGCCGATGAAGGTGGCCGTGAAGGTGGCGAACCTCGTCGGTTCATGGAAGGCCATCCATTCCCCGGTGAGGACGCGTTCGTCACGAGCGGCGTTCCTGATGAAGTAGCGAAGGTCGTAGCTCTTGCACCGCCTCATGGGCTGGGCGGGCCAGAACTGAAGTTGCTGTCCGTCCTCGTAGTGAGTCGCCCCGGGTGTGGTGGAGGGTCTGATCTGCCGAGAGGATGCAGACATGCCCGCTCCGAGGAAGTATCCCGATGAGATTCGTGACAGGTCGGTCCGGTTGGTGCGTGACCGGCTGGCTGATGTGCCTGGCATGACCGTGACGAGGGCGTGTCGGGACGTGGGTGAGCAGCTGGGGATCAAGGGCGACACGCTACGGAACTGGGTGACAGCGGCCCGCGTCGATGACGGTGAGCTGCCTGGAACCACGAGCGTTGACGCGGCAAGGATCGCCGAGCTGGAGAAGGAGAACCGCGACCTGCGGCGCGCGAATCTCATTCTTCGCCAGGCGAGTGCGTATTTTGCCCAGGCGGAGCTCGACCGCCGCTGAGTGACGTCGACGCCTTCGTCGACGCCCACCGTGACGAGCACGGGGTCGAGCCGATCTGCTCCACGTTGGCCGAGGCCGGCTACCAGATCGCCCCCAGCTCGTACTACGCCCGCAAGTCCCGTAAGCCGTGCGCGCGGGCTGTCTCGGACGCGGTGTGGGACGCACGGATCACCACGATCCACGCCACCAACCGCGGCCTGTACGGGGTCAGGAAGGTGTGGAAGGCGCTGGCGCGTGCCTATCCCGACGAGCACATCGCCCGCTGCACCGTCGAGCGACGCATGCGTGCTCTGGGACTGGCAGGGGTCTCGAACAAGCGGACCCCCACCACCACGCGCCGCCCGAGCAAGACGGTCGCGTTCCCGGCCGACAGGCTCGAGCGGGACTTCACCGCGCCCGCGCCGGACCGTCGCTGGGTCGCCGACATCACCTATGTGGCGACGTGGTCGGGGTTCGTGTACGTCGCGTTCGTCACCGACCTGTACTCGCGGCGGATCGTGGGCTGGCGGGTCGCGAACCACCTGCGAACCGACCTGGCGTTGGACGCCCTAGAGCAGGCCATCTGGTCACGTAGGCAGGACGGCGAGGCCACCCTCGACGCGCTTGTGCACCACAGCGACCACGGCGTCCAGTACTGCGCGATTGCCTACACCGAGCGCCTCGAGCAGGCCGGGATCGAGGCGTCGGTCGGGTCAGTGGGCGACTCGTTCGACAATGCCGCAGCCGAAGCGGTCAATCGGCTCTACAAGAAGGAGCTCATCTGGCGAGAAGGCCCCTGGTCCGGCGTCGAGGCCGTCGAGGCCGTCGAGGCCGCGACCCTGTCCTGGGTCCACTGGTACAACCACGAACGCCTGCACAGCCACTGCGACCACACCCCACCCGCCGAGTACGAAGCCACCTACTACGCTGCACTCAACCGTGCCCCGGCACCCGCCGGCACGGCATAACCCGCCCTCCACGAAATCCGGGGCGACTCACTCCCGTAAAGATCAAGACCCTCCACCAAACCCGGGGCGGTTCAGAGAGCCACCACAACGGCGACCGGGTCCGCAAGCACAACCACTACCTCAAGAACTCGATGTGGTGCGGACAGTGCGGCGAGCGGATGCTCGTCACGAACTCCAAGTCAGCCAGCGGAGACATCTACCCCTACTTCTTCTGCGCCGGACGGCACTCCAAGCGCACCACCTGCACCCAGCGCTCAGTGCTGATCTACGAGATCGAACGCAAGGTGAAGGACCTCTACCTGCAGATCCAGATCGACGCGACGTTCCGCGCCCACGTCGAGGCCCAGATGCGTGCCGAACTGGCCGACGCCCGCAGCGAGGTGGAGCGGCTCCGCGTGTCGCTCAAGAAGAAGCAGGAGCAGTTGACCCGGGAGCGCGGCAAGCTCATGGAAGCCCACTACGCGGGCGCGATCCCGGTCGACCTCCTCGGGCAAGAACAAGACCGGATCAGCAAAGGCCTCGCGAGTATCCAGACCGAACTCGATGCCACCAACGAGAAGTGGGAGGTCATCGAGCGCAACCTGGGACGGGCGCTCGACCTCGCGACCGACTGCCACGCCGCTTACACCAGCGCACCTGAGCACATCCGGCGGCTGTTCAACCAAGCCTTCTTCGAGAAGATCCTGATCCTGCCCGACGACAACGACCGCGTTGGAGTGCGACTCGAAGCCGAACTCGCAGAACCGTTCGACACCCTGCTCACCAAAGCGAAGAGGTCCGCTGGCGATGCCAGCGGACCTCTTCGTCAATCTTCAAACCACTCATCGGCGCTGACTCAATCCATTTGTTTGAGTAAGGACACCGTGGTGGAGCTGAGGGGACTCGAACCCCTGACCCCCTCCATGCCATGGAGGTGCGCTACCAGCTGCGCTACAGCCCCTCACGGGACGGATCCCGTGCGTTGTCGTGACGGACCGTGGCCCGCTGCGACTGGATTACTTTAGCCAGAGTTCATCGCTGCGACCAAATCGGCGTGTGCCGTGCCGGTCGCCCGGCCTCAGCGCTCCGTCGGCCAGGAGGCGCCCTCGTCGGCGTCGGGGGCGCCGAGGTTCCAGGTCTCGATGCGCCAGGCGCCCGAGGGCATCTGCGCGAGCTCGGCCCAGTGGCAGTTGCGAAGACCGCCGAGGACGAGCCAGGCCTGCTTCTGCGGAAGGCCGACGAGCTCGGCGGCGAGGGCGCGTGCGGCGACCCCGTGCGAGACGACCACGGCGAGGCCGTCCTGCGGCATACGGCCCACCAGGTCGAGCGCACCGGCCAGGGCGCGCGTCGCCACGTCGGCCACCGACTCCCCGTGCCCGCCGCGCTTGAAGTCCTCGCCGGTCAGCATGCGCTCGGCGTCGGCGGGATACTCCGCGCGCACCTCGGCGCCCGAGCGGCCCTGCCACTCCCCCGCATGGATCTCGCGGAAGCGCTCGTCGCGCTGCACCTCGACGCCCAGCAGGCCCCCGAGCGCGTCGGCGGTCGCCGCGGCACGCAGCAGGTCGGAGCTGACGATCACGTCAGGACGACGAGCCGCGAGGTGCGGGGCGGCCGCAGTCGCCTGCGCCAGCCCGGTCTCGGACAGCGCGATGTCGAGCTGCCCCTGCCAGATGCCGGCGGCGTTGTGCGCGGTCTCGCCGTGCCGCCACAGGATCAGTCGCTTGCGCATGGGGGTCAGTCGCGCAGACCCGGCCACCCGGTCGTGCGGGCGGGCGCGTCGGCATACGGGTCGTCCTCGTCCTGGCGACCGGTGGGGTCCGGCAGGTCCAGGTCCACCGTCGGGCAGTCCTTCCAGAGCCGCTCGAGGCCGTAGAACTCGCGCTCGTCGCTGTGCTGGACGTGCACGACGATGTCGACGAAGTCGATGAGGACCCAGCGACCGTCCTTCTCGCCCTCGCGACGCACGGGCTTGGCGCCGAGGTCGCGCAGGCGGTCCTCCACCTCGTCCACGATGGCCCGGACCTGGCGGTCGTTGGGCGCGGACGCGAGGACGAAGATGTCGGTCAGGGCGAGCTGGTCGCTGACGTCGAGCGCGGTGATGTCGCGGGCTCGCTTGTCGTCCGCCGCGAGGGCGGCGGCCTTGGCGAGCTCGATGGCACGCGGGGTGGCGGTCACGCAGGATCCTTTGGGGTGGTGGTCGATGACGGCGCGGGCGCCGGCGAGGTGGGGTTGTCCTGTGCTGGGTCGGTGGCGACGAGGCCACCGTTGACGGTGACGCCCGACAGCGCCGGGTCGGTCGAGACGACGGGCGCGGACGCGGCATACAGCCGATATTTGTTGATGTGCTGCACGACGCCGTCGGGCACGAGGTACCAGACCGGCTTGCCCTCGGCGACGCGCTCACGGCAGTCGGTGGAGCTGATCGCCATGGCCGGCACCTCGGTGAGGGTCACGCCGTCGGCGGGCAGCCCGGACTCCGACAGGTGATATCCGGGGCGCGTGACGCCGATGAAGTGCGCCAGGCCCCACAGCTCGTCGACGTCCTTCCACGACAGGATCCGGGACAAGGCGTCGGCGCCGGTGATGAAGAACAGCTCCGCGTCGGGGTTGAGCCGGCGCAGGTCTCGCAGGGTGTCGATGGTGTAGGTCGGGCCGTCCCGGTCGATGTCGACCCGCGACACCGAGAAGCGTGGGTTGGAGGCCGTCGCGATCACCGTCATCAGGTAGCGGTGCTCGCCCGGCGACACGCTCGCGGCGGCCTTCTGCCACGGCTGCCCGGTCGGCACGAAGACGACCTCGTCGAGGTCGAACAGTGCCTGGACCTCGCTCGCCGCGACCAGGTGACCGTGGTGGATGGGGTCGAAGGTCCCACCCATCACGCCGATCCGCTGTCTCAGTGCCCGCTCCCGGGCGCGCTGTGCGAGCCGTGCGACGCGTCGTTGGCGCCCTGGGCCGGGGCCAGCTTGGCGGCGGTGTTGCGGAACGCGAACGTGATCGCCAGCAGCGTCATGAACGCGGCGAGCGCGATGACCCCGAACCAGAAGTCGGCGAACGGCAGCGTCATCGCGTGCTCGGAGTGGTGCTCGCCCTCGGCGAGGATCAAGGCGGCAGAAGTCATGCGGTCATGCTACCTGCTCGGTGCGGGGCCGCCCCCGATGTCGCTGTCGGGGGTGTAACGGCACAGCCGACGCACAGCACCCCCTGCGGCCATTGCTAACGTCGCGGACCTAGGCTGGCACGCATGGTCCCTGAGCTGTCCGTCGTCATCCCCATGTACAACGAGGAGCAGGTGCTCCCGCTGCTGGTGCAGCGGCTGCGCCCGGTGCTCGACGGTCTCGGGACGAGCTACGAGGTCGTCGCGGTCGACGACGGCTCCAAGGACCAGACCGCCGTGCTGCTGCAGCGCTACCGCCGCGAGTGGGAGCAGCTGCGCGTGGTGCGGCTGCGCGCGAACTCCGGCCACCAGGCAGCGATCTCGGCCGGCCTGGTGTCCGCGCACGGCGACTTCGTCGTCACCTTGGACGCCGACCTGCAGGACCCGCCCGAGACGATCGCCGACATGCTGCGCGCGGCCCACGAGGAGGGCGTCGACGTGGTCTACGGCGTCCGCTCGGACCGTTCCACCGATTCCTTCTTCAAGCGCGAGACCGCCAAGGCCTTCTACTCCGTCCACTCCCGCCTGACCGGGATGGAGACCGCGGGCAACGCGGGCGACTTCCGCCTCATGTCGCGGGCCACCGTCGACGCGGTCAACGCCCTGCCCGAGCACGGACGGGTGCTGCGCTTCGTCGTCCCCGCGCTGAACTTCCCGTCAGCGAGCGTGTCCTACAAGCGCGAGGAGCGGGCGGCCGGCGAGTCGAAGTACCCCTTCATGAAGATGGTGATGCTGTCGGTCGACTCGATCATCGGCTTCAGCCTCAAGCCGCTGCGGCTGGCCACGTGGTTAGGCTTCGGGGGCTTCATCGCCTCGCTGCTCCTGATCGCGTATGCCGTGATCGGCCGCTTCACGGGCCATGCCATCGCCGGCTGGGCCTCGACCGTGGGCATGATCGCGCTCGTGGGCGGCCTGCAGCTGCTCTGCCTCGGCATCCTCGGCGAGTACCTCGGCCGCATGTACCAGCAGCTCCAGGAGCGACCCAACTACTTCATCGCCTACGACTCCGCGCGGGACCGTGACGACCACCGGTTCGCCATACCGCGCAGTGCTCGTATGGCGACCGGCCAGCCCGCCGGCGCCACGGCGGCACGGCCCGCGGTCACCCTGCAGGCAGGGTCCGTGGAGGCCGGGGCGGGCCCGCGAGTTGCCGACCCGACGCCGCGGGGGACAGACACGAGCGAAGGCACCCTGGACGCCCACGGCCTGGCGGGCGAACCCATCGACCGCTGACCTACCGGGGGTAGGGGCATCGACCGGGCTTCGTCCCCCAGGCTGATGATCCCGCCGGGGGTAGGGGCAATCAGCCGGGCTTCGTCCCCCAGGCTGATGATCCCGCCGGGGGTAGGGGCATCAGCGCCGACGCGCGACGACGAACTCGCTGACCCCCGGCAAGTCCTTGACCGGCAGGTAACGCTCCACGGTGATGACCGCCCGCAGCGCCGCGTTGACCGCCCAGTGGGTGTCCTGCAGGTCGCTGCCCTGGCTCGTGCGGCGGCGCATCGACACGACCGGCCGCAGCAGGACGTTCCAGGCGAAGCGTCGCTGGATCTCGAAACCGTTGCGCTGCAGCAGGTCCAGGATCTCGGCACGGTGATAGCGCCGCACGTGACCCACCGCGACGTCGTGGTCGGACCAGAGCTTGGGGTCGACGGGCACGGCCACGAGGAACGGGGCGCCCGGCTTGAGCACCCGGTGCACCTCTTGCACGCAGGCGCCGTGCTCCACCAGGTGCTCGAGCAGGTCGAAGGCCATGACCAGGTCCAGCGAGCCGGTCTGCACCGGCAGGTTCGTCGCGTCAGCCCGCATCACCGGCACCGAGCGCTCGTCAGCAGCCAGCGCGCCGTCCTGGGTGTACTCCAGCGCCACGGCCTGCCACCCGTGCTCGATCAGCACGCGGGTGTTGCCTCCCCCGGCGGCCCCGATGTCCAGGGCCCGGCCGGGCGTCATACCGGAGATGAGGCGAGCGAGGATGTGCCTCCGCTCGCGGTACCACCAGTGCGCGTCCTCCAGCCTGGCCAGCTTGCGGACCTCGTGACCCTCCACGTACGGCACGTCCTCTCATCGTCGAATGGCACCAACCTAGAGGAACGTTGGCGCCCAGGCGTGCAGATCGCGCCGTCAGACGCGGACCTGTCCGTCGCCCTCCACTACCCACTTGGTGCTCGTCAGCTCCTCGAGGGCCATCGGGCCGCGGGCGTGGAGCTTCTGGGTGGAGATGCCGATCTCGGCGCCGAAGCCCAGCTCAGCGCCGTCGGTGAACCTCGTGCTGGCGTTGACCATGACCGCGGCCGAGTCCACCTCGTCGACGAATCTCCGTGCCGCAGAGCGGTCGTCGGTGACGATCGCATCCGTGTGACCGCTCGACCAGCGGCGCACGTGCTCGATCGCCTCCTCGAGGGAGGGCACGACGCGGACCGACATGTCCAACGAGAGGTACTCCACCGCCCAGTCCTCGTCGGTCGCCTCCACCCAGCGCGCCCCCGCCTGCTCGGTCACGTCCTTGAGAGCCGGGTCGGCGTGGATGACGACGCCCTCCTGTCCAAGGGATCGCAGGATCCGGGGCAGGGCCTGGTCGGCGACGGCCTCGTGCACCAGCAGCGACTCGGCTGAGTTGCAGACGCTGGTGCGGTGGGTCTTGGAGTTGAGGGTGATGCGTTCCGCCATCTCTAGGTCGGCGCCGGCGTCGACATACACGTGGCAGTTGCCCACCCCCGTCTCGATCGTGGGGACGGTCGACTCGGTCACGACGGTCTGGATCAGACCCGCTCCCCCGCGCGGGATGAGGAGGTCGACCTCCCCGCGGGCGGTCATCAGGGCGCGCACGGCGTCGTGGCCGGGCGCGTCGAGCAGCTGGACGGCGTCGGGGTTGAGCCCGAGGGTGCGCAGGGTCTCGCGGAGGATCTCGACGAGGACGCGGTTGGTGTGCTCCGCCGCGCTGCCGCCGCGCAGGATGGCCGCGTTGCCGGACTTGAGCGCCAGGCCGGCGGCGTCGACGGTGACGTTGGGGCGCGCCTCGTAGATCATGCCCACGACACCCATCGGCACGCGAACCTGCCTGACCTGCAACCCGGTCGGCGTGGTGCTGCCGCGGACGACGTCGCCGACGGGGTCGGGCAGGCCGGCGACGTCGCGCAGGCCCTGGGCGGCCGCGGCGACCCGGGCTTCGGTGAGGGTGAGGCGGTCCAGCAGGTTGGCCCGGGTGCCCGCCGCGGACTCGCGCTCGACGTCGATGGTGTTGGCCTCGACGATGCGGTCGGTGGCGGCGACGAGCGCGTCGGCCATGGCGCGCAGCGCCTCGTCCTTGCGGCCACGCGGCAGCAGCGCCAGCTCGCGGGCAGCGGCGCGGGCACGGGCGGCGAGACCCGAGACGAGCTCGCGGGCACCGGGATCGATGGACATGGCGGGCTGGGCTGTCATGGCTCCATCAAACCGCACCGGCTCGTATGACGCCGCCGCCGTCTCGTCCAACCCGGGTCGATGCGCCTACCTGAGGTAGGTGCATCAGCCGGGGGAACGAAGGCCGGTCGATGCCTTTACCGGCGGCAGAGGCATCAGCCTGGGGAACGAAGGCCGGTCGATGCCTTTACCGGCGGCGGGTCAGAGGAGGGCGAGGTCGTCGCGGTGGATGACTTCGCGGCGGTACTGCTCCCCCAGCTCGTCGCCGAGATCGTGGGTGCTGCGGCCGAGCATCGCGGGCAGCTCGGACGACGCGTAGTTGACCAGCCCGCGCCCCACCACGCGCCCGTCCGGCGCGACCAGGTCGACCGCGTCGCCCTCGTCGAAGCTGCCGCTCACGCCCACGATCCCGGCCGGAAGCAACGAGCGGCGGTGGCTCACCACGGCGTCCACGGCCCCCGCGTCCAGCTCGAGCCGGCCCCGCGCCGTCGACGCGTGCCGCAGCCACAGCAGGCGGCCCCGCGGACGCACCTCCGGCGCCTCGAAGACCGTCCCCACGTCCTCGCCGCCCAGCGCCTCCGCCGCCAGGGCGGCCGACGTCACCAGCGCGGGGATGCCCGCACCCGTCGCGATGCGGGCGGCCTCGATCTTGGTCGTCATGCCGCCGGTGCCGACCTTGCTGCCGGAGCCACGGATGACGACGTCCGCCAAGTCTGCCTCGCCGCGCACCACCGGGATCCGGCGGGCGCCGGGGCGCGACGGCGGTCCGTCATACAGCGCGTCGACGTCGGAGAGCAGCACCAGGGCGTCGGCCTTGACCAGGTGCGCGACGAGGGCCGCGAGCCGGTCGTTGTCGCCGAAGCGGATCTCCTGCGTGGCGACGGAGTCGTTCTCGTTGACGACGGGCACGACGCCGAGGTGCAGCAGCCGCACCAGGGTGCGTCGCGCGTTGACGTAGTGCGAGCGCCGCGTCACGTCCATCTCGGTCAGCAGCACCTGCCCGACGCGGGCCCCGTGCCGCCCGAAACTCGTGGTGTAGGCCGCCATCAGGGCGCCCTGCCCCACCGCCGCGGCGGCCTGCTGGGTGGCCAGGTCGCGGGGGCGCTTGGGCAGCGCGAGCGGGTTGAGCCCGGCGGCGATGGCCCCCGACGAGACGAGCACGACCTGCGCGCCGTCGCGCCAGCGTCGGGCCAGCGCGTCCACCAGCCGGCCGATGGCCAGGTCGTCCAGGTCGCCGTCCCCGCCGGTCAGCGAGGACGATCCCACCTTGACGACGATCCGCCCGGCGCCGGCGATCCGCTCGCGGGTGCCGCCGCTCCCTGCGCTCTCGGCCACGGCAGGTCAGTCCTCGTCGCGCAGCGTCGCCCAGTGGCCCGAGCGTCGCTCGGCGTCCAGCTCGGCGGCGGTCTTGCGGCGGGCGGCCTTGAGGTCGGCGAGCTCGTCGCGCTTCTCGGCGCGGGTGGCCCGGCGGGCCCCCTCGGCCTGCTCGAGCCGCAGGTCGGTGCCGCGGCGGCCGAGCAGCTCGGCGCCGGCGGCCAGCGTCGGCTCCCAGTCGAAGACGACCGCGTCGTCCTCGGCGCCGATCACGACCGTGTCGCCGGCGACCGCGCCGACCTTGAACAGCTGCTCCTCGACACCCAGCCGGCCCAGCCGGTCGGCGAGGTAGCCGACGGCCTCGTCGTTGCTGAAGTCGGTCTGACGGACCCAGCGCGCGGGCCGGTCGCCGACGACGCGATAGATGACCCCGTCGGAGGTGTTCTCCTTGCGGACGACGAAGCCGGTGTCGTCGACGGCCTTGGGGCGTATGACGACGCGCCGGGTCTCGACCTGCTCCACCTCGGCGCGGGCCGCCTCGACGTGGCGCGCCAGGGCGTAGGTCAGCTCCTTGAGACCGGTGCGGGCCACCGCGGAGACGACATGCACCTCGAGGCCGCGAGCCTCCAGGTCGGGCTTGACGAACTCGGCGAGCTCCTCGGCCTCGGGGACGTCGGCCTTGTTGAGCACGACGATGCGGGTGCGCTCGGTCAGGGGCTTGCCACCGAGCGTCTCGTCGGGGACGTAGAGGCTGAGCTCGCGCTCGATCGCCTCGAGGTCGGACATCGGGTCGCGGTCGGGCTCGAGGGTGGCGCAGTCCACGACGTGCACCAGCACCGAGCAGCGCTCGACGTGGCGCAGGAACTCCAGGCCGAGGCCCTTGCCCTCGTGCGCCCCGGGGATCAGCCCGGGCACGTCGGCGACCGTGTAGCGCGCGGAGCCCGCCGTCACGACGCCGAGGTTGGGCACCAGCGTCGTGAACGGGTAGTCCGCGATCTTGGGGCGGGCGCTGGACAGGACGGAGACCAGCGAGGACTTGCCCGCGGAAGGGAAGCCGATCAGCGCGACGTCGGCGAGCGTCTTGAGCTCCAGCACGACGTCGTGCTCGTCGCCGGGCTCACCCAGCAGGGCGAAGCCGGGAGCCTTGCGCCGGGTGGACGCCAGCGCCTTGTTGCCCAGACCGCCGCGTCCGCCCTGGGCGACGACATACTCCCCGCCCATCTCGACGAGGTCGGCGAGCAGCCGGCCCTGCTTGTCCTTGACGACGGTGCCCTGCGGCACGCCCAGCACCAGGTCGTCGCCGTCGGCACCGTTGCGCTCGGCACCCTCGCCCGGCTTGCCGTTGCCGGCCTTGCGGTGCGGGGTGTGGTGGTAGTCCAGGAGCGTGGTCTTCTGCGGGTCGACCCGCAGCACGACCGATCCGCCGCGACCGCCGTTGCCGCCGTCGGGGCCACCGAGCGGCTTGAACTTCTCGCGGTGGACGGAGGCCACGCCGTGACCACCGTTGCCCGCCTGCACGTGCAGCGTCACCCGGTCGACGAAGCTCGCCATGTCCCTGGTCCTTCTCTCGTCAGCAGTGAAACCACGCGAGGGTGCAGGCTCGTGGCCTGCACCCTCGCGCAAACATGTGTGTGTGCTGAGCAGACGCTCAGCGGTGCGTCACTCGCCGGCGACGATGTTGACGACCTTGCGGCCGCGCTTGGTGCCGAACTCGACGGCACCGGCAGCGAGGGCGAACAGCGTGTCGTCCTTGCCGCGGCCGACGTTGGCGCCGGGGTGGAAGTGCGTGCCGCGCTGGCGGACGATGATCTCGCCGGCATTGACCTCCTGGCCGCCGAAGCGCTTGACGCCGAGGCGCTGAGCGTTCGAGTCGCGACCGTTCTTGGAGCTGGATGCACCCTTCTTGTGTGCCATGACTAAGCCTGCCTTCGTCGAATCGTGAGCTGGGGGTGCGAGGAGGCTCAGGCCTCGATCGCGGTGACCTTGATCTGGGTGGTCGGCTGACGGTGACCCTGGCGCTTGCGGTAGCCCGTCTTGTTCTTGTACTTCATGATCGTGATCTTGGGGCCCTTGGTCGCCTTGACGACCTCGGCCGTGACCTTGACCTGGGCAAGCTTGGCTGCGTCACTGGTGACGGTGGAGCCGTCAACGAGGAGCAGGGGCTGGAGCTGGATGGACTCGCCGGGCTTGTCGTTCACCTTGTCGATGATGAGGACGTCGCCCACGGAGACCTTCTCCTGGCGCCCGCCTGCGCGAACAATCGCGTACACGTTGCAGACTCGCTCTCTTGATGAGGATGTGAAACCGGTCGTCGCTTCGTGACCGGCCTCCGATCGCGCCTGGCACTTCGCCTGGGCAACGCGGGGGACGGTGGACGCACCGACGTATCAGACTACCGGGGCGGGGGTGCTGCGGCCAAATCCTGGCCTCGCTCCCCCGCCCCGGCGGTTCGTGCTGCTGGTCCCGCTGCCGACCCCGTCCGAGGGCCGTGGCCGGTCAGGCCTGCGTCGTCTCGGGGGCCTCGGTGCTCGGGGCCCCAGTGCTCTCTGTGTCGCCGGTGTCCTCCCCGCGGCCGACCGGCTCGTATGCCGAACCGCCCGTCTCGAGGGGCTTCGGCGGACCCGCGGGGGCGACCACGCGACCGCGGCGTCGCCGGGGGCGCTTCTCGGGCTCGGGCGTGGCCTCTGCCTCGGCGGGCGACTCGTGGGCCGCCTCGGGCAAGGACGTCGCTGCCGCGATCGCCTCGACCGGGGCGTCGACGTCGCCGACGACGCTGTCCGAGCCCCACCCGGCGCCGGAGGTGCCCGCCCCGGACCTGCCGGGGTCGGAGCTGCCGGTGCCGGAGGTGTCCTCGGGACCCCAGCCGAGGCCGGGGTGGTCGGTGCTCGCCGCGGCGTCGTCGGCGGCGTTGGCGGCCGACTCGGCGTCGGATCCGGGAGCGGCCTCGTCGCCGGCGTCGGGCTCCCCTGCCGGGGTGGCGGCGGGGCCGGCCTCGGCGGGGGTCGATGCCGGCACGGGTGCCGGAGCGGGCGCGCCAGCAGCGGCCTTGGAGGCGCGGCCCTTGCGGGCGGAGCGGCGGCCCCGGGCGGGGCGCTCCTCCTCAGGAGCGTCGGTGACGCCGGTGGCGTCGGAGGCGTCGGAGACGGCGCCGACCGGAGCGGCAGCCGCGTCCGGCTCGTCGCCCAGGACCGAGGCCATGGCGTCGTCGATCGCCCGCGCGACCTCGTCGGGCGAGGCCGGCTGCTCGTCGTCGACGACGGCCTTGGAGGCCGCCATCGCCGCTGCGTGTGCGGCCGCCGCGATCTGGGCCGGCGTCGGGCCGGAGTCCTCGGCCTTGGCCGCGTCGTCCCGTCCCCGTCCGTTGCCGTTGGACCCGTTGGACCCGCCGTTGCCGGACCCACCGTTGTTGGACCCGTTCGAGCCACCGTTGCCGGACCCGTTCGAGCCGTTGCTGGAGCCGCCGTTGCCGGATCCGTTGCCCCCATTGCCCTTGCGACCACGGCGTCCGCCCTGGTCGTGGGAGTGGTCGACACCGGACTCGGTGCCGGGCGCGACCGGCGTGGACGAGATGAGGATCCCGCGGCCGTTGCAGTGCTCGCACGTGGTGGAGAAGGACTCGATGAGCCCGGTCCCGACCCGCTTGCGGGTCATCTGGACCAGCCCGAGCGAGGTGACCTCGGCGACCTGGTGCTTGGTGCGGTCGCGACCCAGGCACTCGACCAGTCGACGCACGACCAGGTCGCGGTTGGACTCCAGCACCATGTCGATGAAGTCGACGACGATGATGCCGCCGATGTCGCGCAGCCGCAGCTGGCGCACGATCTCCTCGGCCGCCTCGATGTTGTTCTTGGTGACGGTCTCCTCGAGGTTGCCGCCCTGACCGACGAACTTGCCGGTGTTGACGTCGACCACGGTCATCGCCTCGGTGCGGTCGATGACCAGGGACCCGCCGGACGGCAGCCAGACCTTGCGATCCATCGCCTTGGCGAGCTGCTCGTCGACGCGGTGCTCGACGAAGACGTCCTTGTCACCGGTCCAGCGCGTGAGGCGCGGGGCGAGGTCGGGGGCCACGGACTCGACATACGAGCTCACGGTCTCCCAGACCTCGGGGCCGGACACGACCAGCGAGCTGAAGTCCTCGTTGAAGACGTCGCGGATCACCCGGACGGTGAGGTCCGGCTCGCCGTGGAGCAGCGCGGGGGCGTTGGTGCCGCGGGCGCCGGCCTTGGTCTGGATGTCGTCCCACATCGCGGTCAGGCGGGCAACGTCGGCGCGCAGCTCCTGCTCGCTGGCCCCCTCGGCGGCGGTGCGGACGATCACGCCGGCGTCGGCTGGCATGACGTCCTTGAGGATCCGCTTGAGGCGGGCCCGCTCGGTGTCGGGCAGCTTGCGGCTGATGCCGGTCATCGAGCTGCCGGGCACGAAGACCAGGTAGCGGCCGGGCAGCGAGATCTGCGAGGTCAGGCGGGCGCCCTTGTGACCCATCGGGTCCTTGGTCGCCTGGACCAGGACGGTCTGGCCGGACTTGAGGGCGTTCTCGATGCGGCGCGGCTGGCCGTTCTCCAGACCGGCGGCGTCCCAGTTGACCTCGCCGGCGTAGAGGACGGCGTTGCGGCCCTTGCCGATGTCGACGAAGGCGGCCTCCATCGACGGCAGGACGTTCTGCACGCGCCCGAGGTAGATGTTGCCCGCGATGCTGGTCGAGCTGGCCGACTGCTCCCGCGAGACGTAGTGCTCCACGAGGACGCCGTCCTCGAGCACCGCGATCTGGGTGCGGTCGCCGCTGTCACGGACGACCATCGTGCGCTCGACGCTCTCGCGGCGGGCGAGGAACTCGGCCTCGGTGATGATCGTGCGGCGACGCCCGGCCTCACGGCCCTCGCGACGGCGCTGCTTCTTGGCCTCCAGGCGGGTCGACCCCTTGATGCCCGTGGCGGACTCGGAGCGGCGCGACTCGCGGACCTTGGTCACGGTGCCGGGCGGGTCGTCGTCGCCACCGCCGGAGCCGGAGCGACGACGGCGGCGACGCCGACGCGAGGAGCTCGACGAGTCGTCGTCGTCCTCGCCCTGGTCGTCCCGGCCGTTGCGGGAGCTGCGGCCGTCATCGGAGTCGTCCGACTCGTCGTCGCCCTTGTCGTCGCTGCGGTCCTCGCCGTCGGAGTCCGCGCGTCCGCCGGAGCGACCACGGCCGCGGCGGCGGCGCGAGCGGCGGGATCCCCCGGACTGCTCGCCGTCGTCGCCCTGGTCGTCGGTGTCGTCTGCGTCGGTCGTGTCGGTCGTGTCGGTCGTGTTGGTCGTGTCGTCGTCGACCTGACGGTCGTCGCGGTCGCCGGTGCGACCGCGGCCCGCGTTGTCGGCGCTGTCGTCGTCGCCGTCGGCCTGCTCGTCAGAGGCGCCCCGGTCGTCGCCGCGGTCGTCGGAGCCCGAGCGACCGCGACGGCCCTTGCCGCCGCGACGGCGACGGCGCGGACCCTGGTCGTCGTCCTGCTCGTCCCGCTCGGCACGGTCGTCGTCGCCCTGAACACCACGCCCGCCCTGCACATCGGCGTCGTCCTGCAGGTCGCGGCCACGGGAGTCCCGGCCACGCAGGTCCCGCTCGTCCCGCGAGCGCGAGACGCGGCCACGAGGCCGGCCGTAGCCCGAGTCGTCGAGGTCGTCGGTGTCGTCCTGCGCACCCTGTGCGTCGTCGGACTCGTCGCGCTGGATGGTGGAGGGGTCGACGCTCGGCGAGGTGGCGCGCCGCGAGCGGCGGGCCACCGTGGGGTCCGGCGCCTGGAACAGCAGGCCGAACGGCGACACGGTCGGCTCGGCGGAGTCGTCGGCGGAGCGGACTGGCAGCTCGTTGATGAGGTCGTTGAGGTGGTCCTGGTCGAGCACGGCCAGGGCGATGTCGACGACCTCCTCGTCGCTGTCGTCGGCGTCCACGTCAGCCGCTGCGGCGGCGACCTCGGGGGCCTGCTCGACGGCGTCCGCCTGGGCGGCGGCGCGCTCGGCGGCGTGGTCCGGGACCCCGGAGGTGAGGCCGGGCGCGTCATACACGTCATCGTCGGCGTCGGTGCCGACGACGGACTCGGTGACGGAGGGGGCCGAGGCCTTCTTGGTGGCCCGGCGGGTGCGCTTGGCGGCCTTCTTGGCCGGCGCGGCAGCGGTGACGGCGTCGACGGCGGCGCGGGCGTCGCCCTCCTCGGCATCGGTGCCGGGGGTGCCGAGCAGGTCGTCGGCGTCGCTGATGCTGGGGCGGTGCGCCTGGCCGGCGACGTCGGCGGGCGCCTCGGCGCTGGCCTCGCTGGAGTCGTTGTCGCCGGAGTCGCTGTCGCTGGGGGCGGCGGCCGCGGCGGGCGCCTTCTTGGCGGCCTTGCGGGGCGCGCGCTTGGTGGCGGCGGCCTTGCGGGCGCGGGTGGCCTTCTTGGCGGGCGCCGCAGCCTCGGTGGTCTCAACAGACGCCGTGGTCTCGGTGGTCTCCGCAGACGCCGTGGTGTCGGCAGGCTCGGCGGTCTGCTCGGACGGCGAGGTCTCTGCGCCCTCGGTGGCCCCAGCGGCCTCGGCGGCGTTGTCGGCGGGGAAGGTGTCGTTGTCGGGTGCCATCGGAGGCGTTCCCTTCTCGACCACGAGGCCACGCCCACTGCCGGCGCGATGCGCCTCGTCGCCGCGTGGTGCGCGGTCGTCGTCGTCACCGGAGCAGGTTGCCCCGACGACGGAAGTCGTCTGCTGCACCGCGCGGCTCGCGCCAGGCGCGTCACTCACGTGGTGCCGCCGCCATCACGTCGACGGAGCCGGTCGGCTCGGTCGTCGGGCGAGACGGGCGACCAGATCGGTCGCGACGCCGCACGTCGCCGTGATGTCGTCGGGTCAGCGGCACGAAGTGGGTCGCACCGTGACCTCTAGCAGTATCGCACAGCGCGCCCGCCCCACCTCTCAGGTGGCCCGGGGACCGCCCACCGCGCGTGGCGCGGTCGGCCCTCAGCGCAGCGGGTCGCCGACCGTGGCGTCCGCCTCTGACCAGGGGCCTTGCACCAGGCGGGTCATCAGCGGGGTGACCTGCGGCAGGCCCTCCCCCGTCGCGGCGAGCGCCGTGATGACGTCGTCGGGTCGCACCGTCGGGGTCGTATGACGCAGCAGCACCCGCAGCAGCTGGGCATCCGTGCTGACGGTGACCCCGCTGGCCGCGGCCCGCCCCGCAGCACCCTCCAGGTCGAGGGCGAGCACCGCCGAGCGGACGTCGAAGGTGCGGTTCCCGCTCTTCGTCATACGGCTGATCTCGACCGTCTCGGCCGCCAGGAAGGCCGACACGGTCCGCTCGACCTGAGCGCGCTGGTCGGCGTCGAGCCCGCGCAGCTCGACGATCCACTCCGAGGCCTGCAGCCGGTCGGCGAGCGACCCGGGCAGCGCGTCGGCGGCCTCGAGGACGTCGATCCCGTCCGGGAGGGCCTCGTCGAGGGCGGCCGCGACCCGGGAGGGCTCGACCGGCTCGGTCACGGAGATCTCGAAGTACTCCGCCTCGCTGGCGGTGCCCGTCGGCGCGGCGTTGGCATAGCTGATCTTGGGGTGCGGGTGGAAGCCTGCGGAGTAGGCCATCGGGACGCCGGCCCGCCGCAGCGCCCGCTCGAGCGCCCGCTGGAAGTCGCGGGTCGAGGAGAAGCGCAGCCGCCCGCGCTTGGCGTAGCGCAGCCGGATCTTCTGCACCGCGGGAGGCGGAGGGGGACCTTCGGGGGTGCGCTGACGAGCCATGAGGCCCAAGGTTACGGGAGTCCTCCGCCCCGCTGGTCCCCCCGTGGTTCCCCACTGGCCCCTCCGGTGGGTCCTCCGGCTCAGACCCCGGTATGACGAAAGGTCGGCACCGTGGTCCGACGCCCGCGACACGGCGCCTTCGGGATGGTCGACGGCATGAACCTCACCACCTCCCCACGCGCCGAGACCCACCATCCCGAGAGCCGCAAGAGCACCGGGAGCCCCGAGAGCAGCGAGAGCCCCGAGGCGGCGCTCGTCGGCCGGGCGCTCGTCAAGACCTACGGACCCACGCGGGACGAGGCGCCACCCGCCCTGGCCGGCGTCGACCTCGCCATCGCGCCGGGATCGTCCGTCGCCGTCATGGGACCCTCCGGCTCCGGCAAGACGACCCTGCTGCACCTGCTCGCCGGGGTCGTCACCCCGACCTCGGGCACCGTCTCGTGGCGGGGGAAGGACCTCGCCCGGCTCGGCGACGCGGCCCGCAGCCGGTTGCGGCGCAGCGACTTCGGCTTCGTCTTCCAGTCCGGGCAGCTGCTGCCCGAGCTCCCCGCCATCGAGAACGTCGCCCTGCCCCTCATGCTCGCGGGGACCGCGCGGCGCCAGGCCGAGGTGCGGGCCCGGGACTGGTTCGCGCCACTGGGGCTGCAGGGACTCGAGCGCCGCCGCCCGGGCGAGCTGTCCGGCGGCCAGGCCCAGCGCGTGGCGATCGCGCGGGCCCTCGTCGGGTCGCCGGGGGTCGTCTTCGCCGACGAGCCGACCGGCGCGCTCGACCAGACCACCGGCCAGGAGGTCATGCACCTGCTGACGACGGCATGCGCGGCGCAGGGGGCGGCGCTCGTGGTCGTCACCCACGACCCGGACGTCGCCGGCTGGTGCCGACGCGTCGTGCGGCTGCGCGACGGACGCGTCGAGAGCGACGAGGTGACCCGATGAGCGCGCGCCGCAGGAGTGCGCAGCGGGCAGGCGCGAGCACGTCGGGCGTGGGGTCGCTGCGCACCGTGTGGACGATCTCCCGGATGGTCGCGCGCGGGCGCCAGGCCCAGGACTCGCTGTCGGGGGTGCTGTCGGTCCTGGCCTTCGCCGTCGCGACCGCCGCGCTGCTCGTGACGGCGGGCGGGCTGCAGGCCTTCGCGCGGCGGGCGGGCGGCCTGGACCCGGAGGTCGGCGACCCGCCGCGATCTACGTCGTGCTCGCCGTCGTGGCGACGGCCCTGCTGGTCGTGCCGATCCTGACCCTCGGAGGCGTCGCCGCCCGGCTGACCCTCGCGCGCCGCGACCAGCGCCTGGCCGCGCTGCGCCTGGCGGGGGCCACGTCGGGCCAGGTCACCGCGCTGACTCTCCTCGAGGCGGGGATGCAGGCCGCGGTCGGTGCGGGTGCAGGCGTGGCCGCCTATGCCGTCGCCCTGGTCCCGGTCGGGCTGCTCCGCTTCGACAGACGGGCGCTCGGGGCGGGCGACCTGTGGCTGGGCGTCCCGATCGTCCTCGCCGTCGCGCTGGGCGTGGTGCTGCTCGCCCTGGGCGCCGCCGGGTCGACCCTGGCTCGCGTCGTGGTGACACCGTTGGGCGTGGCGGCCCGGCATACCCCTCGGGCGCAGTCGGTCCTGCGACTCGTCCTCGCCCTCGTGGTGGCAGCGGTCTGGACGCTGGGCTTCCAGCTGCTCGGGCAGGTCGGCACCGGGGTGCTCGTGCTCGCGATGGTCGCCATGGTGGCGACGGTCAACGTCGTCGGGCCCTGGTTCGTGCAGGTCAGCGCCCGGATCGCGGCCCGAGCGGCCCGCCGCCCCACGACCCTGCTCGCCGCCAGGCGCATCGCCGACGACCCCCAGACGACGTGGCGCTCGGTGGGCGCGCTCTGCCTCGGAGTCATCGTGGCGGCGTGCGGCGGCGCGATGGCCTCGGCGTTCTCCGCCCGTCCGGACCCGGCCACGCCCCACCTCGCCGACGATCTCGTCACGGGGTGCGCCGTCGCCCTGACGATCCTCGCGCTCGTCGCCGTGACGTCCAGCGGCGTCGTCCACGCGACCCGCGTCTACGACCAGCGCGGCACCCTGCAGGCGCAGGCCCTCGCCGGCACTCCCCTGTCGCAGCTGCGGGCCGTGCGCCGCCGCGAGGTCACGCTGCCGCTCACCGTGGGCGTCGGGCTGGCCACGCTGCAGGGCGGCCTGCTGATGGCGCCGGCCGCCGCCACGGCCTTCAACGCCGGGGCGCTGGTGCTGTTCGCGGCATCGATCGTCGGGTCCTTCGTCGTGGCCCTGGCGTCCGTCCGCGCCAGCGACGGCCTGGTGCGTGAGGCCGTGGCCATGGCCTGATCCCGCTGGCCGCCGCCGGCCCGGGTCGGCTGCCTGCCGCGACTCGCACGCACAACGGGCCCGATCGATGAGGCGACCTGCGCCGATGCGTCGTTGTGCATGTGAGTTCACGGCCCGCGCGCCTCGCCGCCGCGCAGCACCACGACGAGACGCCGGGCGGTCGGCATACCGGATCGTCCCCTCGCGCCCTAGGGTCAGGGGCATGCTCAGCGCACTGGCGGCGGGGCCGCGCACCGACCTGGAGATCCTGCTGCTCCAGGGGTCGCGGATCGAGGTGGGCGCGGACCACCTCGTCGTGCGCTCGCCGCACAACCCCGACTTCCACTGGGGCAACTACGTGCACGTGACGACCGGCGACCCCGACGACGCGGGGCGCTGGCTCGAGGTGTTCGCCAGGGCGTTCCCCCAGGCCGGGCACGTGGCGCTCGGGCTGCCGCGGCTCCCCCACCCCGCTGCCTATGCCGTGCACGGGCTGGAGGTCGGCACCGACGCCGTCCTCACGACGACCGAGCTGCCGGAGCAGCGGCCGCTGGCCGAGGGGTATGCCGTCCGGGCGCTGCTGCCAGACGACTGGGCCCAGGTGCGCCGGGCCGCCGCCGACGAGAACGCCCGCACCGGGGACTACGACCCGCGCGAGCACGACGCGTTCACCGTGGCGCAGATCGCCGCGCGACGACGCCTCGCGGCAGCGGGGAGCGCGGCCTTCTTCGGCGCCTTCACGGACGACGGGCTGCTGGCGGCGGACCTCGGGATCGTCGCGCTGGGGCGGCGGGCGCGCTACCAGTCGGTGGGGACGGTGGCCGAGCACCGGCGGCGCGGCCTGGCGGGGCACCTGCTGGGGGTGGCGGCACGCTGGGCGGCGGAGCGCGGGGCGCGCGAGTGGGTGATCGTCACCGAGTCGACCAACGACGCCGGTCGGCTCTATCGCTCCGTGGGGTTCCGGGACGACGTGCAGGTGGTTGCGGCATACCGCAAACCAGATCGTGAGACATAATCCGAAGTTATTGACCCCATAAGCGTTGCCGCCCTAGTCTCCTCGCATGCCGCCCTTCCCGAGGACCACGCCATGCACCTGACTCGCGTCGTGCGCCGGCACGTGGACCTGCAGCGGGTTGCCAGTCAGCTCTGTCGCTGACCCGCTCCCGCCCCTCGTCCACCGCACGTCCTCAGGAGCCCCCGCATGCCCTCCATCATCATCCTCGCGATCGTCGGTCTCATCGCCCAGCTCATCGACGGCAGCCTCGGCATGGCCTATGGCGTGACGTCGTCGACGCTGCTGCTGGCCGCCGGCACCAACCCCGCCTCCGCCTCCGCCACCGTGCACCTCGCCGAGATCGGCACGACCCTCGCCTCCGGCGCCAGCCACTGGAAGTTCGGCAACATCGACTGGAAGGTCGTCGGTCGCATCGGCATCCCCGGCGCCATCGGGGCCTTCCTCGGCGCGACGGTCCTGTCCTGGCTGTCGACCGAGGTCGCCGCCCCGATCATGTCGCTCGTGCTGCTGGCCCTCGGCGTCTACATCCTCGTGCGGTTCACGGTCCAGAGCGTGACGACCCAGCACCTCGGCAAGCCGCTGCGCCGCCGGTTCCTGTCGCCGCTCGGCTTCGTCGCCGGCTTCGTCGACGCCACCGGTGGCGGCGGCTGGGGCCCCGTCGGCACGCCGGCCATCCTCGCCAGCGGTCGCCTCGAGCCGCGCAAGGTCATCGGGTCGATCGACGCCTCGGAGTTCCTCGTGGCCATCGCGGCGTCGATCGGCTTCTTCCTCGGCCTCGGCGGCGGCGCGATCGTGCCCGGCATGGCCTTCGCCCTGCTGATCGGCGGCCTGATCGCCGCCCCCATCGCCGCCTGGCTGGTCCGGCACCTGCCACCGCGCCTCCTCGGCTCGGCCGTCGGCGGCCTGATCGTGCTCACCAACGCGCGGACCCTGCTGCGCAGCGACTGGATCGACGCCTCCGGCGCCGTGCAGAACCTCTCGTATGCCGCCATCGTCGCCGTCTGGATCGGCGCCGTCGCGTGGTCGCTGCGCGAGCACCGGCGCGAGCAGCGCGAGCTCGTCGAGGCTGACGTGCGACGGGCCGAGGCGCTCGACCCGGCCTGACCCGCCGGACCCACCTGACGGATCTCCCTGCCGGATCTACCTGAGGTAGTCACATCGACCTGGCGTGCGAAGTCGGGCGAATGTGACTACCTGAGATAGGTCAGGCGAGGCCGCGGCGGTCCAGCTCCGCCTCGATCTCCACCGCCAGGGCCGCCCAGGCGGGCGACCGTCCGCGTTGAAGCTCCGCACCAGCGCATAGGCCGCCGCGCCGTGCTCGACCTCCACCTGGTCGGCCTCCAGCCAGCCCTGCCGCTGCAGGTGGTCGACGTTGCGCACGGCCACCTCGCGGATCCTCGGGTCGTCGGGCGGCCAGTCGTACATCTCGTCGGTGACGAGGTAGAGGTCGCGGAACTGCGGGTCGTCCAGCTGGTCCACGCCGATCCGCAGCCAGTGGGACACGAGCTGTGGGTAGAGCACCTGCATGAGCACCCACCCGTCGCGCTCCAGCCGGACCATCCGCTCGGACACCCCCAGCGTGCGGACCTTGTCCAGGTAGGCCTGGACGGCCGGGTCGAGCGGATCGCCCGACGCGAGCCTCCGCAACCGGCGCCGGTTGCCCTGCAGGTCGCGGATGCGCCGCCCCAGCTCGTGGTCGATCTCGTCGAGCGCCGTCCTGGTCTCGGCCGGCGGAGCGTCCTGCAGCTCCTTGACCCGGGACAGCGGCACGCCTGCCTCGGCCAGGGTGCGGATGCGGGTCAGGTCGACGACGGCCTGCCCGTCATACCGCCGATAGCCCGAGTGGTCCCGGCCCGGCTCGGGGAGCAGACCCAGCCGGTGATAGTGCCGTATGGCGCGCTGGGTCACCCCCACGTAGTCAGCGAGCTGCCCGATCGTCAGCACGCGTCGTCTCCCCCTCTGGTGTGGCCGGCGGCAGCACGAACGCCCGCAGCCCTGGCGCCAGGATCCCGTAGGCCGCGGCCGGGATCCACGCGACCAGCATCGCCCAGCCGGCCGCCTCCAGGGGCTGGAAGCGCAGCAGCACGGCCATCAGGCCGAGACCCAGGGGCGAGGCGACCAGCGCGAGGGCGTTGAGCAGCCCGAACACCCGCCCGCGGACCGCGTCGTGGACGTGCTCGGTCATCGCCACCATCGAGATCGGCCCCATGAGGCCGCTGCCGATCCCGGCCGCCGCCATGCCGGCCGCGACGAGCCAGAAGCCGACGAGCGGTGCGATGAGCAGGAAGGACCCGGTGAACAGCGCGATCGAGAGCACCCAGGTCAGCCAGCGGCGCCCGGACAGGGCCACCGCGTAGAGGACGGCACCGACCATCGACCCGATCGCGAACGCCGAGGTCGCGAGGCCGAGCTGCTCCGGCGCGCCGAGACCCTGGAAGTGCGCGGGCAGGACGACGGCGAGCAGGGGCGCGACGACCAGGGCGGAGGCGAAGGACAGCACGATGACCGCGACCAGGGCGGGGCTGCGGCGGACCACGGCCCAACCGCTGCGGGGCGAGTCGTCGTCCTGCGCGGGGGCGGGTGCCGGGGCGAGCCGCATCGCCAGGGTCGCGAGGGCGGCGAGGGCCGAGCAGGCCGCGGTCAGCCACACCACGCGGATGGGGTCGAGGACCGCGAGGAGCGTGCCCGCGAGCGCCGGCCCGGCCAGGAAGCTCACCCCGAACACCGCCTGCCGGTAGCCCGCGACCTTGTCGAGCGGCACGCCGCCGGCCGTGGCGACGTTGGCCATGAGGGTCTCGCGGGCCGTCATACCGGGCACGTCGAAGACCGCGCCGAGCACCCCGAGGACCACGAACCACGCCACGGTGAGGCCGGTGAGGTGGTCGACGACGGCGAGTCCGGCGACGGCGACGGCGGAGCCGAGGTCGGCGAGGACGCTCATCCGGCGGCGCCCGACCCTGTCGATGAGCCAGCCGCCGACGAGGGCGGCCGCGACGGACGGTATGCCGGAGGCCGCGGCGACCAGGCCGGTGACGGAGGCGTCGCCGGTGCGCGACAGGACCAGCCAGGGCAGGACGATCCCGATCGCGGCGTTGCCGAAGAGCGAGAGCGCCTCGGCGGTGAGGAAGAGCCAGAGCGAGGATCGTGAGGTGATGCCGACATCGTGGAGGGTTGACCCTGCGTCAAGGTCAAGCAGCCGCGGCGCACGATCCCGACGCAGGAATCGGTGCCGGTGCCGGTGCCGGTCGACGTGGACGCTCCAGACCTACCGCGGGCAGGATCATCAGCCTGGGGAACGAAGGCCGGTCGATGCCTCTACCGGGGGTAGGTCGCGAGGAGGGTGGCGAGATGCACGCCCTCGCGCCGCGCGAGGTCGTCGAGCTGGGTGCGGCAGCTGAACCCGTCGGCCAGCACCACCGCGTCGGGCCCCGCCTCCCGCACCGCCGGCAGGAGCTGCTGCTCGGCCACCGCCACCGACACGTCGTAGTGCCCCTGCTCGACCCCGAAGTTGCCGGCCAGGCCGCAGCATCCGCCCAGCCGGACCACCTCGGCCCCCGAGCGCTCCAGCAGGGCCGCGTCCGCGCCCCAGCCGAGGATGGAGGCGTGGTGGCAGTGCGGCTGCGCGACGACCTCGACGCCGGTCAGGTCCGGCGGGGTCCAGCCCTCGGTGCGGTCGAGCAGCTCGGCGAGCGTCAGCACTCCCCCGGCGACGCGGCGCGACGCGTCCGTGCCGAGCAGGTCGACCACGTCGTGGCGCAGCGCCGCCGTGCAGCTGGGCTCCAGGCCGACGATCGGGATGCCTTGCACGACATACGGATCGAGCTCGCGGACCGCCTTGGTCAGGATCCGCCGGGCGCTGTCGAGCTGGCCCGTCGAGATCCACGTGAGGCCGCAGCAGACCTGGCGCCCGGTGACGATCGGCGTGTAGCCGGCGGCCCGCAGCACGGTCACCGCGTCGATCCCGACCTGGGGCGAGAAGTGCTCCACGAAGCTGTCGACGAAGATCACGACCGGCCGACCCGGCGATCCCTCGGCGGACGGGTCGGCGCCGTGCTCGGCGAACCACCCGCGGAAGGTCTGCTCGGCGAACCGCGGCAGCGAACGACGCGGGTCCACGCCGGCGGCCTTCATGCCGACCTTGGCCACGCCGGGAGCACCCATGAGCGCGTTGGTGATCCGCGGGCTCTTGCTCGCCAGTCGCGACCACGCGGGCAGCCACCCCAGCGCGTAGTGCGACGGCGGGCGCAGCCGCCCGCGGTAGGTCTGGTGCAGCACCTCGGCCTTGTAGGTCGCCATGTCGATGCCGGTCGGGCAGTCCGAGGCGCAGCCCTTGCAGGACAGGCACAGGTCGAGGGCCTCGTGCACCTCGGGCGCGCGCCAGTCCTTGATCGCCGAGAACGGGCTCAGCATCTCCTGCAGGGCGCGGGCGCGGCCGCGGGTGGAGTCCTTCTCCTCCCGGGTCGCGAGGTATGACGGGCACATCACCGACACGGCGCCCGGCGCGTGGTCCGCGCGGCACTTGCCGACGCCGGTGCAGCGGTGCACGGCCTGCGTGAAGTCCCCTGCGTCAGCGGGATAGTGGAAGGCCAGCCGGTCGCGGTTCGTCGAGACCGGCTGCGCCGCAGCGACCCTCACGTGGGCGTCGACCGGGTCGGGGTCGACGAGCACGCCGGGGTTGAGCAAGTCGTCCGGGTCCAGGGCGCCCTTGAGGCCGCGGAACAGGTCGATGGCGCCGGGTGAGTACATCCGGGGCAGCAGCTCGGAGCGAGCCCGCCCGTCGCCGTGCTCGCCGGACACCGATCCGCCGTAGCGGGCCACGAGATCGGCCGAGGCATAGAGGAACTCGCGGAACCGGTCGGTGCCTCCGGGCCGCTCGAGGTCGAAGTCCAGCCGGATGTGCAGGCATCCGTCGCCGAAGTGGCCGTAGGGCAGGCCGGTGAGGTCGTGCTGCTCGAGCAGCACGTCGAACTCGCGCAGGTAGGCGCCGAAGGACTCCGGGGGCACCGCCGCGTCCTCCCACCCCGCGTGGCCCGGACGGTCGCGCGGGGTGCGTCCGGCGAGCCCGGCGCCGTCCTCGCGGATCCGCCACAGCGCCCGCCCCTCCACCGGGTCCTCGACGACCCGGTGCGAGCGCGCCCCGACGGCGCCGACGAGATCGGCCACCCGCGAACGCAGCTCGTCGACCGAGTCCGCCACCGGCTCGACGAACAGCCAGGCGTTGCCCTCGGGCAGGTCGGGAACGGCGTTGTCGCCCAGTCGTGCTCGCACCACGTCGACGATGCGGCGGTCGATCCCCTCGGAGGCCACGGCCCCCAGCTGCTTCATCAGGGGCGCCACGTCGCCGGCGGCGTAGATGTCGTCGAACCCCAGCACCACCAGTGTCTTCTCGGGCGGGTCGGTGACCAGCCGCACGGTGGCCTCGGTGACGACGGCGAGCGTGCCCTCGGAGCCCACCAGGGCCCGCCCCAGGTCGAATCCCCGCTCGGGCAAGAGGTGCTCGCAGGCATAACCGGACACCTGGCGGCCGAACCGGCCCATCTCGGTGCGGATCGTCGCGAGGTTGGCGCCGACGAGCGAGCGCACCGCCTCGACCTGCTCGGCGCCACCTGCCCCGGTCGTCGACACGGTCGGCGCGTCACCGAGCACCCCTGTCGTCAGGCGCAGCTCGTGCCCGGGGCCCGTCAGCGCGACCATCCCGGCGATGTTGTCCGACGTGCGGCCGTAGCCCAGCGCGCGGTTGCCGCACGCGTTGTTGCCGATCATGCCCCCGACCGTGCAGCGGGTGTGGCTCGACGGGTCGGGACCGAAGCGCACGCCGTGCGGCACCGCCGCGCGCTGCAGGGTCGCGTGGATCGCTCCGGGCTCGACCACCGCTGTGCGGGCCTCGGGGTCGATCGACAGCACCCGCCCCATGTGCCGCGAGAAGTCCAGGACGACGCCCGGGCCCACGGCGTTGCCCGCGCAGCTCGTTCCCGCGCCCCGGCTCGTGAGCGGCACCCCCGTGCGGCGGCACACGTCGAGCACGGCCGCGACCTCGGCGGCGTCGTGCGGGCAGACGACGACCTGCGGGACCACCCGATAGAGCGACGCGTCGGTGGAGTACATCCCCCGCGTCAGCGCGTCCGCACGGATGTCCCGCACCCCCGCGCGTTCCAGCTCCGGCACCAGGTCAAGGGCGGTCGTCATACCGGCATCCTCCCCGATCACCAGGCGAGACGACACCGGCGGGTCGCGCTCTGGGACAGTTAGCGTCGGACCATGCCGAGCGCCGAAGGAAACCTGACCTGGCTCCCCCTCGCTGACCGCGCCGACCTCGTCGCACCGCCCGTCGCGGCCGCGGCGCACCTGGTCCCGGGCGCCCGCGTCGCCGAGATCGACCCGCACCTGGCGGACACCGCGACCTTCTGCGAGACGTATGACGTCGCGCCCGACGCCTCCGCCAACTGCGTGGTCGTCGCGGGCCGCCGCGGCGACGAGGTCACCTACGCCGCCGTCATGATCCTGGCCACCGACCGCGCCGACATCAACAAGGTCGTGCGCAAGGAGCTGGGGGTGCGCAAGGTGTCCTTCGCCGACCAGGAGGACGCCGAGACGCGGACCGCGATGATCCAGGGCGGCATCACGCCGATCGGCCTGCCCGAGGACTGGCTGATCCTCGTGGACGAGGCCGTCGTCGCGGCGGGTCCCGTCGTGATCGGGGGTGGCCTGCGCGGGGCCAAGATCCTGGTCGAGGGGTCGGCTCTTGCCTCCCTGCCCGGCGCCCGGGCCCTGCCGCTCGCCCTCCCCCGCGCCTGACCCCGCTCCCCGTCGACTGGTCTGGCACGGCCCGTCAACGAGGGATCCCGTCGTCGTCATAACCGATGATCTCGTCCCCGTCCTGCTGTCGAGCACGGGGCGTCGACGGCCGCGGTCGACGTACTCCAAGAGACCACCCAGACCGGCCCGGAGGTCGCCCGCCTGCGCGATCCGGTCGTCCTCGATGTGCAGCCCCATGGATCGAGCGTCGCAGCGTGGCTCCCGGCGGGACAACCCCGTTCCTGGACGACCCGCCCTCCGGCGACTCGGACTCAGCGCAGCGGGAGGAGCATGAGCTCGTCGGCCGGTTTGTACCCGAGCGAGGCATAGAACGGCACCGACATCTCGCTCGGGTGCAGCACGAGGCGGTCCAGCCCCTCGTCCCTCGCGTGCTCGGTCAACGCCTTCATCAGCGCGACGGCGATCCCCTGGCGCCGCACCCGCGGCCGGACGTAGAGCTGGGCGACATAGCCCCACCGCCCCTGCGGCCGGGCCAGGTCCGGCATACGGCTGTAGACGAACAACGAGACCATCCCCACCGGCTCGTCGTCGATCGACGCCGCCCAGAAGCGGCGCGACTCCCCTTGCGCCGCAACCCAACCCGCGAGCTGCCGGCGCAGCTCGACGAGGTCCCCCTCACGCCCGCGATCCGCGGCCCACGCCGCTCGCAGCTCGACGAGCACGTCGAGGTCCGCGGGGTCGCGGCGGGGCTGCAGGCGATCGACGGTGACCATGGTCCGAGCCTAGAGCCCGTATGTCGTCAGCTCGCCCGCACGCGTGATCACACGCCATTGGTCACCAATGGACGCTGGACGGGGGTTGTGAACGATCCAAAACGTCAGTGGTGACCAATGGCGCGAGCGGGGGTCGCGAGCGGGGATTGCGAGCCGGGCAGCGAGAACCAGCGAGGGCGGTCAGGCGTCGGAGCCGTCGTCGGTCGAGACCCGCATCCCGGCGCCCTCGCCGCCCGACGCCGACGGCACGCCCACCGACGCGGCGCGCAGCGCGGCCGTCCCGGGGTTGGCGACCGACAGGGGCAGGAGCTTGCGGCCGGTCGGGCCGGTCTCGATCGTGGTCCCCATCTGGGGGCACACGCCGCACTCGAAGCACGGGGTCCAGCGGCAGTCGTCGACCTCGGTGAGGTTGAGCGCGTCCTGCCAGTCGTCCCAGAGCCACTGCTTGTCGAGCCCGGAGTCGATGTGGTCCCAGGGCAGGACCTCGTCCTCGTCCCGCTCGCGCTGGGTGTACCACGCCACGTCCACGCCGGTCCCCTCGAGGGCGGTCGAGGCGCAGCGCATCCACCGCTCGTAGGAGAAGTGCTCGCTCCACCCGTCCATGCGCCCGCCGTCGCGGTAGACGGCCTCGATGACGCGGCCGGTGCGCCGGTCGCCGCGGGACAGCAGGCCCTCGACCTGGCCGGGCTCGCCGTCGTGGTAGCGGAACCCGATGGAGGAGCCGAACCGCTTGTCCGAGCGGATCGACTCGCGGAGCTTGGCCAGGCGCGCGTCGGTGTCCTCGGGCGAGAGCTGCGAGGCCCATTGGAAGGGCGTGTGCGCCTTGGGCACGAAGCCGCCGATGGAGACCGTGCAGCGGATGTCCTTGCGGCCCGACACCTGTCGCCCGGTCTCGATCACGCGCTTGGCCAGCTCGGCGATCTGCAGGACGTCCTCGTCGGTCTCGGTGGGCAGCCCGCACATGAAGTAGAGCTTGACCTGCCGCCAGCCCGCGCCGTAGGCCGCGGCGACGGTCTTGATCAGGTCCTCCTCGGACACCATCTTGTTGATGACCTTGCGGATCCGCTCGGAGCCACCCTCGGGCGCGAAGGTCAGGCCGGAGCGCCGCCCGTTGCGGGTCAGCTCGTTGGCCAGGTCGATGTTGAACGCGTCGACGCGGGTCGACGGCAGCGACAGGCCCGTCTGCGTGCCCTCGTAGCGGTCGGCGAGCCCGCGGGTGATGTCGGCGATCTCGGTGTGGTCGGCCGAGGACAGCGACAGCAGCCCGACCTCCTCGAAACCCGTTGCGGCCAGGCCGCGCTCGACCATCTCGCCGATGCCGGTGATGGACCGCTCGCGCACGGGGCGGGTGATCATCCCGGCCTGGCAGAAGCGGCAGCCGCGCGTGCACCCGCGGAAGATCTCGACGGACATCCGCTCGTGCACCGACTCCGCGAGCGGGACCAGCGGCTGCTTGGGATAGGGCCACGCGTCGAGGTCCATGACGGTGTGCTTGGACACCCGGTCGGGGACCCCGGGTGCGGTGGGGGTGACCGCCTCGATCTGGCCGTCGGGGCGGTAGGTCACGGCATACAGGCTGGGCACGTAGACCCCGCCCGTCCGCGCGAGCTCCAGCAGTATGCCGGCGCGCCCGCCCGGTCGCCCGGCGGCCTTCCACGCGCGGACCAGGTCGGTCGCCCGCAGCACGGCCTCCTCGCCGTCACCGACGATGGCGCAGTCGACGAAGTCCGCCATCGGCTCGGGGTTGAAGGACGCGTGGCCACCCATGACGACGATGGGGTCGTCCTCGCCGCGGTCGGCCGCGTGCAGCGGGATGCCGGCGAGGTCGAGGGCGGCGAGCAGGTTGGTGTAGCCCAGCTCGGTGGAGAAGGAGATGCCGAAGAGGTCGAAGTCGCGCACGGCGCGGTGGGAGTCGACGGTGAGCTGCGGGATGCCGGCGGCGCGCAGCTGCTCCTCCATGTCGGCCCACACGGAGTAGGTCCGCTCGGCGAGGGCGTCGGTGCGCTCGTTGAGCACCTCGTAGAGGATCATCATCCCCTGGTTGGGCACGCCGATCTCGTAGGCGTCGGGGTACATCAGGGCCCAGCGCACGGTCAGGTCCTCGCCGCCCGGACCGTGGCCGCCGCAGTGCCAGTCCTTGACGGTGGAGTTGAGCTCGCCACCGACGTACTGGATGGGCTTGCTGACCCGCTCCAGCAACGGCTCGAGGGCCTCGTAGTACGAGGCGCCAGGCGTCTCGTGACGCACGGCGCCGGGGGCGTTCTGGGTGATGGGCATGACTCAAGGGTAAGAGACGAAGACGTCCACCCAGGATCTGCCGACTCGTGACAGGGTGGAGCCAGACCACCGGACCGATCGAGGAGACCCCATGACCGAGCCGCTCACGCCCCCTCCCGCGACCGCAGCCGCCACCGAGCCCGCCCTGCGGCTCGAGGCCCCGCCCGCCCCCGCGCCCGTGCAGGCGACGCAGGCACCCAAGATGGCGCCGGCGGTCGACCCGTCCGCGATGCCGGGCCTGGACGCCAAGGTCGACGACTACCTCTCGGCGCTGACCGGCGCGCAGGCCAAGTCGCCGGAGTTCGAGGCCAAGGCGGCGGACGTGCGCACCATGGGTGACGCCGAGATCCGCAAGGCCGCCGAGTCGTCCAACCGCCTGCTCAAGACCCCGGTCACGGCTCTGCAGAAGGGCGGCCTGTCCCAGGAGTCCGGCGTCGGCAAGTCCCTGCTGGACCTGCGCCGCACGGTCGAGGACCTCGACCCGAGCCAGGCCCGGGGCTCCAAGAAGTTCCTCGGGATGATCCCCTTCGGCGACAAGGTCACCGACTACTTCCGCCGCTACGAGTCCGCGCAGGGCCACCTCGACGGCATCCTGCAGGCCCTCAAGAACGGCCAGGCCGAGCTGCAGCAGGACAACGTCGCGCTCAACCAGGAGAAGACCCAGCTCTGGACCACGATGGGGCTGCTCAACCAGTACATCTACGTCGCGGAGCGGCTCGACGCCAAGGTCGCGGCGCAGATCGCGGAGCTGGACGTCACCGACCCCGACAAGGCCAAGGCGCTGCGCGAGGACGTGCTCTTCTACGTCCGCCAGAAGCACCAGGACCTGCTCACCCAGCTCGCCGTGTCGATCCAGAACTACCTGGCCATCGACATCGTGATCAAGAACAACATCGAGCTGATCAAGGGCGTCGACCGCGCCTCCACGACCACCGTCAGCGCCCTGCGCACGGCCGTCATCGTGGCCCAGGCCCTCAACAACCAGAAGCTCGTCCTCGAGCAGATCACCGCCCTCAACGCGACGACCTCGACGATGATCGAGCGCACCTCCGAGCTGCTGCGCGACAACTCCGTCGAGATCCAGCGCCAGGCGGCGTCGGCGACGATCGGGCTGCCGCAGCTGCAGGCGGCCTTCCAGAACATCTACACGACCATGGACGCCATCGACAGCTTCCGCAACGAGGCCCTGGACACGATGGCCACCACCATCGGCACCCTCGAGGGCGAGGTGTCCAAGAGCCAGGAGTACCTCGCTCGCGTCCGCCAGACCGACGAGCGCCGCGCCGCCGGCTCGCTCGACCTCGGCCAGTGAGCGGGTCGGGCCCCGGCGGTCTGCGGGCGTCGATCGACGCCCTGGTCGAGGCGGGCCGCGCGGCGGGGCTGGACGCCGAGCGGGTCCGTGACGAGGGCCTGGCCCTGTCGGCGGCCGTGCTCCAGACCTCACGTCCGGGCAGCACCGTCCACACCTCCTGGGCCACGGAGCTCGGGCGGTGGGGGTCGGAGTTCTTCGAGCACGCGCCGCGCGGGCGCCGGTTCGCGTCGTCCCCGTCCACCCTGCTGACGGGGCTGCTCGCCGACGGCTCGTCCCACGCCGCGGCCTACGCGTCCGCCCTCGCCGAGGTCGCCACGGCCGCGTGCACCCTGCCGGGGGCCGACTCCGGGGCCGTCGGTCGCGCGACCACCTCCGCCGGTGCCCAGCTGGCCGCGGCGGGCGCGCCGGGTTCTGCCGTCGGGGCAGCACCACCCGGCCGTATGCCGGACGCGCCGACCCCACCCGGGGTCGCCGGCTCGCCGCGAGCATCCGCGTCGCCACCGTCCTCGTCGTCCGACTCCGTCCGCGAGCAGCTGCGGGCGCTCGAGGCGGCGACCCTGCAGGCGCTGCGCGGGCTGCGACCCCCGTCCGTGGGCGATGCCCCGCACCCTGCCCCGCCGACGCCACCCGGCATACCGGCCGGCCCTCCCCCGTCCGGCCCGGGCGCACCCGGCATCCCCGAGCAGCCGTCCGCCCCCCGCGCCGCTCCCACCACCCCGAGCGAGCCGGCCGAGCCGGTGGCGCCCCCCGAGCCGGAGAAGTCCGTCGACGAGCTGCTGGCCGAGCTCGATGCCCTGGTCGGGCTCGCCCGCGTCAAGCGCGAGGTGCACCGCCAGGTCGCCCTGCTGCAGATGGAGGCCAAGCGTGAGAAGGCCGGGCTGCGGTCCGCCACGCTGACGCGACACCTCGTCTTCACCGGCAACCCGGGCACGGGCAAGACCACCGTCGCCCGTCTCGTCGGCGGGATCTATCGGGCGCTCGGGCTGCTGAGCAAGGGGCAGCTGGTCGAGGTCGACCGCTCCGAGCTGGTGGCGGGCTACCTCGGGCAGACCGCGACCAAGACCTCCGAGGTCGTCGGTTCCGCGCTCGGCGGCGTGCTGTTCATCGACGAGGCCTACGCGCTCAACGGCGACCAGTACGGCAAGGAGGCCATCGACACCCTGGTCAAGGAGATGGAGGACCACCGCGCCGACCTCGTCGTCATCGTGGCGGGCTATCCCGAGCCGATGTCGGAGTTCATCCGCACCAACCCCGGGCTGCAGAGCCGGTTCAACACGGTCATCGAGTTCGAGGACTACACCGACGACGAGCTCGTGGGGATCATCGAGGACCTGTCGGCCAAGAACGACTACGACCTGTCGGAGGGCGCGATCACGCGGTTCCGCGAGATCCTGGCCGCGACGCCGCGCGGCGAGTCCTTCGGCAACGGGCGCTTCGCCCGCAACACCCTCGAGGGAGCCATCGGGCGTCACGCCTGGCGGTTGCGCGAGGAGGACGACCCCTCCGTCGAGCAGCTGCGCACGATCGAGGCCGAGGACCTGGACGAGCGCGAGGGCGTGGATCTCACCGTCTGAGCCCAGCCGGGCTGGGTATCCTTGGTGATGCGTCGACACGCCCTCCCCCTCGGTGTGGCCACCGCAGCCGGTCTGGTGACCGCTGCCGTGGTGTGGCACCCGTGCCTGCCCGGCCCGGGTGCGCACGCGCAGTCCCGCGCCGGCGGGTCCAGCGTCAACGCAACCGGGGTCAGCGGGTCCGGCGCGGCGGCGGCCAGGTCGTCCTCGCCGACCCCCACCCCCAAGGGTGCCCCGATCCACAAGGTCGTCACCCTCGGAGACTCGGTCGCCGAGGGTGCCGCGACGGGTGGCCGGTCGTTCGGGGACATCGTCGCCGCCGACCTCTCCCGCCCCGGCGCCCCCGTCACGTCGGCCAACCTCGCCGTGAGCGGACTGACCACCCCCGACCTGATCGAGCAGGTCAGGACCGACGCCGACACCCGCAAGGCCCTCGACGACGCCGACGTCGTCCTGATCACGATCGGCGCCAACGACGTGGTCGAGACGTTCACCGAGACGTCCGACCGAGACTGCGACGACGCCTGCATCGCCAGCAAGGCCGAGGCCGTCGGCGCCGACGTGCGGACCGCCCTGACCGCCATCGACGAGACCACGCACCGTTCGGGCGTCCGGGTCTACCTCACCACCTACTGGAACGTCTCGGTGGACGGCGCGGTGGCCAAGGAGGAGGAGTCCTCCTCCTTCAACGCCTGGACCGACCGGCTCACCCGTCGGGTCAACGCCGAGCTCGCCGAGGCGGCCCACGAGCGCGGCGCCGGCACCGTCGACACCTATGCGGCGTTCAAGGCCGACGGGAGCGTCGACCCCACCCGACTGCTGGCCGAGGACGGCGAGCACCCCGACGAGCAGGGCCAGCGCGTCATCGCCAAGGCCGTCGAGGCCGAGCTCGGCCGCTGAGGTCGGAGTCCGGGACCGCTTCAGGCGCGTCGCTGATCGGTCGTCGTCCGACGTCCCACGCTACCCAGCGGCCGACGCCTGGGCGGCACGGCGGAGAACGCCAGGGTGGCGGGCGAGCTTCGGCCCCATGGCGACGGCGAACGCGGTGAGGCCCGACCAAGGCCCCAGGTGGGGGCGGATCCTCTGGATCATGCCGGCATCGTTGGTGTCGACGATCATCGCGTCCACGAGGGGACGTCCCGCGACCCTGCCCGCGCCCAGGACGACGTGAGTGGCTCCGTCGCGGTGATGCTCTGTCCATGTCAGGCCCGAGATGGTCGTGTACACAGCGGTCAGCAGGATGCGCAGGTCGTCGTGACCCCGGAACGTCGCCCCTCCCACCAACGGGGAGACGAGACAGGCGTCGTCCGCGAGCGTCGTCATGAGCGTTGGGATGTCGGCATCGACGGCGGCTCGCTTGAACACGTCCACGGCGTCGTCCATGCAGGAACGCTAGCAGCGCTGCGACATGGCTTGGGGGGTCGGGCGCGATCGGCTCATAGGCTTGCGAGGTGATCGACGCCGCTCTCGCCTGGGCCGAGGCCGTCCTGGGCAGAGACATCGTGACGTGCGGCCGCCTGGCCGGCGGCATGACGTCGACGATGCTGGCGATCGAGGACGAGTCCGGACGCCGGTCCGTGCTGCGACTGATGACGGAGGAGCCCTGACGCAGCCACGGCGAGCGACTGCCGGTCCGATCCGCATCGTCGACGACGACGTGCTCGTCAGGATGAGCGAGCTCCTGGCCGCCATCCACGGCGTCACCCCGTCGGCACCGTTCCGGACCTTCCAGACCTGGGCCTGGGAGGCGAAGTGGCGCGTGCCGCCGTGGACCCGGCACCCGAGCTCATGGCAACGCGCCTTCGACGGGTGAGCCTGACTGCTCCCGGAGCGCGAGACGTCATCCCACCTCGACGCGGGCGACGGGGCTGACCTCCCAGACGCCCGACGCGGCAGCCCGCCGCGCGTAGTCCGCGAAGTCGGTCGCCTCGCGGCCAAGCGCCCTCCGCACACCGTCGGTCACCGAGGCGTTGCGCCCGTCCAGGATCGACGTGAACAGGTCGACGAAGTCCATCGGCAGCCCCTCGGCCTGCAGCATCACCGCGTACTCAGCCGGCGTCACCGGCTCGTAGCGCACCTCGCGGCCGATCGCCTCGCCGAGCTCGTGCGCCACGTCGGCGAAACCGAGGAGCCGGGGCCCGCTCAGCTCGTAGACCTCGCCCGAGTGACCCGGCCTGGTGAGGGACGCGACCGCGACGTCGGCGATGTCCTCGGCGTCGACGAAGGCCTCGACCGCGCCGCCGGCCGGGATGGCGATCACCCGGGACCGCACGGGCTCGCGGAAGAAGGACTCGCTGAAGTTCTGGTCGAACCAGCTGCAGCGCACGATCGTCCAGGAGGCGATCCCTGCGGTCTGCACGGCCCGCTCCGCCGCCTCGGCAGCCTCCTCGCCGCGGCCGGACAGCAGCGTCAGGTGTCGCACACCGTGGTCGCGAGCGAGGCCCGCGAGAGCGGTGATCGCCTCGACGGCGCCGGGGAACGCCAGGTCGGGGTGGTAGGACACGTAGGCCGCGTCCACCCCCTCCAGTGCGTCCGACCAGGTCGCGGGGTCGTCCCAGTCGAAGCGGACGGCGGTCGAACGAGACAGCGGACGGTGGGGGGTCCCGGTGCTCTCGAGGCGGTGGACGATGCGGCAGCCGGTCTTGCCGGTCGCTCCGATGACGGCGATCATGGCGAGCTCCTGTCGATGGGTGGGTGGCTGTGCGGGACGGATGGTCGCCCCGTGCGGGGAGATCCGCTGCCTCCATGCCACCGCACGCCCGCCGGGGCGGGCCATGCTCCCCGCGCTCGCCGGCATGCGTGGGACTCGCCGTCACCTCACGTGGCTGCCACGTCCGGCTGGTCCTCGCCGGTCCGGTACGCCTGGGGGCTGACGCCATACTCCCGCTTGAAGGCCGCGCTGAAGCTGAACGGGCTGGCGTAGCCCACCCGGTGCGCGATCGCGCCCACCGTGAGGTCGTCGCCGCGGAGCAGGTCGGCGCCGAGGGCCAGCCGCCACTGCATGAGATAGGCCATCGGTGGCACCCCGACCACCTCCCCGAACCGCCGCGCGAGGGCCGGCCGAGACAGGCCCACCGTGCGCGCGAGCTGCTCGACCGTCCAGGGCTCCCCCGGCCTCTCCTGCAGGAGGCGCACCGAGGCCTGCACGACCGGGTCCTGCCCCGCGGCCAGCAGCCGGAGGCGTGAAGGGTCCCCGGGTCGGTCGCCCAGGCCCGCAGGGTCGCGATGAGCAGCAGGTCGAGGAGGCGGTCGAGCATGCTGTCCTGGCCGAGGGCCGCCGTGGCCAGCTCGTCCTGGAGCAGCGAGGCGACACCCGGGGCCGGGGAGCGGACGACCAGGTATGCCGGAAGGGCCCGCAGCAGGAGCCGCCCCACCTCGCCGTCGCTGCGATAGGTGCCCACCAGCAGGCAGTCCTCGCCGTCCGGGTCGTTGCCCCAGGTCCGGACCCCGGCCGCCATCTCCTCCGACAGGTCCCGGCCGTCCGACCCCGAGCACCCCTGCCCGGGCCCGATCACGATCGACGGTGGCGCGTCCACGTCCGTGGACAGGGTGTAGGTGACGGGCGATCGGACGACCACCGCGTCGCCGGGGCCCAGCGCCGTCGGACGGGCGCCCTCCGGTCGGAACCACGACCGGCCGTGCACCTGCTGGACCAGGGTGAGGGGTGCCTCGTCGGCGACGGCGATCGACCACGGCGGCCGCATGACGACCCGCAGGAGGAAGGCGCCGCGGGCGCGTGGCCCGTCGAGGAAGCCGGACAGGGGGTCCATGACCCCAACCTAGGACCTGTACCGGTCCTGGGCCCGGCGCTCCGCCCCCGAGGCACCTCACGCCCGGGCCGAGACGCCGGCGCATGCCGCCGAGAGCCAGGGCCATGGGAGCGGGCCCGCCCCGGTGATGTGCTGGTGGGGTCCGGCACCGACCGGTGCCGCGGACGTCAGGTCGAGGCCAGGAGATCCCCATGTCGTCATCGCTCGTCACCGCCGTCGCCGGACTGGGCTCGCTCGCGGTCGGCGGTCTCTACGTCGCCTTCTCGTGGCGGGTGATGCCGCGGCTCGCCGCGCTCCCCACCCCGGTCGCCGCGGCCACCATGCAGGACCTCAACCGCCGGGTCGAGCGGGCACCGTTCCTGTCCGCGTTCTTCGGCACGGCGGCGCTGAGCGCGGCCGTGCTGTGGCAGGACCGTGGTCTGGCCGCGACCGGGTCCATCGCCTACCTCGCGGGCTTCGCCATGACCCTGGCCTACCACGTCCCCCGCAACACGCGGCTGGCCCGGGTCGACGCGGCGTCCCCGGCGGCGGGGCCGGTGTGGCGGGACTACCTCACCGAGTGGACGCGGGCCAACACGGTCCGCGCGGCGCTGTCGGTGGGCGGCGGCATCGCGCTGCTCGTCAGCTCGGCGACCAGCCCGTGAGCTCGGCGACCGGCCCGTGAGCGGCGTTCAACCGGTGACGGCCCCGCGGTCGCGCTTGCGCCGGACGTAGACCTGCTTGCGCACGCGGGCCACCACCGAGCCGTCGGTCCCCACGACCTCGTTGTCGAACCACACGAGGCACTTGGCGCCGTCGGCGGTCTCGCGGCGGACCTGCTCGAGGTGCTCCTCGGTGAGCCGGAACTCCGTCGACACCTCGGTGCGGCCGGGCGCCACGAACTCGATTTCGGCGGCCTTGTCCCACACCACGTAGTCCGAGCCGAGGTTGCGCAGCACGAGCAGCATCCAGAAGGGGTCGGTCATGGAGTAGAGCGACCCGCCGTACTGCGTCCCCACGTAGTTGGCGGTGAGCCGGTGCTTGCGCAGGCGCACGGCGACGTGGCGGAAGTCCTCGCTGATCGCCGTGATGTGGATGCTGGAGCACAGGAATGGCGGCCAGAGGTTCATGAACCGCCGCATGGCCTCGGCCGACCCGAGGAAGGCGGTGAGGTCGGCGTAGGTGCGCGGGAGGCGTCGGGGCAACGGCATGGGCAGACCCTACCTACTCACCGGTAGCGGTGCCAGGACGAAGCACGTCGCGCCACGCCGTCGCGCGCAGCAGGCGAGGTCAGGCCGGCACGATCGACGAGAGCACCTCGCGGCAGCGCGCGACGTCGTCCGACATGACCGCCAGGAGCTCCTCGACCGAGTCGAACTTGAGCGTGGGGCGCAGCCGCTCGACGAACTCGACCGCCACCTGGTCGCCATAGAGGTCGAGGTCGGTGCGGTCCAGGACATAGGCCTCGACCCGTCGCTGCGTGCCCTCGAAGGTCGGGTTGGTGCCCACCGAGATCGCGGCGGGCAGCACGCGCTCCTGGTCGTCGTCATCCAGGGCGACCCGGGTCAGCCACCCGGCATACACGCCGTCCGCGGGGATCATCCCCTGCGCGTCCTGGCTCAGGTTGGCGGTCGGGTAGCCGAGCTCGCGGCCGCGGTGGTCGCCGTGCACGACGGTGCCCATCACACGGTGCGGGCGCCCCAGCACCGCGGCCGCCCCGGCGACGTCGCCGTCGCCCAGCCGCTGCCGCACCAGGCTCGAGGACCAGCGCTGGCCCTCCCCCAGGTCGGCGACGGTCATCACCTCGAAGCCGTAGCGGGCGCCGAGCTCGCGCAGCGTCGCGGCGTCGCCGGAGTTCTTGTGGCCGAAGCGGGTGTCCTCGCCGACGACTACGGCGCACGCGTGCAGGGCGTCGACGAAGACGGTGCGGACGTAGTCCTCGGGCGACATCAGCGCCAGCTCGTGCGTGAACTCCTCCACGAGGACCGCGTCGAGACCGACGTGCTCGATCAGGTCGAGGCGGTGCTCGAGGGACGTGACGGGGGCGGGCGCGCGCTCCGGGTGCAGCACCGCGACCGGGTGGGGGTCGAAGGTCACCGCGACCGTCTGCGCGCCGCGCTCGGACGCCAGCTGCAGGACCGCCTGCAGGACCGCCTTGTGCCCCCGGTGGACGCCGTCGAAGTTGCCCAGCGTCACGACCGTCGGGCCGAGGTCCGCGGGGATCTGGGACAGGTCATTCCATCGATGCACGTCCCAACTCTAGTCTCCCGGGCGACGGCGCCGGCCCACGTCGGCCAGCACCTGCGCCCGTCGCTGCGCCGCGGGCAGGGAGACAGCCTGCTTGTATGCCGCCGCCTCCTGCCTCCCCGACCCACGCAGCGCGGCGATCTCGGCCTCCACGTCGGCGGGCGTCTTGTTCTGCGACATCTTCGCCTTGGCGACCCACCGCGTGATCGGCACCTCGATGCGCACGATGGCCCGGAGCTGCCCCTCGAGCCACGGGGCGGGCGCCTCGTCCGGCGTCCACGGCTCCGGGCGCCCGGTCTCGTGGCGCGCCGTCAGCCGCGTCACCGCGTCACGCACCCGATCCGGGTCGTCGACGGCCACGAGCGGTCCGTAGGCGTGCACCGTCAGGTAGTCCCACGTCGGGACGACCCGACCGTGCTCGGCCTTGGACGGCAACCAGCCCGGGCTCACGTAGTGGTCAGGGCCGCGCAGCATCACCATGGCCTCGGACGAACGCGCCACCGCCCCTGACCCCACCTGCGGATTCACATGCTGCCACTGGGGATTCGTGCGGGCGACGTGGGCGACCAGCGTGCCGAGCGGCCCGGCCTGCTCGTCATACAGCCACGGCAGCGGGGTGGCGTGCAGCCCGTCCTCGCCATGGGTGACCAGCTCGCCCATCTCGCAGGTGCGCAGGAGCTCGCGCACCTGGTCGTCGGTCATGGCGAAGTGCGCGGGGACGTACATGGCCCCATGCTCTCAGGCGCGTCCACCCGCACCGTGCGAACCCCGCGCTCCCAGCGCAGAACCCGCACGCGGGCGGGGACGGCGAACGGCCGGGCGAGCCACGAGGGCTCGCCCGGCCGCTGGGCGGCGGTGATGACCTCAGGCGCTGTAGTTGCGCTCGATGTGATCGGCGAAGCGGTCGGAGACCACCTTGCGCTTGAGCTTGAGGCTCGGGGTCAGCTCCCCGTCCTCCACGGTGAGGTCGCGAGGCAGGATCGAGAACCGCTTGACCATCTCCCAGCGGTTGAGCCCGCTGTTGAGCTGGTCGACATACCCCTGGATCAGCTGCTCGGCCTCGGGAGAGGCGACCACCTCGGCATAGGACCTGCCGGCCAGACCGTGCTCCTGGGCCCAGGGCATGATCATGACCTCGTCCAGCGCGATCAGGGCGGTGACGTAGTTGCGCTCGCTGCCGTAGACGATGAACTGGCTGGCGTAGGGGCACAGGCCCTTGAACTGGATCTCGATCTGCGAGGGCGCGACGTACTTGCCGCCAGAGGTCTTGAAGACGTCCTTCTTGCGGTCCGTGATGCGGATGAAGCCGCGGTCGTCGATCTCGCCGATGTCGCCGGTGTGGAACCACCCGTCGGTGAAGACCTGCTCGGTCAGCTCGGGGGCGTTGTGGTAGCCGCGCATGACGCCCGGCCCCTTCATCAGGATCTCGCCGTCCTCGGCGGTCTTGAACTGCGTGCCCGGCACGGGCCACCCCACCGTCCCGAAGCTGTAGCTCCCGGGGTTGGGACGGTTGACCGAGGAGGCGGAGCTCGTCTCGGACAGGCCGTAGCCCTCGGTGATGAGCAGTCCGCACGCGGCGAACCAGCGCGCGATCTCCGGGTCGAGCTTGGCCGAGCCGGAGACCATGGACTTGATCCGGCCGCCGAAGCGCGCGCGAACCTTGCTGAGCACCAGACGGTCCGCGAGCTGGTGCTGCAGCTGCAGCGGGACGGGGATCGACTCGCCCCGCTCCTTCAGCTCGGCCACCTGGCGGCCGACCTTGAGGGCCCACGTGGCGATCTTGACCTTCTGCGGCGGACCCTCCATGAGGACCGTGCTGATGCGGGCGTAGGCCTTCTCGAAGATCCGCGGCGCCGCACCCATGAAGGTGGGCTTCACGATCTCCATGTTCTCGACGATCTTGTCGATGCGGCCGTCGATGCAGGTGGGGAAGCCCACCTGGAAGGACAGCGCCAGCAGCAGCTTGCCCATGACGTGCGAGAGCGGCAGCCAGAGGTACTGCAGGTCGTCCTGGGTCACGAGCTGGACCGCGTCGACCGCGGCGCCCTCGTAGACGATGCAGTCGTGGGTGAGGATCGCACCCTTGGGACGGCCGGTCGTGCCGGAGGTGTAGATGAGGGTCGCGACGTGCTCGCGCGAGATGCCGTCGATGCGGCGGTCGACCAGCTGCGGGTCCTCGGCGAGTGCCGTCCGGCCCAGCTCGGCGAGGTCGTCGAGCGTGATGACCCAGTCGCCGTCCGGGGTCCCGTCGAAGGTCACGACCTTCATCACGTCGGGGAGCTGGTCGCGCTGCTCGCGCACCTTGGCGACCTGGGTGTCGTCCTCGGCGAAGACGACCCGGCTGCCGGAGTCGGCGATGATGAACGCCACCTCGCTGGCGATGGTCGTCGGATAGACGGTGCTGGTGGCGGTGCCGCTGCACATGATGGCCAGGTCGGCCAGGGCCCACTCCAGCCGGGTGGTCGAGGCGACGGCGACCCGGTCCTCGTGCTGGACGCCGAGCACGATGAGCCCGGCCGCGAGGTCGTAGGCCCGGTCCTTGACCTGACGCCAGGTCAGCGTCTGCAGCTCGTCGCCGCGGAAGTACTGGAAGCCGGCTCCGTCCGGGGTCTTGGCGGCCCGGTCACGGAAGACGTGCGCGACGCTCTCCATGCGGTTGTCGATGACCGGCCAGTCGACCTTCTCGTCCTTGGCGGACAGCAGGGGCATGTCTTCTCCTCCACGTCGAGGGATGGGTGCGGGGTGACCCACGAGTAGCTTTCGGGCGAGTGTGCCTGTTCGCGTCGCGAAAAGGAAGGACGCATCTCACACTCTCCCCTGTTCGGCGCCGTGGCGCCGGTCGAGCCTGGCAGCCCGTCGGGCGGGAGCCCGGCCGAGCCTCAGCGCTGCTCGAGCCAGTCGAGGCGGACGTGCTCGGGTCCGAGCTCGGACACCGAGCCCACCCCGAGCAGCTGCATGGTCGTGGCCATCTCGCGGGTGAGCAGCTCGAGCAGCCGGTCCACGCCGCGCTCTCCCCCGGCCATGAGGCCGTAGAGGTAGGCCCGGCCGATCATGGTGAAGTCGGCGCCGAGCGCCAGCGCCGCGAGCACGTCGGCGCCCGAGGTGATCCCCGAGTCGAGGATGATCGGGACGTCGGGCCCGAGGGCCGCCCGCACCGACGGGAGCTCGCGCAGCGGCACCGGTGGCCGGTCCAGCTGACGACCGCCGTGGTTGGAGAGATAGACCGCGTCGGCGCCCCGGTCCACGACCATGCGGGCATCGTCGGCGGACTGGATCCCCTTGACCACCAACGATCCCGGCCACGCCGACCGGATCCAGTCGAGGTCCTCGAGGCCCAGGGTGGGGTCGAACATCGAGCCGATCACGGCGGACGTGGCGGTCGTGCTGTCCGTCAGGGACGCGAAGGTCAGCGGCTCGGTGGTGAGGAAGTCCCACCACCACCGGGGGCGGTAGGACGCGTCGAGGACGGTCCGCCAGGTCAGCGTGGGCGGGATCGTCATCCCGTTGCGGGCATCCCGGTGCCGGAGCCCGCCGGTGGCGGTGTCCACGGTCACCAGGAGGGTGTCGTATGACGCCGCGCGGGCCCGCTGCACGAGCTCGAGGCAGTCCTCGCGCCGGTCCTTCCAGAGGTAGAGCTGGAACCATCGCCGCGTGTCCGGCGCCGCCTGCGCGAGCGCCTCGATGGAGGTGGTGCCCATCGTGGACAGCGCGAACGGCACGCCGTGCCTCGCCGCGGCCCGGGCGCCGGCGACCTCGCCCTCGGTGTGCATCATCCGCGTGAACCCGGTGGGGGCGATGCCGACGGGGAGGCTGCTGCGGCCACCCAGGACGTCGACCGACAGGTCCACCGCGGGCACCGGCCGCAGCACCTGCGGGCGCAGCTCGACCTGGCGGAAGGCCGCCCAGTTGCGGCGCAGGCCCTCCTCGCCGTTGGCCGCGCCGTCCACGTAGTCGAAGGGGCCGCTCGGCGTGACCCTCCGGGCGATGCGGCGCAGGTCGCCGACGTCGGCGGCCCGGGCGAGGCGGGCGCCGGTCAGGTCGCGGCTCGGCGCCGTGAAGCGCACCAGCGGTCGCAGCTCGGCGGGACGAGGCAGGCGGCGCGGCATACGGCGTGGATCGGTGGGCAGGCTCACGGGGCGACCTCGGTGCGGGGGTTGTCGGCGGACCCGCGGGCCAGCAGGACCGCGAGCAGGGTGACGGCGAAGCACAGCGCGAGGAACCCGGCCGCCAGGTGGACCGCGCCGTGGGCGGCGGAGATGAGCGCCGCCGCGATCAGCGGCGTGTTGCCCGCGACGATCGCGCCGTTGAGCTCCCGGGCGACGGCCACCCCGGAGAAGCGGTAGCGGGCGGGGAACAGGTTGGTGAGGAAGGCGCCCTGCGCACCGGACGTCAGCGCCAGCACCACGCCGTAGCCGAAGCACAGCGCCAGGGTCACGATCAGCAGGTCGCCCGTCTGCATCGCCAGGAACAACGGGTAGGCGTAGAGCACGCCGATCGCGGCGCCGATCCCCATGGCCCGTCCGGCCCCGATCCGGTCGCCGATCAGGCCGCCGACGGGCGAGGCGAGGACGCCGCACAGCGAGGCGATCGAGACCGCGAGGAGCGCCTCGGGCTTGGCCATGCCGGCCTGCTTGGTGAGGTAGGAGAGCGAGAACGCCGCGAGGATGTAGTTGTTGGCGTTGTGCCCGGTGACGGACAGGAAGGCCAGCAGCACCTGGCGCCAGGAGCCACGCAGGAGCTCGGCCGCCGGCACGGCCTGCTTGCGCTGGTGCTCCTGGCGGCGCTGGGCGGCGGCGAACTCCGGCGTCTCGTCCATGTGGCGGCGGATCCACAGGGCGAGGAAGAACAGGACCGCCGACACGAGGAAGGGCACGCGCCACAGGCCGCCCAGCAGCGTCTCCGTGGGCACCGACGACACGGAGAGGAAGGCCAGGGTGGCGAGGAGCGTGCCGGCGGGCGGCGCGGACAGCACGATGGCGGTGTAGAACCCGCGGCGGCGCGGCGGCGCGAACTCGGCGACCACCGTCAGGGCGCCCGCGAGCTCGGCGCCGGCCCCCGAAGCCCTGCAGGATGCGCAGGAGCACGAGCAGCAAGGCGGCCCAGATGCCCAGGGTGGCCGCGGTCGGCAGCAGGCCGATCCCGACGGTGGCGAGTCCCATGAGCGCGATCGTGAGGATCATGGCGGGCTTGCGCCCGACGCGGTCACCGATGTGGGCGATGATCAGCCCGCCGAGGGGGCGGAAGAGGAAGCCGACGGCGAAGGTCGCGAAGGCGGCCAGGTCGCCCGCGGCCGAGAGGCTGTTGGGGAAGAAGAGCGGGCCGATGATCAGGCCGGCGGCGGCGCCGTAGAGGGCGTAGTCGTACCACTCGATGAGGGTGCCCACCATGGAGGCGACGAGGGCCTTGCGGGCGCCGGGGGTGAGCCGGTCCGGCGGGGCGGTGGGGGGTGCAGCAGAGCGCGCAGACGTCATTGTCAGCTCCTGGTTCGGGGGTGTCGATAGACATACTGCAGATATATGACAGAGATCCGCAAGGGTTCTCGGCCGGTGGATCTGCCAGGATGGCCCCATGTCCCACGAGTCCATGTCCGAGCGGCTGCGCGACGAGCTGCGCGCGCGGATCGTCGCGACCGACGTGCACCCGGGCGACCTGCTCCTCGAGAAGTCCCTCGCCGAGGAGTACTCCGTCTCCAAGACCCCCGTCCGCGAGGCCCTGCAGATGCTCGCCGTCGAGGGCTGGGTCACCGTCATCCCCCGCCGCGGCTACACCGTCAGCAGCATGGGCTTCCACGACATCCGCGAGGTCATGGAGCTGCGCCGGGCCGTCGAGCCCATGGTCGCCGCCGCGGCCGCCGCCGGGGTGACCGCGGCCTTGGTCACCGACCTCGAGGGCCTCCTGGAGCAGCAGGTGTCCGCCTCGGAGCACGCGGAGGCCGTCCGTGCCGCGTCGTTGTTCCACCGGCGGATCGCCGCCGCCGCCCGCAACCGCCGGGCCGAGGCGACGCTGTCGCACCTGTTCGACGAGACCACCCGCGCGCACGCCCTGCTGCCCCCGCTCGCGACCTACATCGCCGCCGACAGCGAGCACGCCGCGCACGCCGACGTCCTGGACGCGATCCGCGCCGCCGACCCGGCCGCCGCCGAGCGGATCATGCGCGACCACCTCACCGAAGCCGAGAGCGCGATGATCGCGGCGTTCTATCGCTGATGCCCGGCTGGTGACGCGTCGTCAGCGCGGCTCGGCCGGGGCCAGCACCACGAGGCTGCGGGCCTGCGCCCGCGTCTCGTCCAGCATCGCCACCAGGCGACCGTCCGGGGCGAACCCCGCGACCACGCCCTCCCCCGGCACCCCGGAGCCGATCCGCTGGCCGTAGCCCAGCGCCGTGGCCTCCTCGGCCGTGAGCTCGTGCGCCGGGAACTGCGCGCGCGCCGCGGTCGCCAGGTCCAGCAGCGGCAGGGCGGGCAGGTCCGCGCGGTCGAGCCGGTCCACGCCGAGGCGGGTGCGCGCGGCGTCATACGCCGCCGTCAGGCCCTTGAGGTCCGCCGCCACGTCCAGGGCGTAGCCGCCCACGCGGGTGCGGCGCAGCGCGGTCAGGTGACCACCCACGCCGAGGGCCGAGCCGAGGTCGCGCGCCAGGGCGCGCACATAGGTGCCCGACGAGACCTCGACGCTCACGTCCAGGTCGTATGCCGTCTCCCCCGCCACGCGCTGGTCGTGGATGTCGAAGCGGGACACCGTGACCGGGCGCGCGGGCAGCTCGACGTCCTCGCCCGACCGGACCCGGGCGTAGGAGCGGCGCCCGTCGACCTTGATCGCCGACACGGCGCTCGGGACCTGCTCGATGGCGCCCGTGAGCCCGGCCACCGCGGCCGCCACGCGCTCGGGGGTGACACCGTCCACCGGCGTGGTCGCCGTCACCTCGCCCTCGGCGTCGTCGGTGACCGTCGCCTGGCCCAGGCGGATCGTCGCGTCGTAGGCCTTGTCGCAGCCCACCAGGAAGGTCAGCAGCCTGGTGCCGCGCCCCAGCCCCAGGACGAGGACGCCCGTGGCCATGGGGTCGAGCGTGCCGGCGTGACCGACCTTGCGGGTGCCGGCCAGCCTGCGGACCCGCCCGACCACGTCGTGGCTGGTCCAGCCGGCCGGCTTGTCCACGACGAGCAGGCCGTCGGGTCCGTCGGAATCACGGCTCCTAGCCATCGGCACGCCCGGTGCCCTGGGCGGCGTCCTCCTCCTGGTCGACCAGGTCCAGCGCGGCCACGTCCTCGAGCTGGGAGGCCTCCTCGGCGTCGACGCCGCCGTCCTTGACGGACGCGGGCGGGGGCACGGCCATGTAGCCGTCCACCGAGTCCGAGTCGCTGGCGGAGGTGACGTCGCTGGCGGAGGTGACGTCGCCGGCGGAGTCGGCAGGTGCCGCGCCCACCCCGGACAGCTCGTCGTCGGCGCCCACGGGCTTCTTGTAGGGGTCGGCGTCACCGGCGTAGGCGGCCTGCGCGCGCTGGCGGGCCAGCTCCTCGTCCCGCTCGCGTGCCTTGCGCAGTGCGTCCTCGAGCTGGGAGGACGTCTCGGGCAGAGCGTCGGCGATGAACTCCAGGCTCGGGGTGAGCCGGATGCCGAGGGCCTTGCCGACGTAGGACCGGATCCGGCCCAGGTTGTCCTGCAGGGCGGCGGCGGTGCCCTCGCGCTCCTCGTCGGAGCCGAAGACGGTGTAGAAGATCGAGGCGTGCTGCAGGTCACCGGTGACGCGGACGTCGGTGATGGTGACGAAGCCGAGGCGCTCGTCCTTGAGGCGGTACTCGAGATACTCGGCCGCGACGACCTTGATGCGGTCGGCGATCTTGCGGGCGCGTGCCGGGTCTGGCATGAGAGTGCCCCTTCGTGATGGGTCGGACGCCGCCGGCGGGGGTGCCGACGGGCGTGGTGCGTGGGTCAGCCCTTGCGGGCGACCACGATGTCGCGGTCGATGGAGGCGTCGACGCGGTGACGGAGTCCACCGTAACCACCCTGGTCGACCACGGTGAGGCCATGTCGCCCCAGCAGGTCGGTCACGTCGTCGCGGGGGGCCACGTGCCGGTTGATCGCGAGCCCGACCGCGCCCCCGGTGCGCAGCGCCCGGACCCACCCGGGCAGCGCCTCGTCGAGCAGGTCGAGCGGGCTGCGGGCCAGGCGGTCGCCGTGGCTGCCGTGCTGGACGCCGTAGGGCGTGTCGGTGACGATCACGTTGGTCTGCCCGGCGGGCAGCAGGCCCTGCAGCCTGGTCGTGTCGACTCCCAGGTAGGTCACGCGCTGCACGCGTCCCGCCTTGTAGTCGTCCTTGTCGGCGGCCAGCTCGACGTCGAAGCGGCGCCCGAGGGTCTTGCCGTTGCGGCGGATGCCTCCGGAGGTCAGCTTGTGCTTGACCCGGTGCTGGCGCAGGTAGGTGCTGAGGAAGGCCTGGTAGGCCTCGAGGTCCTTGGCGTCCAGGTCGATGCCGGTGACGTCGAGCCCGAGCGTGATGGCGGTGCTGAGCGTGGTGCCGCGACCGCACATCGGGTCCAGGACCGTCATGGTGCCGTCGAGGTAGCGCTCGGGCCACGCCGTCGCCATGGCGGTGACGGTCAGCAGCAGCCGGGTGAACTGCTCGTTGGTCTTGCCCTGGTACTTCAGGATCGTGACCAGGTCGCTCGGGAACCGGTCCGGTCGTTCCAGCGCGACCGGCCTCAGCAGGGCAGCGTGCTCGTCGCCCTCGCGCAGATACAGGGCCTGTATGCCGGACAGCGCCGACACCGCGCGGAGCGGGTCGCCGGTCAGCGGCGCCGCCGTCTCGAACCCGAGGTAGTCGACCCCCGCCACCTCGACCGGCGCGACGTCCGTGACGCCGTCCGGCACGAGCGCATCAGCGACACAACGCAGCTCGGCCGCCATGAGGGCGGGCGCCCGATCGGCATACACCCGGTTGTGCGAAGGCGCCACGAGCGCCAGGTAGGAGTTCATCGTCGTCCTTCGTGTCCGTCGGGCCCTGTCGGGACGGGCCTTCCATCCGCAGCTCGTGCCTCGCTGCTCCCGCCAGACCCAGCCCGTCCCGTCCCGACAGGGCCCGACGCCAGCCACCGCCCAACCTCCGCCCGACTATGAAGGCAGAGGCCGGGAGCCGCGAGGGACGAGCGGCGGATGGTAGGTCCGGCCCGCTCGTCCCTCGCAGCGTCACGCGCAGGTGCTCAGTCGCGCGGCTTCTCGCGCATCTCGTACGTCGCGATGAGGTCACCCAGCTGGAGGTCGTTGTAGGACCCCAGGTTGATGCCGCACTCGAAGCCCTCGCGCACCTCGGTGACGTCGTCCTTGAAGCGTCGGAGGCCGGCGACCTCGACGTTCTCGGAGACGACGACCCCGTTGCGCGTGATGCGAGCCCTCGCGCCACGCTTGATCTCGCCGCTGCGGACGATCGATCCGGCGATGTTGCCGAACTTGCTGGAGCGGAAGATCTCGCGGATCTCGGCGGTGCCGAGCTCCACCTCCTCGAACTCCGGCTTGAGCATGCCCTTGAGGGCCGCCTCGATCTCCTCGATCGCCTGGTAGATGACCGAGTAGTAGCGGATCTCGACGCCCTCGCGGTCGGCGTACTCGGCGTTCTGGCCCTCGGCGCGGACGTTGAAGCCGATGATGACCGCGTTGGAGGCGACGGCGAGGTTGATGTTGTTCATCGTGATCGCGCCGACGCCGCGGTCGATGATGCGCAGGTCGACCTCCTCGCCCACGTCGATCTGCAGGAGGGCGTCCTCCAGCGCCTCGACCGAACCGCTCGCGTCACCCTTGAGGATGAGGTTGAGCGTCTCGACCTTGCCGGCCGCGAGAGCCTCGTTGAGGTCCTCGAGGGAGATGCGCTTGCGGGACTTGGCCAGGCTGGCCTGGCGGTCCGCGGCCTCGCGCTTCTCGGCGATCTGCCGGGCGGTGCGGTCGTCCGGCGCGACGACGAAGGTGTCGCCGGCGCGGGGCACGGACGCGAGTCCGAGCACCTGGACGGGACGCGACGGGGTCGCCTCCTTGACCTGCTTGCCGTGCTCGTCGAGCATCGCGCGGACGCGGCCGTGGGCCGATCCGGCGACGATCGCGTCGCCGACCCGCAGGGTGCCCTGCTGGACGAGGACGGTCGCCGTCGCACCGCGACCACGGTCGAGGTTGGCCTCGATGGCCACGCCGCGGGCGTCGGTCTCGGGGTTGGCGCGCAGGTCGAGGGCGGCGTCCGCGGTGAGCAGGACCGCCTCGAGCAGCTGGTCGATGTTCTGACCCTGCTTGGCCGAGATGTCGACGAACATCGTCTCGCCGCCGTACTCCTCGGCGACGAGGTTGTACTCGGTCAGCTGCTGGCGGACCTTGGCCGGGTTGGCGCCGTCGACGTCGATCTTGTTGACGGCGACCACGATCGGCACGTCCGCGGCCTGGGCGTGGTTGAGCGCCTCGATGGTCTGCGGCATGACGCCGTCGTCCGCGGCCACGACGAGGATCGCGATGTCGGTGACCTTGGCACCACGGGCACGCATGGCCGTGAAGGCCTCGTGACCGGGGGTGTCGATGACCGTGAGCTTGCGCTCCTGGTCCTCGTGCTGCACGGCGACCTGGTAGGCACCGATGTGCTGGGTGATGCCGCCGGCCTCGGTCGAGATGACGTTGGCGTTGCGGATCGCGTCCAGCAGGCGGGTCTTTCCGTGGTCGACGTGACCCATGACGGTCACGACCGGCGGACGGGCCTGGAGCTCCTCGTCGGAGTACTCCTCGCCCTCGAGGTCGATGTTGAAGGACGCGAAGAGCTCCTGCTCCTCCTCCTCCGGCGAGACGACCTGGATGTCGTAGCCGAGCTCGGAGCCGAGCACCTTGAAGGTGTCCTCGTCGAGCGACTGCGTCGCCGTCGCCATCTCACCGAGGTGGAACAGCACGGTGACCAGCGACGCCGGGTTGGCGTTGATGCGGTCGGCGAAGTCCGTCAGCGACGAGCCGCGGCGCACGCGCACGACGGTCGAGCCGTCGCCACGGGGCACCGAGACGCCACCGATGGACGGCGCCTGCATCTGCTCGAACTCCTGACGCTTCGCGCGCTTGCTCTTGCGTCCGCGGGCGGGCTTGCCGCCGCGACCGAAGGCACCCTGGGTGCCGCCGCGACCGGCGCCACCGCCGGGACGACCACCGCCACCGGGACGGCCGGCGAAGCCGCCGCCACCACCGGGACGCGCGCCGAAGCCGCCGCCGCCACCACCGGGCGCACCGGGACGACCGCCGCCGCCACCACGGGCGGGACGCTCACCGGGACGCGGCACGGACGAACGGCTCGGCATGGCGCCGGGCGTGGGACGGGCGCCGCCGGGACGAGGCGCCGCGGGACGCGGGCCACCCGGACGAGGACCGGCAGCGCCGGCCTGGCCACCGGGACGCGGCGCCTGGGGGCGAGGCATGCCCTGCGAGGGCGCGAAGGGGTTGTTGCCGGGACGGGCCGAGCCCTGACCACCACCGGGGCGCGGAGCCCCGCCGGGACGAGGTGCGCCGCCGTCACGAGCGGGACGGTCGGTCCGCTCGGGGCGGTCGGTCCGCTCGGGACGGTCGGTCCGCTCGGGGCGGTCGGTGCGCTCAGGGCGGTCGGTGCGCTCCGGACGCTCGGTGCGCTCGGGACGCTGACCCATGCCCTGCGAGGACGCGAACGGGTTGTTGCCGGGGCGAGGAGCTCCGGGACGACCGCCCTGACCACCCTGGCCGCCGGAGCGGCCGGAGGTCTGCGGCTGGCGCGGGCCGGGAGCAGCCGGTCGGGGACCAGGCTGTGCCGGCCGCGGGCCGGGGGCTGCGCCAGCGGCTGCCGGAGCAGGGGCGGCGGCGGGCGCCGGTGCCTCGGCTGCGGGCGCCTTCGGGGCGGCCTTGGCCGGAGCGGGGGTGTCGGCGGCGGGAGCCTCCGGGGCTGCCGGCGTCTCCCGCGCGGACGACGGGGCAGCCGGGGCCGCCGGCTTCTCCTCGGCGGGGGCGGCGGCCTTCCTGGCCGGTCCCGGCGTCGGACGGGACGGGGTGCCAGCAGCAGGCTTGGGGGCCGCCGCGGCAGTCTTGGGGGAGCCGCCGGAACCGCCGGCGAGCTCGGCCGGGAAGGACTCCCGGATGCGGCGCACGACCGGCGCCTCGATGGTGGAGGACGCCGCGCGGACGAACTCTCCCTGGTTCTTCAGGTGCTCGAGCAGAACCTTGCTCTCGACTCCGAGCTCCTTGGCGAGCTCGTAGACCCGGACCTTAGCCACAATTCTCCTTGATCTCGGTCCGGGCGGGCGCGGAGAGGTCCTCCGCCGGTCACGGACCGTCGTTAGTGCTGGGGCATGCTCATCGCTGAGTACTCATCGGGTGCTCATAGCGTCAAACCCGCTTTCGGTTCTCGGACGGTGCTGTCACGGCCTCGGCGACGGGTGCCGTCAGGGCCGGTCGTGCTCGCTCTCCACCCACGCCCGCAGCGCGGCGACGTCGGTCATGACGTCCGCACGGAGGGCACGCCCGAACGCCTTGCGGCGCACGGCGAGCTCCAGGCAGGCCGGGTCCGGGTGGAGCCAGGCTCCACGTCCGGGCCTGCGTCGCAGCGGGTCCGGGACGACGTGGAGGGATCCACGCTCGTCCGGCTCCGCCACCACTCGCAGGAGAGCCGCCCGGTCACCGACACCACGGCAGCCCACGCACGTTCGGGCGGGACCCGGGGCGGGCGAGGTCGTGGTGGTCGTGCGACCGGACTGATCCATCCTACCGTGTCCCCGGGCGTGTCGTCGCACCGTGCCGTGCGGGGAGCCCTGCTCGCCGGGCGGGCCGGGAGCCTCAGGCACCCGGTTCGGCGTCGGCGGGGCCCGGGTCGGCCGGTGCCTGCCGGCCACCCACGGGGGTGTCGGGATGGATGTCGATCCGCCAGCCCGTCAGCTTGGCGGCGAGGCGGGCGTTCTGCCCCTCCTTGCCGATGGCGAGCGACAGCTGGTAGTCGGGCACGACGACCTTGGCGGCGCGCAGCTTGGGGTCCACGACCTCGACGGACAGCACCCGGGACGGCGACAGGGCGGACGCCACGAACTCGGTGGGCTGGTCGGAGTAGTCGACGATGTCAATCTTCTCGCCGTGCAGCTCGGTCATGACCGCGCGGACGCGGGCTCCCATCGGCCCGATGCAGGCGCCCTTGGCGTTGACGCCGGGGGCCTTGGCGATGACGGCGATCTTGGTGCGGTGCCCGGCCTCGCGCGCCAGCGCCGCGATCTCGACGGTGCCGTCGGCGATCTCGGGCACCTCCAGGGCGAAGAGCTTGCGGACGAGGTTGGGGTGGGTGCGCGACAACATGATCTGCGGGCCGCGGTTGCCCCGCTTGACGCTCACGCAGTAGCAGCGGATGCGGTCGCCGTGGACGTAGCGCTCACCCGGCACCTGCTCGGAGACGTGCAGCTCGCCCTCCACGCCCCCACCGAGGGCCACCTGGACGACCCGCGGGTTGGAGCTCTGCTGGACGACGCCGGACAGGATGTCGCCCTCCTTGCCGCGGAAGTCGCCGAGCACGGACTCGTCCTCGAGGTCACGCATGCGCTGGTGGATGACCTGGCGCGCCGTCGAGGCGGCGACCCGCCCGAAGTCGGCGGGGGTGTCGTCATACTCCCTGGGCTCGGGGCGCGGCTCGCCCTCGGCTACGGGCTCGAGGTCCTCGAGGGCCCAGACCGTCACCTTGCCGGACTTGCGGTCGAGCTCGACGCGGGCACGGCGGGCCGCCCCCTCCGTCTTGGAGTACGCGAGGAGCATCGCGTCCTCCATGGTCTTGACGAGCACCTCGAGCGGGATCTCGCGCTCGGTGGCGAGCATCCGCAGGACCGCCATGTCGATGTCCATCAGTTCTTCTCCTCGGTCGCGCGGGTGAACTCGACCTGCACCTGGGCGCGGGCGATGTCGGGATAGGCGAGCTGCCGGGTCGACGACGAACCCTTGGTGGTGACCTCGAGGGTGACCTGCTCGGGGCCGGCGGCGACGACGCGCCCGGTGACCTGGCCGTCGGGGGTCGAGGCCTTGACGAGCCGACCGACGTTGCGCCGGAAGTGTCGCGGCTCGGTCAGCAGCCGGTCGACGCCGGGCGAGCCGACCTCGAGGACGTAGGGCTGCTCGCCCATGACCTCGGACTCGTCGAGGAGCTCGCTCACGCGTCGGGTGGCGTCGGCCACCAGGTCCAGGTCGAGCGGCTCGACGGCCGTGGTCTCGTCGGCGGGTGGCGTGGTCACCAGGTCGGTGTCGACGGTCAGTCGCACGAGGCGGCGCTTGCCCACCTGCTGCACGGTGAGCTGCTCGACCATGAGCCCCAGCTCGGCGAGCGCGGGGTCCAGCAGCGTGCGGACGTCCTGCTCGGTGCTCCGGGTGACCATCGTTGCCTCCGCTTTCGGTGATGTGCGCCTGCGCCGCGGCACGTCTGTGCGCGGGGCCCGGCAAAGTCCACACCCTATGCCATCGGCCCTGCTGGAACTCTATCGAGCGGGCGAGCGGGATGACAGCACGCGTCCGGGTGCTCTCGGGCTGTGTCACGTCGTCCGCGCCCCGTGTCCGGGTGGCAGGATCGCAGCCATGGTCGACCGGTCGTCCCCGCCCGCCCCGCTCACCCCGCGCGACGTCGCCGGGGTGCCCTCGCGGCGCGCGCTGCTGACGGCCGCCTCCCTCGCCCCGCTCGCGCTGCTGACCGCCTGCCGGGTCCGGCTGGAGGACGACGCCCCTCGCGTGCCGCTGATCCCCACCCGCGAGCCGACCGAGGACGAGGCGCTGCTGCTCGCCGCCTGGCGCGCGTCGACCGACCTCGGCCGTATGACGACCGGCCTGGCCGGTGACGGGGTGACGGCATCGCGCCTGCACGCCGTCCAGGCCCGCACCTTCGACCAGGTGCTGCGCGACCGCCGGGTGCCGGACGCGCAACGCACCTCCCCCGCGGCCTCCCCCACGGCCTCCTCCACGGCTGCATCGTCGGCGGGGTCGACGGTGTCGGCTGCGGCGACAGGGTCGTCGGCGTCGGCTGCATCGTCGGCGGGGTCGACGGTGTCGGC
>NZ_DKGR01000058.1:0-51521 GCF_002453335.1 Arsenicicoccus sp. UBA6765
AGACGAGGCTGGCAGCCAACGTCGTTCCCCAGGCCGATGCCTTTACCCCCGGCGGGTGTGGCGGCGCCGGGGCAGGCGCGCCGTCGATCAGATGGCGGCGCCTGCGGGAGGCGCACCGCCGATCAGGTGGAATGCAGGCCGGGAATCCTAGGTGATCTACGTCACTCATTGCCCCTCGAGCACGAGCGCAATGATCGCCGTCCGGGCCGCGGTAACCACCCGACAACACACGTTGTATCGATCCAACCTGCCCGGCGGACTACGACGACCTGCCCCGAAGGGACTAGCTCTCACGCCAGACCTCGACGCCGGCGCGAGCCGGGGCGCTTGCCTCGTTGTTACCAGCGGGTTACGTTCTGCCAGGCTCCCGATCGGTGAGCCTTCAACTTCTTCGTCGAGGACGCCGAATGACTGACCCTGCTCTGACCCCCAACCCTGCCAACAGCCCGGCGCCTCAGAAGAACTGGTTCGCACGGCACAAGATCCTCACGGGTGCGATGGCGGTCGTTCTGCTTGGTGCATTCGGGTCAGCGATGGGAGGTGGCAACGAGCCTGCGTCATCGAGCACGGCCGCCCCCTCCTCCCCCGCGGCCACAGCCTCCGCGCCGGTCGCCGCAAAGGCCGCGGCCGCTCCGGCGAAGGCTCCTGCCGCCCCGGCCACGACCCAGGCGCAGGAGGCGCCGGCTGCCGAGGCACCGGCCGCCGGCATCGGAACGCCCGTCAACGATGGCAAGTTCGAGTTCACGGTGAAGTCGGTCAAGTGCGGGATCACCTCGGTGGGCCCTGACTTCATGGCTGAGAAGGCTCAGGGCGAGTTCTGCCGTGTGACCCTTCGCGTCCGGAACAAGGACAAGGCTCCCCAGATGATGTTCGCCGACTCGCAAAAGGCGTTTGCCGGGGAGTCCGAGTACAGCGCCAACTCCATGGCGTCCATCACGGACGCCTCCGCGAACAACACCCAGAGCGTCTGGATGGAGAACATCAACCCTGGGAACGCCGTCCAGGGGAACCTGTTCTTCGACGTGCCCAAGGGCACGAAGCTGACCAAGCTCGTCCTTCACGACTCAGCCTTCTCCGGCGGCGTCGACGTCAAGCTGTGACAGCCAGGCTGTGCAGGTGCCACCATCACCTGCACAGCCCCAGCTCGCCTGTCCCGCGGACCAGCTCGTCAGACCCTCTCTGCTGATGTCCGCTCCGGCTCGGCGTCCATCCCGTCGTCGTTGAGGCGCTCGAGCTCGGCCTTGCTCAGGCCGAAGAAGTAGGTCGCCAGGAAGCCCGCGACGTACCCGACGACCAGGCCCCCGGCATACACGGCGATCGCCGCACCGATCCCCCGGCTGCCGTTGGTCAGCGGGAACAGCGCCCACCCGCTCGGGCCGATCGCCGTCGAGCCGACCGTGGTGCCGAGCTGGTTGAGCAGCCCGACGAACATCCCGCCGAAGGCACCGCCGACGCACGCGGTGATGAACGGCCGCCCCAGCGGCAGGGTCACGCCGTAGATCAGCGGCTCCCCGACGCCCAGGAACCCGGCCGGCAGCGCCGACCTGATGGTCGATCGGATGCCGGCGTTGCGCTTGAGCCGCACGTAGAGCGCGATCGCGGCACCCACCTGTCCGGCGCCGGCCATGGCCAGGATCGGCAGCAGCACCGTGTAGCCCGCCTGCTCGATCAGGGTGGTGTGGATCGGGATGAGGGCCTGGTGCAGGCCGAGCATCACCAGCGGCAGGAACAGCCCGGCCAGGACGAGCCCGGCCAGCGCCCCACCGTGCTGCAGCAGGCCGTTGGCGAGGTCGCCGATGCCCTGCGCGAGCCACCCGGACAGCGTCATGAGCGGGAAGATCGTGAGCACGCCGGCCACCAGCACGACGAAGGTCGGCACCACGAGCATGCTCAGCGAGCGAGGGGCCCAGCGCCGCGCCCACCGCTCGAGGTAGGCCGCCAGGATCGCGGCCAGGAGCGCGCCGATCACGCCACCCTGCCCGGGCGCCAGCTTCTCGCCCGCGATGGTGACCTTGGCGACGCCGGCGAACGGGATGATCGCCGCGACCGCCCCCCCGAGGATCGGTGTGCCCCCGAACTCCTTGGCGGCGTTCATGCCGACGAAGACAGCGATCAGCGTCATGAAACCGCTGGCCACCGCCGCGAGCACCGGCGTGACCGGAGCCGCCCAGGGCGCCCACCCGCGCGTCACGAAGTTCGTCAGCACGCCGTTGAGCCCCGCGATGATGCCGCACGCGATCAGCGCCGGGATCAGCGGGAGGAAGATGTTGGCGATCCGCCGCAGGAAGGCCTTGACCGGTGTCTGGTTGCGCCGCTTGCGGTCGCCCCGGATCTGCTCGCCCCGCTCGTGCAGCCCGGCTGCGTCGGTGCGTTCGGGAGATCCAGGCCGTATGCCGTCCGCCCCCGCCTCCGCCTCCGCCTCCTCGGCCATGGCGTCGGCCACCTCGTTGACCAGGCCCGGCCCGAGGACGATCTGCACGGTGTCGTCCATGACCACGCCGAGGACCCCGTCGATGGCGCGCAGCCCCGACTCGTCGACCCGGTCCAGGCTGCCGACGGTGACACGGAGGCGGGTGATGCAGTTCTCGACGTCCGTGATGTTGGCGCGGCCGCCGAGCGCGTCGACCGCCTGCCTCGCGATGGTGCGTGGGTCGGCCATCATGACTCCTTCGTCAGTGCGGTGAAGGTGGCCCGCAGGTCCCCGTGGTGCTGGGTGAGGGCGGCGTCGACCTGGGCCGGCGCGAGCCCGGTGAGCAGCGCGAGGGCGGCCGGCTTGGCCCGCCCGCCGTGCTCGTCGAGGGCGCGCTCGACGTCCTGGGGGGGCGCGCCGGTGATGGTGGTGACGATGCGGTGGGCGCGGGCGCGCAGCTTGTCGTTGGTGGCGCGCACGTCGACCATGAGGTTGCCGTAGGTCTTGCCCAGCCGGACCATCGCCATCGTCGAGATCATGTTGAGGACGAGCTTCTGCGCCGTCCCGGACTTGAGCCGCGTCGAGCCGGCGACCAGCTCGGGGCCGACGACGACCTCGATGGCCAGGTGCCCCGCGGCGGCGAGCGGCGAGCCCTGGTTGCAGGCGAACCCGACGGCGAGCGCTCCCCGGCGGCGCGCCTCGGCCACGGCCTCGACCGTGTATGGCGTCCGCCCCGACGCCGACAGGCCGACCAGCGTGTCCGCGTCGGTCAGCCCGATGCGGTCCAGGTCCCGGATCGCGAGCTCGCGGTCGTCCTCGGCGCCCTCGACCGCGGTGGTCAGCGCCACCTCGCCGCCCGCGATGAGGCCGACCACCAGCGACGGGTCGGTGTCGAACGTGGGCGGGCACTCCGAGGCGTCCAGCACGCCGAGACGCCCGGCGGTCCCGGCCCCGGCATACACGAGTCGTCCTCCCCGCCGCAGTCGCTCGGTGACCCCCTCGACCACGGCCACGATGGCGTCGAGCTGGGCCTCGACGGCGTCCGTCACGGCGGCGTCGGCGGCGTTCATCGCGACCGCCAGCTCACGCGTGGACAGGGTGTCCAGGTCGGCGTGGCGGTCGTCGATGCTCTCGGTGGTGAGCGCCGACAGGTCGGGGCCGTGGGGCTCGTCGGGCATCGTCATGACTCCTGCAGGTGGGGCTGGCTCTGATCAGCCGGCGTCGTGCGGGTGGCGGTGGTGCTCCGGGCGGCGGATCCCGGTGGCGCACTGGGCGGTTCGCCGTGGCGGTGCCGCAGGGCGTGGTACGAGTCGGCGATGGCCTCGCTCGCCCGGTCGAAGCAGCGTTGGGCGACGAGGGTGAAGAGGACGTCGACGACGAACAGCTGGCCGGTGCGCGAGCTCATCGCGGCCGGGCGCACGGGGTGCTCGCGGCCGGGGGCGCTCATGAGGACGTGGTCGGCGACGGCGACGGCGCTGCGCGGGTGGCAGGTGAGGGCGACGGTGCGGGCGCCTCGCTCCTGGGCGATCCGCAACGGCTCGAGCACGTCGACCGTGGACCCCGAGGCGGACACGACGACGAGCACGTCGCCGGGGCGGAGCAGCACGGACGCGGTGACGGCCTGATGCACCTCCGTCAGCCCGCGGGAGTGCAGGCCGATCCGCTCGAGCTTGGCCGACAGGTCGCGCGCGACGAGCCCGGAGGCCCCGATGCCCACGACGACCACGCGACCTGCGGCGACCACAGCGTCAGCCACCGCCGCCAGGACCTCCGGGTCGAGGCAGGCGGCGGTGTCGGTGATGACGGACCGTTCCTCCTCCGCCAGCGCGGCCAGGACGTCCACGGGCGAGTCGTCGCGGGTGATGTCGGCGGTGAGCCGCCCGTCGCGGCCGGCGGAGGACATCGATCCCACCGCCTCGGCGAGACCCAGTCTCAGGTCGCGGTAGCCCCCGACCCCGGCCGCCTGGGCCAGGCGCAGGACGGTGGCGTCGCTGGTGCCGGTGGCGCCCGCCAGCTCGCGCAGGGTCATCCGGGAGACGCCGGCGGGGTCGTCGAGGATTGCGCGCCCGACGCGGGCGGGGCCGGCGGGCAACGACGGGATGACTCCACGGACCCGCGCGAGCAGGCCGGAGGCGCCGTTGGAGTTTTCCTCCGTCATTGGAGTCATATCCTGGAGCATTGCACCGACCGATCGGAGGGTCAAGGCCACGGTTCGCCGCCCACCCCGTGGGTATGCGCGCCCGTAGCCCTGACGGACCACCCCGCGTGAAGGCGCCGCGCGACCCGACCTGAGGAGACCACGATGGCCAGCCGCACCGACACCACCCGCACCGACCGGACCCTCGACTTCCTCCGTCGCGGATATGCCTTCTCGGACGCCTGGCGGCGCGAGCTGAGCGCCGTCGACCCGCGGTCCGTCGCGCGGATCCCGTTGCGCCTCCTGGGCGGTCGGGCCCTGCTCGTCCGCGGGGACGAGGGCGTGCGCCTGTTCTACGACACCTCCCGCGTCAAGCGGCACGGCGCCATGCCGCTGCCGGTGCGTGGGCCGTTGTTCGGCGCGGGCGCCGTGCACGGGCTGGACGACGACGAGCACCGGCACCGCAAGGCGATGTTCGTCTCCCTGGCCTATGACGACGCCCAGGTCGCCCGGCTCCTCCCCCTGGTCGAGGAGCAGTGGCGCCGGGCCGTCGACCGCTGGCAGCGCGAGGGCTCCGGCGACGTCTACGAGACGGCGGTCCTGGCCTACGGACGCGCCGTCATGACCTGGGCGGGGATCGAGGTCCCCGAGGTCGAGCAGGACGTGTGGGCGCGGCGGCTCGCCCAGATCGTCGACGGTTTCGGCGCGCTCGGCCCCCAGCACCTGTTGGCGTGGGTCAACCGGGCCCGTTGCGACCGCTGGGCCGCGTCCCTGGTCCGGCGCACCCGCGCCGGCGAGCTGCAGCCGCCCGAGGGGACGGCGTTGCGGGTCGTCAGCGAGCACCGCGACCTGCAGGGCCGGCTGCTCGACGAGCACACCGCCGGCGTGGAGCTGCAGAACGTCGTCCGCCCCACCATCGCCGTGTCGCGGTTCGCGGCCTTCGCTGCGCTGGCGCTGCGCGAGAACGCCTGGTGGGCACCCCGGCTCGCCGCCGAGGCCGACGAGCGCGGCACCCTCGCCGGGGGTCGTGAGGCGACCGCCTTCGCCGAGGAGGTGCGCCGCGTCTACCCCTTCGTGCCGATGCTGCCGTCGATCGCCCGCGAGGACTTCACCTGGCAGGACCAGCAGATCAAGGCCGGCGACCGCATCCTCATCGACGTCGTGGGCACCAATCTCGACGAACGCCACTGGGACTCGCCGCGCACCTTCGACCCGCGCCGCTTCCTCGACGTCGACCGCGAGTCGGTCGAGCACTTCATCCCGCAGGGCGGGGGCGACGTCCGCACGGGACACCGCTGCCCCGGCGAGAAGATCGCGGTCGGCGTCCTCGCCATCACCGTCGCCGCGCTGAGTCGCCCTGACCTGCAGGTGGATCCACGCAACCTCTCCTTCGACGTCACGCGGCTTCCCACCAAGCCGCACCGCGCCCGCGTCCTGGCCGGGCACTGACGTCATGGCCGAGCTTGCGATCACGCTGCGCCTACCCCTCCCGCGGGACGTCGTCTGGCGCCGCCTGTGGTCGGCCTCTCGGCATACCGCCTCGATCCCCCTCACCGTGGTCACGTCGTCCGTCCCCGAGGGCCGGCTGGACGTCGAGGGCGCGCTCGTCCGCGCCCGGACCGCGGTGGGGCCGTGGGGCTTCGACGACGACATGGAAACCGTCTCGGTGACCACCCCCGAGGGCGACGGACCGTGGGAGTGCCGGATCGACAAGCGGGGCAGGGTGGTTCGCGGGGCGATCTACGCCGTCGCACGCCCGGTGCTGCTGCCCGGTGGGCGCCCGGGCACCGAGCTGCGGTGGCGCCAGCGGATCGCGGTGACCGGGATGCCGCGGGTCGCGGACCCGCTGACGGCGGCCGTGGCGTGGGTGGCCTATCGGACCGCGATCAGTCAGATCGTCGGCGGGGCGCAGGACGCCCGCCACCGACGCTGACGCTGCCGTCCGCCGCCCACGTCCCGAGCGAGACCGGTCAGGCGGTGCGGGGGCGGCGCAGGTAGCGCCACAGCAGGAGTCCGAACGCCGGCAGACCGCCGAGGAGCATCAGGATCGGACCGCCCCAGGCCATCCACTCCTGGTGCTCGGGCATCGGCAGCTGATCGGGCTCGAGCTCGTGCCGCAGCCAGACGGCATAGACCCAGATCAGCAGGCCGAGCAGCGCGAGCGCGATGAAGGCCCACGGCAGCAGCCGCCGGACCAGCCCCGGGCCGCGGGGGGTCTCGTCGTCCTGCTCGTCGCCGTCCAGGTCGCGCTCCCGCTCGGGGCCGTCGACCGTCTCGACACGGTCCGGCTCGGCGCTGGCTGCGGTGCTCGGCATGGGTCCTCCTGGACGGTCACGGCGATCTCTGACAGTAGTGAACCACCAGCCCCGTCGGCGCGCGCAGGCACCCCTCCGGTTTTCTCCTTCTTTCTGTGGGCTGCTCAGCGGACGACATAGCGCAGCAGCGGCGTCACCCGCTCGGGGTCCAGGACCCCCTCGTCCGACAGACAGGCTCGTATGTCGGACGCGACCGCCGCCTCGTCCACCCCCGTGCCGATCGCGACGAGCTGCGTGCGCCGCTCCGCACCCGACGGCCACGGCCCCCGCTCGAAGGCCACCCAACCACCGACGGCCTGGACGACCCACCGCTGGCGGTGCCCGGGTGCGTCCACCCACACCACCCCCTTGACCCGATAGAGCCCGGCCGGGCGGCTCTCGAGCAGGTCCAGCAGACGACGCGGGTCGACGGGCGACGGGGAGTCCACGCTCACGGACTGCCAGTGGTGGTGGGCATGCTCGTGCCCGTGTGCCTTCCCGTGGTCGTGCTCGTGCCCGTGGTGGAGGTGCCCGTGCTCCTGCTGCTCCTCGCGCAGCAGGTCCACGAGGCTGAGCTGTCCGGTGGGCTCGGGGCGTTCGATGGAGTCGTAGAGCAGGTCCGGGTCCACCTGGGCGAATCGCGCAGGAACCATGGGCTTCTCACCAACGAGCTCACGGATCACGTTCTCCAGCAGCGAGACTCGATCGGGAGCCACCCGGTCCACCTTGTTGAGCACGAGGAGCGACGCCACCTTGAGGTGGTCGGTCGCGACGGGGGGCTCGTCATACGAGCCGATCTCGTCCCACGCCGCGGCGTCGACGATCTCGACGAGACCACCGAAGCGGACCCGTCTCACCTCGCTGCTGACGATCAGCCGCGCGAGCTCGCGCGGCTCGGCCAGCCCGCTCGCCTCGACGACGATGGCGTCCAGGTCGAGCTCGGGGCGCGCCAGCGACTCCAGCGCGCGGTCCAGCTCGGTGGGGTCGGAGAGGCAGCACAGGCAGCCGCCGCTGATCGACATGGCCGCGTCGACGTGCCCCGAGACGAGGAAGGCGTCGACGTTGATGTCGCCGAAGTCGTTGATCACCACACCGATCCGCCCCGTGCCGGTCCGCAGGAGGTGGTTGAGCAGGGTCGTCTTGCCGCTGCCCAGCGAGCCCGACAGCGCGATCACGGGGATGCGCGCCTGGCGGGCACTCACGAGCCGCTCCGTCGAAGCCGCCGCGGCGCAAGGGGTCTCGGAACCGCATGGGTGAGCACGCCTGGCTCCTGGGGAAGCTCGTCGAAGGGCCGGCCCCAGGCGATCGCCCCCCACAGCGCCCGCAGCCGGCGCCCGGCGGCGTCGACGTCGCTCCAGCGGGCTCCGCGAAGGACGGCGGCGTGGCGCCATACGCGCTCGTCGCCGAAGAGCAGGGGGAGCTCGATGGCGTGACAGGCGCCATAGGCGTTGCCGGGGACCGACCACGAGAGCCGATAGCTGCGGCAGGTGCCGCCGGCCTGCACCCATCGGCGCGCGAGGGCGTCGATGCCGCGGCCGTAGACGACGTGCGTCGCCACCTCGTCCAGCGCCCGCCGCGCCCGCCCGCCGACCACCGGCAGGCTCGTCAGCTTGGCGACGGGCTCGAGGCGCGGGAGAAAGAGCAGCGCCTCCTCGGTCGTGCGCCCGATGAAGAGGTCGACGTCGGGGGCGACGGCGTCCCAGGCGGCATCCATGTCCTCCTCGGCGGGCAGGGGCGGGTGGGAGTACTGCACCGAGAACGGCATGGCCGAGGGCAGGCGGAACGCCCGCGCCACGCGCTCGGCGTCCGCCTGGGCGGCGAGCACCTCCTCCAGCGAGCTGTCCCGGCTCACGTGGGCGGTCGCCTCGGCCATGGCCTGCGCCATGGCCGCTCGAGCCGTGCGTATGCCGAGCGGCGGGCTCTGCACGATCGCGCGGCCGAAGAGCCCCTCCCCCGCACCCGCGACGGCGAGGTGCAGCACCGCGTCCGCGCCCGCGGACTGCCCCACGGCGGTCACCCGCCCGGGATCTCCGCCGAACGCCGCGACGTTGCGCCGCACCCACCGCAGCGCGAGCAGCTGGTCCATCAGCCCGAGGTTCGCGGCGCGCTCCCCGCCGTCCCCGAGATAGCCGAGCAGCCCGAGGCGATAGGTGACGGACACGACCACGAGGTCGCCCTCGGTGACCAGGGACGTGGGCTCGTAGCCGGGCCCGTCACCGGTCCCGCTCGTGTAGGACCCGCCGTGGATCCACACCAGGACCGGCAGCGGACCCTCGGCGCGCGGGACCGCCGGCGCCGTCACGGCGACGCGCAGGCAGTCCTCGTCCTGGCGCAGGCCGTGCGTCGCCGGACCGAAGGCCTCGTCGAGGAAGGGCACCGGCAGCTGCGGGGCGGACGGCCCGGGGTCGCGGCAGTCGACCGGCTCCGTCGCGTCGGGTTCAGGCACCGGCGACGCGAAGCGCTGGGCCCTGCCGTAGCGAATCCCCCTGAACTGCAGGAGCTCTCCGGCGCGGCGGCCGATGAGGGTCCCGCAGGGTGCGGTCACGACGACGTCCTGGGTGGCGTGCTCCAACAGGTGCTCCCGTTCCTGGGTGGATGACGGTCTCGCTCGGCTCGCCCCACGGGGGTTCGCCGACCGCACGACCGTATCCCGCCGAGCGTCAAGCCGTGCCCGGCCCCCGGTCGGCCTCCTCGACCTGCATGGTGCGGGCCATCGTCAGAAGCAGCCCCAGGCCGCTCGTCGGCTGGCGCGTCGTGTCGCCCTGCCGATCTCCGCCGACCTGCTCGCCTCCGGACCGAGGCATGTCGAGGCCCTCACCGCGTACCGCGACGGCGACCCGGACCCGATCCTGCAGGTGTTCGCCGACTCCGCGGTCCGCTCCGCCGCAGAGGGGCGCAGGCTCGGTCACGAGGTGCACGGCATCCACGCGGGATGGTCCGAGATCCTCGCTGCCCTCGACGAGTTCGCGGCGCGCGCGGGCCGACGGGTGCCCCTGCGGTGATGGTTCAGAGCGATCCGAGGCGGTCGATCACCGCATCGCCGGCCGTCCGCCGGATGACCTCCGGGTCGCCGACCACCACCAGCTCGTCGGTCGCCCGGGACAACCCGACGTAGAGCTTCTCCTTGGCGCGGTCGCGCGGCTCGTGCTCGTTGACGCACAGGACCACGACGCGGCGCTCGAGGCCCTTGCACCCGAGGACGTGCCCGTAGAACACGTCGTCGTCCTCCCAGAACGATCGCCAGTAGGCCTGGGGGTCGTGCTCGTCGAAGCGCTCGACCTGCACCGGGTGCCGCGCGCCGGTGGTGATGAGGGCGACGTCCCGCTGGCGCCAGCCCCGGTCGAGCAGCTCCTCCACCACGTCGTCGGCGCGTTCGACGGCCTCGTCGGCGGCGCAGGCCACGAGGCGAACGGCAGGCCCCTCTCCACCCATGGGCCGCATCCGCATCGGCGTGAGCGGGGCGAACACGTCGGCGATCTGTCGGGTGTTGCGCAGGTTGTGGTCGAGGACGAGAGGGACGAGGGGCACGGGTGGGCGGCCGAACCGGGCGAACACGCGCTGGTTCTCGTCGGTGTAGACGTACAGACCGCCCGTCTCCTCGTCGCGCAGCGCGTTCATCAGCGGCCGCCACCACCCGTCCGCGAAGTCCTGCGCCTCGTCCACGATGACGGCGTCGAACCTCTCCCCGTCGGGCAGTGCGGCGGCCAGGTCCGCCATACGGTCGGGCAGGCGACGCTCCCAGAAGTCGCCGTCCTGCCGGGTGCCGCCCTCGGCACCCCAGGACCGCCCCAGCTCCTCGAAGGTGCCGACGAACGCCGGAGTCCGCTTGCGGCTCAAGCCTTTCAGCTCGCGACGGAAGTACTCCGCCAGGCCGATCGAGTAGCACAGCAGAGCCACCCGCTGAGGCGCCCGGTCGTCGCGGCCGCGCGTCAGGTCCTTGGCCTGGGCGAGCGCCAGGACGGTCTTGCCGCTGCCCGCTCCCCCGCGCACCTCGACCCGGTTGAGCAGCCGCGTCACCCCCAACAACGTGGCCTGCTCGACCGTGAGCCGGTCTGCGCGAGAGGCACGTTCGTCGGCCTCGGCCGTCACGTCCTCCACGGGGAGCCTTCTGCCGCGCAGGATCTCGACGATCAGTCTCACGTCGTCGTCCGTGGGCGCTCGCTTGTCAGAGGCGCGGGCGGGTATGGCGCGCAACCGATCTGCCAGGTCGCCCTGGTCGCCCCGGCCCTGGATCATCCACCGCGGGCAGTCCGGGGTGTCGAAGTCGTCGTCGATCGCTGTGTAGGGCATGACCACGGCGTGGCTCCACCGGATCCGGGTGCGCGACGAGTCGCGCCACCGTGGGTCGCGCTCGACGTAGTCCCTGATGGCATAACGGGTCTGGCGGGCCTGGCGGACGGGGTCGATGCGTCGCCGGCCGTGGCCCGAGGTCGTCCACCATTGCCCCTGTGCGTCGCGCGAGCAGCCGCCTCCCTTGACCTCGACCACCACGATCCCCTCGCCCGGCAGCAGCAGGACGAGGTCAGCCTCGTGGTCCTTGGTCTCGTCGGTGAGTCGGAGCCCGGACAGCACCACGGCGTCGTCAGGCAGGGCAGCGACCAGCCGCTCCCACACCCCCCGCTCACTGTTGGTGTCGTGCTGCGGATCCTGCGGTATCGCCCGAGCCGTCATCGCTGCCCCCTCGCAACCTCGTTGAGTGCAGGCTAGGCGGGAGTCGTGGCGCGCCGTGGGCAAACGGCAGGATCAGCCGACCTCGCCAGCCCGACGTAGGGCGATCGAGGCCCACAGGCCGAGGGCGTAGACACCCCGCGGGTTCCCCGTCCACCCCGTGCCGGCGCGGTCGACCAGCCCGAGGTACTCGGCCATCGCGACGGCTCGGTCGACGACCCGCGCCCGTCCTGCACTCCCTGGTTCTCCGGCCCGCCAGAGCCCCGACCAGCCCCCGAGGAAGTCGGTCAGCTCCTCACGGGTCACGGGCCGCTGCAGCGCCCAGGCCACCTGGCAGGCATAGATCCACACCGCCTCCTGAGCGCCGATCAGGTCCACGTCGCGGTGGGCGGCGATGGTCTCGACGGTCGCGATGAGAGCCGAGGCACCGGGGTTCGCGTCGCCCCTGGGACCAGCGCCTGGCAGGAGCCGGCGTTCTTGCAGCGCGACGAGGTCCATCACGACCGCCGTCGCAAACAGGCGCTCCAGAGCAGCACAGTCCGCTGCGCTGCGCCAGGCATAGGTGCCGTCGGCGCTCTCACCTCCAGGTCGCGCGTCCAGCCCCAGCGCCTCCCACAGGTGGGCGGCGTCGGCACGCTTCAGATTTCCCGTCGCGGTGAGCTGCACCTCGCCCGCCTCCCGGACCCAGGCGACGAAGCGCGCGAGGTCCTGCAGGAAGGGGATCGTGTCCCAGGCGTCGTCGAACACGTCGGGGGTGACGTCGGGGGCGTCGGCGTCGAGCTGCGCGTGCACCGCGACCATGCCCAGCAGGGCCAACGCGTCGCCGGCGGCGTGGTCCAGGTAGTCCGCCAGCGGTCGCGAGTCCGGGCCGACCACGGCCGGCACCTCCCCGGGGCGGACGATCTCGTGGGCGATGTCGGCGACCAGCTCCTCGAGACCGTCGTCCTCCGGGCCGAGGCCGTCACCCCCACCGACGGTGCCGAGATCGGGGATCGTCGGGAGCGACATACCTCCCCCTGGCAGCGGCATCAGGGCCCGCCGCTCGTCGTCCGGGAGGGCGTTCCACTGCTCCATGATCTCGGACAGACGCGTCTGGACCTCGTCCAGGTCAGCCGCCCCCAGCAGCGAGATGCCCCGGCTCTCACCGAAGTCCATCAAGACCTTGTTCTGGCCCCAGGTGGTCCGGTCACCGCCGTGCTCCTGGACGTAGGACGCCCCCTGGCGCGCCTCCTTGGCCAGCAGCTTGGCCTCCCCCGAGCCGTGCGACAGCCGACCGGTGCTCCGCAAGAACCGCACGAAGGTCTCCACGGTCTGCGCGGCGGTCTCGACGTCCGGCGCGGCCACCGGCCCGTGCGACAACCATGCCTGCTCGTAGGTCTCTCTCACGGACCCGCCCGGCCACTGCGTCGCCGCCAGATCCTGCCTCATCTGGCGCAGCCCGAGCAGGGTCTCGAGGTGGTTCTCGTCGTAGGCACGCTTCTGCTTGCCGGCCCACGTCCGCAGGGCTGCCATCAGGTCGTCGAGATCGGTCGGCTCCATGGACAAGACCCTAGAACAGGCCACCTTGTCCACAGGCTGTCGCGTTCCGGACGGCCGGCGTGCCCCACCTGTGGATGACGGGCCGGCCCGGGGATGGACGGGCGGCAGGCTGGCCGTATGCCGACCTCAACTCACCCCTACGTGCGATGGCTCGCGGACAAGACGACCGACGAGCTCAAGGACCTCATGACCGTGCGCCTGACGTCGTTGCGCCGCAACGGCTACGGACCGATCAGCCCGCGTGACCTCACCCAGCTCGCGACCATGCTGGGCGACCCGGACAACGTGCTCCCGGACGTTCGGCGCATGGCCACTCCCTATCTCCACCTCCTGCGGGTGATGGCCGACCGCGGGGGGTCGATCCCCGAGGCCGACGCGGTGGACGTCCTTCGGGGCGCCCCCGAGGACGTGGCGACGATGGTGGGCGCCGCGGTCGCGTGCGGCTACGTGGGCCGTGCCGATGGCTGGCTGCACCTGTGCCCGGGCCTGGACGAGAGCATCCGTCGGACTACGTCCGCGCCTCCGCCAGACGGCGTCTCGCTCGAGGGGCCGACGCCGCCGCTGTGGCCCGTCGATCAGGGAGCCATCGATGATGCGGCCGCCACGGCCTTGCGTCGGTTCGTCATACGACTGCTGGCTGTCTGGGAGCTCATCGCGCGCGAACCGGTGCCCACGACCACCTGGAGCGAGGTGGGCCGCAGGCAGATCAGCCGCCTCGCCCGCGTCACGGGCTCCACGACCGACGAGGTTCGTATGGCGTTGCGCGCCGGCCTCACGCTGGGAGTGATCACGTCCGACCCCCAGGGAGTGGCCCCCGGGCCGCGGTGGGACGCCACGCTGCTGATCGACCCCTCCGAGATCGTCCTGGACGTCATCTGCTCATGGGGTCTGTCGGGCGCGCACTGGACCCAGGAGCGCAGCCGCCGCTGGGAGCTCCTGCCATCCCTGACGAGCACCCTCCACGACTGCGGGCTCTGCTGCCAGGCCCGCGCCGAGCTGCTGTCCCTCCTGGCAGACATGCCCGAGGGGTACGCCACCTCACCGGTCTTCGCCCAGGCGTGCGCGCACTGGCGGTCGCCGTTGGCGCATCACTGGCACGGGGACGACGAGGTCGTCTGCGATCTCGCGGTCACCAGCACGGTGGACCCTGACGCGCGGCTGGAGCCCGCCTGGCAGGAGTCGCAGCTGCTCGGGCTGCACGCCCTCGGCGGCACGTCGAGCCTCGGCCGCGCCTACCTCGGCGAGCAGGCCGGCGAGGAAGCCATGGTGGCGGTGCTGGAGGACTGGCTGCACGGCCAGAGCTGGGGCCATCGGTGGCACGCCGACCCGGTGATGGCGGACCCGGACCGGTGTCCCCCTGTGCTGGCGCGGATCTTCGGCACCGAGACGCTGGACACCCTGCAGGGGCCAGGACAGGACTCCGAGCTGGACACGGCGGACGACGCGGTCGAGGCCGGGTGGGGAGACTGGGAGCGCCGGGAGCACGAGGCCGCGCTCGAGATGGGCGAGTTCCACCTCCATGCCGCCGCCGAGGAGATCACTGGTCGCGTGGTCGCTGACGACCTGGGCGCGTGGGGCGACACCCCCGACGTCGTGCGACGGGTCAACACCCGTCTCAGCGACGAGGAGGTGCAGCTGCTGTGCACGGCCCTGCGCGGTCCGGAGCGCCTCTACCACCTCGACATCCGCTACCGCACGGACCAGGACGGGATCACCGACCGTCGCGTCAGCTTCTGCATCGGCGGCTACTGCGACGGCCGGATGAAGGCCTACGACCACACCCGTGACATGGCCATGTACTACTTCTTCTCCCAGATCCACGCCGTCTCTCGGGTCCCGGCCGATGAGTACGCCGCGCTCGACGAGCGGTTCGACGTCGACCGGATGGACGTCAGCGACGACGATCCCGCCGAGGAGATCCATCTCGCGAGCAGCTGACCGGGGCGCAGGGCACCCCGGTCAGCCGGGTCCGCTGGTGGACGCTCAGGACTCGAGGCGCTCCACCGTGCCGAGGAGCAGCAGGTAGGACAGGGCTCCGAGGGCCGACAGCACGGCGACGTAGAGCCGCGCGGACGTGACGACGGTCTCGGTGACCAGATCCCCGATGATCAGCGGCGTCGCGATCGACTGGGCATGCCGTCTCCCGCACGCTCGGCCAACCGGCGAACGGCTGAGGCGACTTCGGCGGAATCCCCCTCCGCCCGCCCGTCCACCGGGCAGAGTGATCCGTGACGGCCGAGGGGCCGTCCTTCAGGGGGAAGCACATGCACCGCATCACCATCGTCGGGATCGCCGCGCTCGCGGTCGCCGGCTGCAGCTCGACGCCGACGCCCGCCGCGCAGGCACCAACGCCGGTCAAGACCGTGACGGTGACGGCCAGCCCCGTGGCCTCCACAGGCCCAGCCAGTGCGGTTGTGCCGTCGCCCGCCGGCAACGCGGGATCCGCCACCCCAAAGGCCACGAAGGCTCTGGACCCGAGGACCGTCGTCAAGACGAAGCGCCCGACGGTCCAGGTGGTCTGCGGTCCCGAGAACGACCAGATCAGGACGCCGGAGGTTCGCGGGATCACCTACGACCAGCAGATGGAGTGGTCCGGATCCGAGGCCATGGTCACCGCACGCGCGAAGTCCGGGTACCGCATCGCCGACGGCTACAAGACCCGGTGGACATTCACCGACAAGGCCACCCGATGCGGGACGCCGACACCGACCAAGCCGACGCAGGAGTGCCGTGTCTACGACTCCACCGGTGTATGCCGCACCCCGGAGGAGCAGGCCGAGCACGAGGCCTGGATCAACGACCAGGTCGAGGAGGCCGATCGCATCGCCAAGGAGCACGCATGCCCAGACGGGCTCTACTGGTACGAGGACGACCAGGCATGTCGATGAGATCCCGACGCTGGGCGACTTGCGCCGCGGCGGTGGCGTTCACGATGTCCGCGTGCAGCGCCGTGACGAACACGCCGTCGCCAGCCGCTCCGACCCCCTCAACCGTCACCGTGACCGTCACTCCCAGCATCACCGCCTCGGCAACGGCAATGCCTTCCGCAACCTCCCCCTTGGCGACACCGACCCCAGCCAGCCGGGTGATCACCCGTGTGGCTCCCACGCCGACGCGGGCGCCGAAGGCCCGACCCCAGTCGAGGCGATCGAGGTCGCAATGCCCCGCCACGTGGCCGGGCGAGGTTTGCCGCCAGTGGGCACTGGGCAACCTTTCCCGCGCCAGGGCCGAGTCGAAGGCCAAGGCCAACCTTGAGAAGCTCAAGTCTGAGGGCGTCAGTCCGGGCTTCCTCGACGCCTACGAGAACGGCGAGAACTTCGTCACCTGCCCTGATGGTACGCAGACCCAGGACGAGTGCCCTTGACCAGTGACCACCGCGAGCTTCCCCTCGGGCGATGGCCGCGCCGGTTCCGTGAATCCGTAGCTCGGTGCGCGGCGTGTTGCTGACTCGGGCTCGCTAGGCGAGCGGTGTCCGACGTGGCCTTTATGGTGGAGTGACCAGCGACCAGGAAGGCTGTGGTCCCGATGACGCGCGAGTTCGACATCCGGCTTGTCGGTCATGACGCCGCCGACGGCACCCTGCTCGCAGGCGACGCCGTGGCGATCATCGACGCCTTCAAAGACGTCACGTACCGGCTGACCCGGGCCGTCGCCGAGCGACCTGGTCTGGGCAGGGCAGCGGCCGAGCTGGAGAGGCTGGCTTCGGTGCGGGTGGCCTTGCGCCCAGGGAGCACACGGGTCGTGTTCACCGTGGGCGACGACGCTGCGCTCGACATCGACCCCTTGGCCGCCAAGGTCGACGAGACCTTCTGGGACATCGTCGACGGCATGGCGCACGATCGTCGTCCGCCGGCGATCTCGGACTCGGTGGCGGCGGCGGTGGACGATCTGATCGTCGCGCTCGGCAAGGCTGCTCGCACGGTGGAGGTGTCCGTGCCCGGAGTCGGCTCCCAGACGCTCGAAGCGGGTGCTGTCAGCCGGGTGCCCTGGCAGCGCCGGACGTCGTTGCCGGGTGAGGCCACCATGCACGGGTGCTGGAGATGGTGGATGCTCGCACCGGTCACTTCCGGGTCCGTGATGGCGCTCACAACGCCATCGAGCTCCTTGACGTGCCGGAGCCGGAGGCTGCCGCCACCCTGGTGACCCAGAGGGTCACCGTCGTGGGTCCGTTCATCGGGGGCGAGGGGACTCGCCGACCCCGCATGGAAGGCCCCCGCGTCAGCAGGGCTCGCGACATCGGCGAGCTCCTGGGGATGACGGCTCCACCCGTCTCCCTGCGTGTCGCCATCGCCGCTAGCGAGGCGGTGCCCGCCGCAGAACCGTTGGACCTGACCGACGACGAGCTGGATGACTTCTTGGCGGCGATACGTGCTTGAGGGAGTCGTGCTCCTTGACACCGATGCGTTCAGCAAGGTGGTGATGACGGCGCGCGACCGCGAACCGCAGGTCGCAGACTGGCGGCGTCGTCTCACCGGGCGCACGATCGTGATAGCAGCCCAGACCGAGGGTGAGCTGCGGTTCGGTGCGTTGTCCGCCAGGTGGGGACCGGCCCGCCTCGCCGGGCTGGCGGCTCCGCTCGCCCGTCATGCGACGGCACCGGTCACGACCGAGGTCGTCAAGGCGTTCGCCGAGGTTCGGGCCGCCTGCCGGGCTGCCGGTCACCCCCTCGCAGACAAGCTGCACATGGGCGATGCCTGGGTCGCGGCCACCGCCATCGCGCACGACCTCCCGCTGCTCGCGGGGGATCGCATCTATCGCGACGTGCCCGGTCTGCGACTGCTTGAGGTCACCAGTCGCTGACACCCCGGCCTCGTCGACCATGAAGTCACAGACCCCAACGACGCGGGCCACGAATTGGCCGTCGTCATCGGTGGCGGCGGAGGGCACGGGGCGGCACGCCATACATCGCCGTGAACGCCCGGCTGAAGTGAGCCGCGTCGACCAGGCCGCGCGACTCACGTGGACCAGGGGCGCACCTCGCGATAGCGCGCGAGCACCTGCGGCCGCGGATCGGCCGGGACGCACTCGGTGCGCAGGGAGGAGGACCAGTCCGGCGGCTCCGGCGTACCCGTCAGCACCCAGGCGGCCTGCCGGGCGGCGCCACGCGCGACGTACTCCCCCGAGTCGGGGATGGTCACGGAGACCCCGAGGACCTGCGGGGCGAGCACCTGCACCGCGCGGGAGCGGCTCCCACCCCCGACGAGGGTGACGTCGTCGACCACGACGCCCTGGGCGCGGATCGCGTCGAGCCCCTCGGCGAGCAGGCACAGCACGCCCTCGACGGCAGCGCGGGCCACGTGCTGGGGCGTCATCGTCGCGAGGGTGAGGCCGTGCAGGCTCCCGGTCGCACCAGGGAGGTTGGGGGTTCGCTCGCCCTCGAGGTACGGCACGAGCACCAGGCCGTCGGCGCCGCTGTCGCCCTCAAGCGCCAGCTCGCTGAGCTGGTCGTGCGTGACGCCGAGCAGCCGGGCCGTGGCGTCGAGGACCCGGCTCGCGTTGAGCGTGCAGGCCAGCGGCAGCCAGGCCCCTGCCGCGTCGGCGAAGCCCGCGACCAGACCCGTCGCGTCGTGGGTGGGGGTGGCCGACACCGCCGCGACCACCCCCGAGGTGCCGACGGAGACGCTGGTGTGGCCGGCCGACAGCCCCAGCCCGAGCGCGGCGGCGGCATTGTCGCCGCAGCCAGGACCCACGACCAGGTCTCGCGGCGAGCGCCCTCGCACGCGTCCCACCTGCTCGCTTGGCCCGGCCACCCGCGGCAGCTGGATGTCGGTCAGTCGGTCCCGGGTGGCGAGCGCCAGCAGCTCGCGCCGGTAGTCGCCGGTCCCCACGTCGAGGTAGCCCGTCCCGGACGCGTCGGACCGGTCTGTCACCAGGTCGTCGAGGGAGCCGGCGCCCCGAAGGCGCCACGTCAGCCAGTCGTGCGGCAGCGCGACGACCGCGACGCGTCTCGCGTGCTCGGGCTCGTGATCGACGAGCCAGCGCAGCTTGGCCACCGTGAACGACGCCAGCGGGACGCTGCCGGTCGCCTCCGCCCAGGCCCTCCTGCCGGCGCTCGGGTCACCGCCACCGAGGTCGGCGACGAGCTGGTCGGCGGCTTCGGCCGACCGGGTGTCGTGCCACAGCAGAGCAGGCCGTATGACGTCACCACCCTCGTCGAGCGCCACCATCCCGTGCTGCTGGCCCGCCACCGACACAGCCGCCACGTCGTCGAGCCCGCCCGCCCGGTCGACCGCAGCCTCGTAGGCCGTCCACCAGTGCCGCGGGTCCACCTCGGTCGCGTCCGGGTGCGGCGCCGAGCCACGACGCACCTCCTCACCGGTGTCAGCGTCGCAGACGACCACCTTGCAGGACTGGGTGGACGTGTCGACGCCGGCAACGAGAGGCATGCCGGACACTCTCCCATCCCGACGCCCGCCCCCGGCCCCTCCGATCGCTTCGCCTCTCGCCAAGGACTGCGCGGATCAGCCTCGCCGTGCCGCCTCGCGCTCCTCCACCAGCTCGGCCCGCTCCTCGGCCACGAGCCACGACGGGTCGACGTTCTCCAAGGATCCATAGCTCCACTCGGATCGATAGATGCCCAGCACGCCCAGGAGGGTCGTCGCGCGTTGGCTGACGCTCCCGGACGCGATGCCGCACGCCTCCATCAGGTCGCCCATCGTGACGGGGCCGTACGGACTGGTCAGTTCGTTGACGTTCGCCACGATCCAGGCGATGGCGCCGGCGGCCGTGTCGACCCGGCCCCGCATCAGCACCCGGTGGTCGGTCCGCGCGATCGCCGCCAGGACACGACGGCAGGCCGTGCGCGCCTCCACCCCGTCGAAGAGATCCTCCATGACGGTGTCCAGCACGGCGGCGATCGCGGTGACGCGGTCACGCGCGGCCTCCGGGACGCCGGTGAGGTCCAGGGGCTCGTCGGGCAGCGGCTCGGTGTCCAGGGCGTCGAGCACGTCGCGGCCCCCGACGACGGAGGCCAGCGAGTCGAGGAGGTAGCCCTCCATGCCGGACTCGGTGATCGCGGTGGCCTCGCGCATCTGACGGCGGCGCTCGCGAGCCTCGGGCGTCGTCATACGGCTGCCGTAGAAACGCTCCGCGGCGTCGATCGCCGCGATGACGCGCTCCTCCTGACCATCGGGCCACGAACGCACCCGCGCCGCATGCCTCGTCATGATCCTGAGGGCCTCCGGCACCAGCGGCCAGACCTCGTCGGTCAGCGGCAGGTATGGCGCGACCGACTCCAGGATCCCCACGACGGCCGCCTCGGACAGGTCGAGCGGGTCGCCTCCGTGCGCCAAGGGCCCCGTCACCATCACCCAGATGGCGTCGTACAGCTCCGGGTCGTCGTCGGGCAGGTCCATCCCCCCGATGATCGCCAGGGCCATGGCCCGCTCGGGCAGGTCGACCTCGTAGAAGATCCCGTCGATGGGGTCGTCCGGACCGAGGTCGAGCGGGGCGCCGTCCAGGGGCAGGGACTGACCGGCCCTGGGGTCGCCACCCTCGGGACAGGTGGCCAGCGACACCTCGAGCAGCGGCTGGCACATGGGCCAGGTGTCGGACACCGGCCCCTCCAGCATCTCGTTGTGGCGCGCGATCGCCAGCTCGAGCCGGGCGCGGACGTCGGCGTGGCTCAGCTCCGTCCACACGGCCTCCTCGGCGCCAGGAGATCGCTCCTGCATCCAGGCCCAGATCTGGTCGATGGTCTGGGGTGCGTAGAACGCGTCCTTGACGATCGTGCCGAGCGAGTAGTCGACGTAGACGAACCACGTCACCACGCCGCCGTCGGGCAGCGACAGCTGCAGGTAGAGGTTCTCGCCCCGATCGCCCGGCGAGGTCATGTGCGCGCCCCGGACGGGCACCTGCTGGGCGAGCGCCTGCAGAGCCGCGGGCAGGGGCTGGGTGCGGCGCATGAGCGCGCGACGGATGGTGACCGACAGCTCGTGGTCCACCATCGGCGCCAGCGCGGCCAGCAGCGCGGTGGTCTCGCGCACGTCGACGCCGACGAAGCTCTCGACCAGGTCCCCGGCGGACCATGCCACGTCGGCCGGGTGGCGCATCGTCCAGGCGATGCCGGAGGCCATCATGGCCACGGCCCAAGGGTCGTCGGAGCGCAGGGCGCGACGGACCTCCGGCAGGAGCGGGAGGTCGTCGACGGGAGGCCGCGCCTTGGCGCGGGGTTGGGGTCGCTGCTGCGGGGTCCTGGGAGGTCGACGTCGAGCCATGCCCCCTACCCTGCCGCATCCCGCGCCGCGGCGTGAGCGTCAGCCGTGGCCAGGCGACGCGGCGTCTGGGCTGCTGGCGCCTGGCGGCCCGTCCAGGGAGATGGCGGCGTCCCAGTCGGATGGCACCGGGCCGCCGTCGATGACGTCGGCCACCAGGGCGGCGAAGCGTGGGCACTGCGCGATGTCGTGCGCGCGGCAGCGCAGGGAGTGCTCGGTCATGACCCTCGACCGCTCGAGCTCGCGGCGCTGCTCGTCCAGGCGTTTCAGGTGCGCCTCCAGCACCTGGTGGCGTCCCGGCGCACCCTCGTCCAGGAGCGCACGGATCTGCGGGAGGGACATGCCGATCAGCTTGTTGCGGGCGATGACGGCGACGCGCACGAGATCGACGCGTACGTAGCGCCGGTAGCCGCTGGCGTCGCGGGCCGGGCTGAGCAGCCCCACGTCCTCCCAGTGGCGCAGGACGTGGGTGGGCACGTCGAACCGCCGAGCCACCTCGCGGATCGGCAGTCCCGCATCGTCACTTGCCTTCATGTCAACCTGAAGGTACACGCTGACGAGCATGACAATGACGACAGACATCGTGATCATCGGCGGCGGCCCGGCCGGGCTGCAGGCCGCCCTCTCGATCGGCCGGGTGCACCGCCAGGCGGTGCTGCTGGACGACGGCACCTATCGCAACGCGCGAGTCACCCACATGCACAACGTGATCGGTCAGGACGGCACTCCCCCGGCCACCTTGCGCGCCGCTGCACGGGCGGAGCTCGCGGCCTATCCCACGGTGGAGGTGCGCGACGTCCGGGCCACCACCGTGACCCCGAGACCGGACGGCACGTATGCCGTGACCCTCGCCGCGGGTGAGGACCTCGTCGCCAGAGCCGTCATCCTGGCCACCGGGGTCCGGGACGAGCTGCCGCAGGTCGACGGCCTGCAGGACCTGTGGGGCGGACGCGCCGCGCAGTGCCCGTTCTGCCACGCGCACGAGTTCGCCGGGGGACGCTTCGGCATCCTCGGGACCGGCCCGGCGGCCCACCTGACCGCGCTGCTGGAACCCGTCGCCGGGTCGCTGGTGCTGCTCCCCCTCGAGGGCGACCCCGCAGGTGCGCCCGTCCGCGCGGTGCGAGACACGGGCGACGGCGTCGACGTCACGCTCGCCGACGGCTCCACCGAGCACGTGGACGTCCTGTTCCTGCGACCGGACCTGCGCCAGGGCGCGCCCTTCGCCGCGCAGCTCGGACTCGCCCGCAACGACTCCGGCGCCATACGCGTCGACGAGCTCCAGCGCACGAGCCTGCCCGGCGTCATGGCCGCGGGCGACCTCGCGCACGTGCCCGCGCTGCCGATGCCCATGCAGTCGGTCGTCATGGCCATGGCGGCCGGTCAGGTCGCGGCGTCAGCAGCGGTGATGTCACTCATCGGCCCGCGCCCCTGAGGACCCCCCTCGCCGACTGGTCACATGTCGACGCCCTTACCCGCCGAAACTGACCAGTCGGCGCCCCCTCCACGCCGACTGGTCCGATCACGACGCCCCATCCTGACCGCGACGCGTCGGTCAGAGGCGGGGCTGGCCGACCTTCCAGAAGCCGCTCGCCATGACGTGACGTCGGTGCACGTCGCGCTCCTTGACGAGGTGACGCCGGCAGGCGGCGACGGTGGCGGCCTCGGCGCACACCCACGCGTAGTCGACGTCGGCCATCCCGCACGCCCGCAGGGCAGGCAGGATCGCAGAGCCGGGCTCGTCGTCACCGCGGAAGACGACGTGCACGCCGGCCGCGTAGGCCTCGTCGTGCAAGAAGTCCTCGCTCGGCACCTCGACGACCGCCGTGAAGCGCCGTCGGTCGTCGTCGGCATACGCGTCGAGGATCGCGAGCTGGCCGGGCAGCCCGGTCTCGTCGGCGATCAGCAGGTGGTGGCCGACGGGCGGAGCGCTGCCGTATGGCGCCGCCTGGATCCGCAGGCCGACCTCGTCCCCCACGCAGACCGACCGGATCCACCGCGATCCCGGGCCGTCGTGGCCGGTGCAGACGATGTCGACGTCGATCTCGGCGCGCTCAGGTCGGTGCGCCCGGATGGTGTACCACCGCAGGTCCGGCCGCAGCTGCTCGGGCATCTTTCCCAGGGCGGTGCGCGGGTTGAGCATGTTCGCCGGCACGTGAAGGTTCCCAGCGGGCTGCGGCATGAACAGCCCAAGGTACTCGTCCGGACCGGTGAGCGTGAGGTCTGCGAGCCCCGGTGCGGCGATGGTGACCCGGCGGAAGGCCGGCGACAGGTGCTCCAGGGCGGTCACCTGAGCCTCGAGCTGGGGATAGAAGTCGCGCCGTGGCGGCATCGCCATGGTCGTGGCGAACGCGGCGGAGTAGGCCGCGATGGTGGTGCGCTCGAGCACGCCGTACTGGCTCATCGCTTGGTCTCCCGACTGAGTTAGGTAACCCTAACCTAGTGGTTCCCCCGTGCTCTTGGCCACCTAGAAGCATCCCCCGGGGGCAGCTAGAGTTCGGCCAAGTGGAGGAGGTCTAGATGTCGCCCACGGCGTCCCAACACGATGCGGCCATCTGGCGCACGTTCACGATCAACGATCTCATCGATTGTGGTCGGTTCCACGAAGTACCCGACGTTCCGACAACCTTCCCAGGCTCGCTCGCCGAGGACGAAAAGATCGTGGCGACCGGCCCATTCGTCTTGCACGAGTTCGTCAGCCTCGGAAACGGTTCGTACACGCATGACTCAGGCTTCTTCTTCGCGTCAGGCCCGTACGGGGCTGCCCTCACGGCGGGGGTCGCGATCGGCAGAGCAGTGGGCAATAACTCGCGCCGCCGTGCGGCCGCAGACGCGGCGACGCCCAGATGGTGCCCCGTAGACGACGGCCTGATCCATGTCTCCGACTCTGGCTTCTACCTCCAGTCTCGGCGAGGCCTCCTGCCATGGGGATGGCCCGCTGTCACGTCAGCTCAACTGATAGGGCCCGGGCAACTGTGGATGTCCGGCAATTCCACCCAGGGACCTGTGCAATGGATTGTGGACAGCGACTGGGCCGAGTTGGTCCTCACATTGTGGGCGCGGGTACAACATCCGAGACACCCTCAGTTCGAGCAGGGCACCTGGGTCCCAGAGGGCTGGGCAGCGCGCATCGCCGCAGGGGGCTACGCCCTGCCGCCGGATCTTTCGGGCCGGTGGGGTCGGCTGATGCTGGGGTCAGGCAACGCTGGGGCATGACGCCCTGCCCCAGGGCAGTTGGTGGGAACCCCACGCACAAGTCCGCTCCGGTCCCGCCAGGGTCTTCCTGGCGGAACCAGAGCGGACTTGGTGGCCCGGAGGCCGGGGCTCAGCTGTCGAGTTGCGTCGAGCGGATGCTCGAGTTGCCCGACGACACTCGTTATCGTTTTGTCGGTCCGTTATCGTTATCGCATGAGCACTCCCCCACCGGGTGGCCGGGCTGTCGCCCAGCTCGCCGAGGACATCGGGCGAGCGCTCTTGCGCTTCGCGGACACGCTACGCGAAGACGCCGAGAACCCCGCGGCGACCCGCCGTCCCGAGGGTCGAGCGCACGGGCGTCTGCAGGAGCGGGTACTGGGGCTCAAGGGTCTGGCCGGGGAACACGGGCTGGCTGCGAGCGAGGTGGCTCAGCAGCTGGAGGTTCCTCAATCCAACGCCACCCGGGCCCTGAACGCGCTCGCCGAGCGTGGCGACCTGCTGGCCGTCCCGGGCGAGCGACCCTCGCGGTGGCGCAAGACCGGATCGTAGGCTCCGGGCGTCCGGCCCGGTCCGTGCCAGCGGCGCAGGCGAACTGTGCGCCGACCTCTGGTGCACACCAAGGGCGGTTTCCCTACGGGTCGTAGGGAAACAAGTCGGCCGGCAAGCGGCTACTCCGGCAGAGCGACTTGCTGCGGCCTGTGGCGCTGGACTTAAGAGCTGATGGCTCGCCCCAGCACATGCTGATGAGCTACGCCGGTGCGGGTCGGTCGAACTCTGCGCGGCTCTCAACATGGTTGAACATCCGGGACCGGCGACTCGAGCTCCACCTGTCCGAACGAGACGTCGCCTCACACCTGCGAGTCAGCACCGCCGTCGTCCGCAGCGTCGAAGCTGGCCGCGTCGATGGGACCTCACCCTTGCCCAGCTCGCCAAGCTCGGCTCCATCCTGGCCCTTGAGCTGGTCGAACTCCTCGACGACCAAGACGCCTCCTCCCCTTGCACCCCGGCCGGCCGCGGCAACGGCGACATCGCGACGGTCGGGTCCCTGTTGGCAGACGTCAAAGTGCTTGTCCCCGTAGAAGCGCTTGCCGATGCCTTGGACTGGGACCTCACGCGTGTCCTCGCGGCCCTGGACGGTCTCGACACGACGCTGCGACCGGCCGGACTGCGCGTTCACCGCCTTCACCACGACGTGCGCATCGCCCGCACCGTGACCACGGTGGACCCGCAGACACTTAAGGCGCTGTGGCACATCCACTTCGCGCGACGGAGTCTGACCATCACCCAGGCTCGCCTGCTCAGGCAGATCCGCGACGGGGACGTCCGGCTCGCCAGCAACATGGAGACTCAGAAGGTGCGCCTGCCAGAGCTGAGTAACGCCGGCCTCATCGTCGCCGCCTCTGCAGAGATTGGGTCCACAGCGAAGTGGGAGCTCACCCCAGACGTGCGGTACAGCCTCATGCTCGACGAGATGCCCACCACGAGGGACGAGGCCGCACCCGCCAACCCGATACCGGCGCATCGCCTCACGCCCGCAAGGCCCTGAGCCTCCCGGTCGCCGCTACGCGCGGCGACCGGGAGCCCATGGTGAGCTCTCAGGTGGTCGACTCTGCCAAGGACGCAGATGCCGACGACCGACCGGGCGCCGCCAGGGCAGCGGGGTGCGCCAACGGCACACCGCGGCGCCGCAACCGCCACCGAAGCAACGCCGGCAGGAACAGCCATCGACGCCAGCCGTACCGGTATCGCAGGACCAAGCACCACATGTCTACGAACTGGTCCACGTCCACCTGCGGCAGCGCTTGGCCATCAGACAGAACCATGCCTGCACCACCCGACGATGGAGGACGTCGCCAGGCGGCCTGAGTCGCCGCGCCGACGTGCGGCCGCAGCTGGCTGGTGATGGCCGCGTACACCTCGCTCATCACGACCGACTCTCCGACCACCCATGCTCGCCGACATGCCAGGGCTTCTTGAGCGTTATGCCCGCGCCCAACCAGTGCCGCGCAGACATCAGGTTCGTCAGAGGTGCGGCGGGCGACGCGGTACGGGAACTCGCCCCACGCCACGAGGGCTGCCGTGCTGTCCGCGTAGCCCTGACGAACGCGCTCGTCACGCTTCGCGCCACGCTCGAACAACTTCGTGACAAGGACGCTCACGACGCCGCTGGTCAGGATGGCCGTGATGATGAGCCAACCCGCACCCTTGCCGTCGTCTCCGACCAGCGCGCGGAGTATGTCGTTCATCGGGACCACTTCTTGAGGGCCTCCCGCATGGCCTGGCTGTTGACGGGCCACACCACGCCGTTCTCCGGGCGTCCGTGCGGAAGTTCTTCTCCGGGCCACTGACCTTCGCGACGGAACACCTCCTCCGACAGCACGTGCAGCCGCACACGCGTCAACAGGTCCCCCAGCCCGTCCTCCCACAGCCACAACAGGGCAGGGTCATCGCCGGCGTACTGCAGGCACAGCATCTCGGGGCCGACATTGTTGCGGTGACGCCAGGTCCGACCGCGCCCACTCAACGGGTACACCAGGACCTTGCGCTCGCGCGTCACGACTACGCGGACTCGCTCCGTCCCGTAACCCTCCGCTGCGGCCTCAGGAACCGGCAGGAGGTCCAGCTCCAGCTTGACCGCGAGACCCTTGCTGAGCTGGCGTCCCTCGACGTTTGCGGCACCCCAGATCACGTTGCCCGAGGTGACGTTGGAGGCCACGCCAGCGGGATCCGCCAGCAGGTCCTCCATCGACACAGACACCTGCACCGGGGGGCGAGTGGAGGCCGGCCGCACGGTGGCAACCTCATTCCCGTCGACGGCGCGCCATGGGCGCGCCGGGCGCGCGTTCCCTGCAGCAGTGGTCAAGAGCCCGCTCGAGGTCACCGCCCCGCCGACCTGACGGATGCTCTTCAGACGCTCGGTGAAGGTCACGTCGGTCTGCGGGAACAAGTCGCCGAAGACGTCCCGCCAGATGTGCACTGCAGCGACAGGATCACCGGCGCTCTCCAGACGCACCGCCTCGACTGCCTTGCGCAGCTTCTCCTTGAAAAACCTCAGGACCTGGGCGCGGTCAGCGCCAGACCACTTGCGGGTGAGGTCGTCCTGGGCGAGTCCGGCGTACGGCCCCGAAAGCTTGTCGACAGCGGCCGTGAAGATGGCGACCATGGCGTCCTGGGGCTGCATGCGCTTGGTCACCGCTTCGTAGGCCAGCGATTCCACCAGCAGCCCGCAGACCAGTTCCTTGACCTTCGGGTCCCGGTCCAGCGAGTGCTTCGCCTGCCGCACCTGGTTCACCCAGACACCGCCACACTGCTGGTTCCGCGCGGAGACCTTGTTGCTCAGCCGGCGGACGTCGGAGCGCTTGGTCCACTCGTCCTTGTCGCGGTCGGCGATGTACAGCCAGCCGTCGTCGGGGTTCTCGGTCTCGAAAGCAGGGACGAGGTCCACCGTGAAGTCGACGCCCGGGATGCTGAGCTGCAACGCGTGGGCGTGCGCCTGCTCAACGTCGAACGCGACGCCAGGGAACAACTTGGAGTCAACGATGGCCTTGCGGAACTCGTTCATAGCCCACTCGGACATGCCGGGCTGGCTGCGCTGGCCGGCGAGACGGTCCGGCAGGACGATGACGATGTCAACGTCCTTGAGCGGGGGCCGCATGGTCTTGCGACCGAACGAGCCCTGGAGAAGGCGGGACTGGCAGAGCCCCGCGTCGTGGAGGCACGTCTCGAGGGTCGCAGCGATAGACCGCGCCTCATCGGTGACCTCGCGGTCAAGCTTGAGCTTCTTGTCGAACGCCTTGAAGGCGTCAAAAACCATGTCAGGCATCAGAATCGTTCCTTTGGTTAGAGATGGTCGTGACACGCCGGTTGGCTGGACGCGAACGACAGGAACGTGATCTGATGTGCGTGGAAAATACGCAGACCAAGTTCTGCCGACGATGCGCCCGGTTCCAGCCGGGCGCATCGCTTTTTTCGCCTACTGCTTCTTCTCTTCAGTTGTTGAACGGCCTTCGCCCCGGAACCCCCATAAGGGGCACGGGGCGACGACTTTGTCGGTGTTATCGCTCCGAGAAGCGATAACGATAAGAACTGTCACTCACGCAACTGCGCGACACTCCGCGCAACTCGTGCGTGACACTTCCGCGCAACTCGTCATCAGCTGCAGCCGGAGGTGCTGCCGCAGCCCTCGCACACGTAGCAGGAGCCGGCGGGACGCATCTTGGTGCCGCAGGTCATGCAGATCGGCGCGTCGGAGGCCATGCCCTGGAGCTTCTCCATCAGCTCGGCGGACGAGTGGATCTCGCGGGACACCTCGCGGGCGTCGGCCGCACCGGCGCCGGACTTCACCTCGGCCGGGCGGGGCGACGAGGAGCCGAAGCGCTCGCCGGCCTCGCGGGCCTTCTCCTGCGGGGTCTTGGAGGTGGCGACGTCCTGCTGGATCTCCTCGTCGTACTCCTCCTCGTCCTCGTCGCTGACGGGCTCGTAGGACCCGGTCTCGAGCTGGCGAGCACGCTCCTCCGCGGAGTAGATGCCCATCATCGAGCGGGTGTCGAAGTCCAGGTAGTCCAGGGCCAGGCGACGGAAGACGTAGTCCATGATCGACTGCGACATCCGCACGTCCGGGTCGTCCGTGAGGCCGGCCGGCTCGAAGCGCTGGTTGGTGAACTTGTCGACGTAGGTCTCGAGCGGGACGCCGTACTGCAGGCCCACCGAGATGGCGATGGAGAACGCGTCCATGACGCCGGCCAGGGTCGAACCCTGCTTGCCGAACTTCAGGAAGAGCTCACCGAGACCACCGTCGGGGTAGGCGCCGGCCGTCAGGTAGCCCTCGGCGCCACCGACCGTGAAGGACGTGGTCTGCGAGGTGCGACGCTTGGGCAGGCGACGGCGGGTGGGGCGGTAGATGACCTTCTCGACGACCTTGGCGTCGCCGGACTCGACCAGCTCGGCGACCTTCTCCTCGACGCGCTCCTCGATCTTCTTCTTGGTCTCCTGCACGGACAGCGGCTGGCCGACCTTGCAGTTGTCGCGGTAGACGGCGAGGGCCTTGAGGCCGAGCTTCCAGCCCTGGAGGTAGACGTCCTCGATCTCCTCGACCGTGGCCGACTCGGGCAGGTTGACCGTCTTGGAGATGGCGCCGGACAGGAACGGCTGGCAGGCCGCCATCATGCGCACGTGGCCCATCGGGGAGATGGCGCGGGCGCCCATGGCGCAGTCGAAGATCTCGTAGTGCTCGGTCTTGAGCCCGGGGGCGTCGACGACGTGGCCGTGCTCGGCGATGTACTCGACGATGGCCTCGATCGACTCGTCCTGGTAGCCGAGCTTCTTGAGGGCACGCGGGATCGTCAGGTTGACGATCTGCATGGAGCCGCCACCGACGAGCTTCTTGAACTTGACCAGCGAGAAGTCGGGCTCGATGCCGGTGGTGTCGCAGTCCATCATGAAGCCGATGGTGCCGGTGGGGGCGAGGACCGAGGCCTGCGCGTTGCGGAAGCCGTTCTTGTCACCAAGGTCCAGGACCTGGTCCCACGCCTGGGTGGCGAGGGCGTGGATGGAGGAGTCCATCTCGTCGAGGGTCTTGACCTGGGCGTTGGCGTCGCGGTGCTGGGCCATGACGCGCTTGTGCGCCTCGGCGTTGCGGGCGTAGCCGGCATACGGCCCCACGACCGCGGCGAGCTCGGCGGAACGCTTGTAGGACGCACCGGTGAGCAGCGAGGTGATCGTGGCGGCGAGCGCGCGGCCGCCGTCGGAGTCGTAGCCGTGACCCGTCGCCATCAGCAGGGCGCCGAGGTTGGCGTAGCCGATGCCGAGCTGGCGGTAGTCGCGGGTGGTCTCGCCGATGGACTCGGTCGGGAAGTCCGCGAAGCAGATGGAGATGTCCATCGCGGTGATGACGAGCTCCGCGACCTTCTGGAAGGTGGCGGCGTCGAAGGTGTCGTCGTCGCGCAGGAACTTCAGCAGGTTGAGCGAGGCCAGGTTGCAGGAGGAGTTGTCCAGCGACATGTACTCCGAGCAGGGGTTGGACGCGGTGATGCGACCGGTCTCGGGGTTGGTGTGCCAGGCGTTGATCGTGTCGTCGTACTGGATGCCCGGGTCGGCGCACTCCCAGGCGGCCTTGGCGACCTTCTTCATCAGGTTGCGGGCGTCGACGCGCTCGATGATCTCGCCGGTCATGCGGGCGCGCAGACCGAAGTCGGTGCCCTCCTCGACGGCCTTCATGAACTCGTCCGAGACGCGGACCGAGTTGTTGGCGTTCTGGTACTGCACGGAGACGATGTCGCGGCCACCGAGGTCCATGTCGAAGCCGGCGTCGCGCAGCGCGCGGATCTTGTCCTCCTCGCGCGCCTTGGTCTCGACGAACTCCTCGATGTCGGGGTGGTCGATGTCGAGGACGACCATCTTGGCCGCGCGGCGGGTGGCGCCGCCGGACTTGATGGTGCCGGCGGACGCGTCGGCGCCGCGCATGAAGGAGACGGGGCCGGAGGCGGTGCCGCCGGAGGACAGCAGCTCCTTGGAGGAGCGGATGCGGGAGAGGTTGAGGCCGGCGCCGGAGCCGCCCTTGAAGATGAACCCCTCCTCCTTGTACCAGTTCAGGATGGAGTCCATCGAGTCGTCGACGGACAGGATGAAGCAGGCGCTGACCTGCTGCGGGCTGGCCGTGCCGACGTTGAACCACACCGGGGAGTTGAAGCTGAACACCTGGTGGACCAGGGCGTAGGTCAGCTCGTGCTCGAAGACCTCGGCGTCCTCGGGCGTGGCGAAGTAGCCGTTGTCCTTGCCGGCCTTGGCGTAGGTCAGGACGACGCGGTCGATGAGCTGCTTGAGGCCCTGCTCGCGCTTGTCCGTGCCCACGGCACCGCGGAAGTACTTGGTCGTGACGATGGTGGAGGCGTTGACCGACCAGAAGTCGGGGAACTCCACGCCACGCTGCTCGAAGATCGTCTCGCCGGTCTTCCAGTTCGTCTGGACGACGTCGCGCTTCTCCCAGTTCACGTCGTCGTAGGGGTGCACGCCGGGCGTGGTGAAGATGCGCTCGATGGTGAGGCCCTTCTTGGCCGACTTGCGTGCTGCGGAGCGAGCGCCGACGGTCTCGGTCATGGTGCTGTGCCTTCCGTTCCCTGTGGATTGCTGGCGGTATGTCGTGCCTCTGGGTCCCCGTCAGGTGGCGCGGCGGGGCGGTGGAGATGTCGTGGTGCGGGGTCCGGTCGTCATACGAGCAGTCTGTGGGCGACCACTGACAGACCCCCGGTGACCTGCTAGGTCGTGCGAGAGGGGCCCGGAGGACCCACCGCGGCGGGCTCCTCGCCCGTGGGCGGGTGCTCCGCCCGGAGGAGGGTGATGGCCGCCTCGAAGTCCTCGAGCGAGTCGAACGCCTGGTAGACGCTCGCGAACCGCAGGTAGGCCACCTCGTCGAGCTCGCGGAGCGGGCCGAGGATGGCGAGGCCGACCTCGTGGGCGTCGATCTCGGCGTGACCCTGCGAGCGGATCGTCTCCTCCACCCGCTGGGCCAGCCTGGCGAGGTCGTCCTCGCTGACCGGGCGCCCCTGGCAGGCCTTGCTCACGCCGTCCTGGATCTTGGAGCGGCTGAACGGCTCGCTGGCGCCGGACCGCTTGATGACGGTCAGGCTCGCGGACTCCACCGTGGTGAAGCGGCGCTGGCAGGCCGGGCACTGACGACGACGACGGATGGCGGAGCCGTCGTCGGTCGTGCGGCTGTCGATGACGCGGCTGTCGGTGTTGCGGCAGAACGGGCAGTGCACGGCTAGGCTCCTCCCCTGATCGGCGGCCGCCTGTGGACGCGGCTGTGGATGGCTTGTTGACAACCTGTGGGTAACCGGCTTCACCCTGGGGACTACATGTGGATGACTTACACCGGTGTAACCACTAGATGTAGTGATCTTATGCCCGTGACGGCCTCGTGATCAAACAAGTCACCCACCTGACGTGTTGTCCCAGGTCACACGGCGTGTTGCACTCATCGTGTCGGTATCGACACTCTGCGTGATGGTGACGAAGGGCCAGACGATCGACGGCCCGACTCCAACATCTGGTGGTGGTCGCACGGTCTAGGCTCGACCCATGGATCGCCGCGCCCTCACCCCGCTCGTCGTCGGCCTGCTCTGCTTCGCGGTCGCCCTGATGATCCGCAGCGGGGGTCTGGTGCGCGGCCTGCTGATGTTCGTGGCGGCCGGGTTCATGGTCTACGCGGTGTCCGTGATGACCCGCGACCGCCGCTGATCCTGAGTTATCCACAGACCCCTGTATGACGGAAGCAGGAGGCGTCGCCGCACGTCTAGGCTCGACGCCATGCGTGGACACGGACGTCTCCTCACCGCCGCCGGGCTGATCGCCGCCGGCGCCCTGGCCGGCTGCTCGGGCGCCGCGGGCACGAGCCAGGGGTCAGCCACCGCCACCCACGAGCTGCCACCGGCCACGCCGGGCACCAGCGCCGCCTCCCCCACGGCGACCTCCTCAGCGAGCACGTCCATCAGCTCCCCCACCACGGCTGCGACGACCGTCACCAGCGCCGCCGCCCCCGCCATCCCCGCAGCCGCCCGCGCACACACTCCAGAGGGCGCCGAGGCGTTCACGCGCTACTTCATCGATCAGGTCAACGTCGCCTGGACGACCCCCAAGACCGGCCTGATCTCAGCCCTCAGCCTCCCCACCTGCAAGTCCTGCGCGAACCTTGAACGCGGCGCCCGCGACCTGGAGACCGCTAAGGCGCGCTACTCAAAGCCGGTCCTGTCAGCCGATGAGGTCGAGTCGAGCCTCGATCCCGCCGGAAAGACAGTCGTGCAGGTATCGGTGGTCGAGACACCCGTCGCCGTGCTTCAGGGCAACAAGACAACACCCCCCGAAGGCACTCCAACGACGGCAAAGCGGGCCTTCCATATCGAGCCCAGTGGGGAAGGCTGGAAAGTCGCAGAGATTCGGGACCTGGTGTGATTGTCAGCCTCGGCGCCTCGCTGCTCCTGCAAGCGAGCCCACCACCACCCAAGCCCCAGTTCACCGGGGGATCGACCAAGACCGGAATCACTGTGAAGGCGACGCTTCGGCCAAACTCTGAGCGACGTACCGTCGCGAAGGGTCCAGTCCCGGGACGTGCGCCAGTTCGTGAGCAGAGCGGCGGAGGCAATTCCTCCCCTAGCCCAAAGCGGGCGGCAACGGGGAACGCCAGAAGTAGCGCAACCACGGCCACGTTCCCGACGTTCATGTTCGAGACGCGGCCGCTGGTCGCCAAGGACGGGCCCGGACAGTGGGAGACCGCTGTGCCGGGGTTCGTGCCGGACCCGGCGGCTCCAGCCGCGCCGGGGCAGGCCCCACCCGCGCCGGGGGCACCGGCGCAGGTCGCCCCACCGCAGCCGGTGCTGACGGAGGCCATGATCGTGCAGGCCTTCCACACCACGCCGTTCGCGAAGCCGATGGCGGAGGTGCAGCCCGTGGGTGGCCGGACCCTCGTGACGCTGCCCACCTATGTCCAGATCGCCTGGGAACCAGCAGGTTTCGAGCCCGGGGAGATCAGCACGGTCGACCTGCTCGGCCACGCCGTGCGCATCCGCCCCGTCGGCCAGAGCTACCTCTACGACTTCGGGGACGGCGGCGCGGTGGGGCCGACGTCCAGCACCGGTGGGCCCTACCCCAGCGGCGACGTGACCTACCCCTACCCCAAGGCCGGCAGGTTCGCGATCAACGTCACGGCGACCTACTCCGGGGAGTACAGCGTGGACGGCGGCGCGTGGATCCCCATTGCCGACACCGTGCAGATCCCCGGCCCGGAGGAGCCCATCGATGTCCGCACCAGCCGCAACGAGCTGATCGACCAGGGGTGACGGATCGATCTTGGGAGCCCGTGGGCGGCAGCACGCTCGTCGCACGGACGCAGCCGGACATCGCGGGGTCTGTGACCATGCCCAGACACGCGGGTAAGGTCGGCCTATGAGCACGGACACGGACCGGGTCCGCCGTGGCCCGGGACGCCCCCGAGGTGGTGACGGCGCCGCGACCCGCGCGCGCATCATCGCGGCAAGCCTCGAGCTCTTTGCCAACCACGGGTTCCGCGCCACAGCGCTGGCGCAGATCGCCAAGGGCGCCGACCTCTCCCCCACCGCGCTGACGCACCACTTCCCCCACAAGGAAGCCCTGCTCGCCGAGGTGCTGGCACTGCGGGACCAGCGCGACCGCGAGGACCTCGATGCCCTCGAGCCGACAGCGCCCACCGGGTGGCAGGTGCTGGAGCGCCTGTGCAGGCTCACCCTGCTCAACAGCACCAGGCCACAGCTGGTCCGGCTCTTCGTCACCGTGACCAGCGAGGCGATGGACCCCGACCACCCGGCCCACGCCTGGACTCAGCGGCACTACGCCGAGGCCCGTCAAGCCATCGTGGACGACCTGGCCGAAGGCATCCGCACGGGCACCGTCGCACCCGAGACCCCCACCGAGCAGGTCGCAAGCTCCGCCCTGGCCATGATGGACGGGCTGCAGACGCAGTGGCTCCTGTTGGGCGGATCACTGGACATGGCCGGCGCCTTCGCCACCTACGTGGCCGCACTCCACCAGACGTACGGGTCCGCGCCGACCGCCTCGCCGGACGCCATCACCACCGACTGACCGAGGCGCGAGGCGCGAGGCACGAGGCACGAGGCAAAGAGGTGCGCCGTGGCGTCACCACCCCCTGATGGTGACCGCCACGACGCAGGTCATGGGCCCCGCCCGCCTGCTGCGACAGGCGACCGCGTCCGCCGGACGGCGATGGGCGCCGAGGGTCTTGCAGCGAGCACGTGCGACGTGCCCGGATGCCCTCTGGCGCAACATCGGTCGGGGCCGTTCGTGAGCGTCAACGTCCCAGCGGACGGATTTGCTCCCGGCGGAAAGGAAGGGAGATCGGCCCGATCAGGACGCCGGCACGACCAGGGTCTGGCCGGTCATGATCTGGTCGTTCTGCAGGTGGTTGGCCTTGACGAGGCGCAGGACGGCGTCGTCCGTGCGGACGCCGGGCATCTCACGGGCCGCGATCTCGGACAGGCTCTGGCCGCCCTCGACGGTCACGACGTGCGCGGCCGTGCCGGCGGGCGCCGCGGTGGCCAGCGACGACCAGGCGGAGAACGCCGCGACGGCGACGAGCACGGCCACGGTGAGGGTCATCGCGAGCCGCCCGCGCCGCGTGAAGCGCAGGCGACGGGGTGCACGGGCCGGGACGGCGTCGCCGGTCGGCACCAGGTGCAGTCGGGGACGGCCGGGCACACGTGCCGGGGCGATGGTGTCGTCCCACGCAACAGCTGCACTCATTGGGTCCTCCTTCTCGACGAGCCGGGGTGGCTCGCTCATCCGTTCGATAGAACGCTTGTACGAAAGTACAGCATCCCCGGGGCTGATGTGAAGACTCGCGTCGAACGAGTGTTTGAAACACGCCTTCGACCCCGGTAGCCTTGGTGGCCACGGGAGACACTCAACCAGGCACCACTGACACACCCCCCGCCCCGAGTGTCTCCACCGCACAGCACTGCAGGTCAGGGGCCCTGCCGGCATCGAGGGAGCGAGCACGATGGCCAAGGTCACCAACCTGCCGGAGCGCGACGGCGGGCAGCGCCTCACCGTCCGCCAGCGCAAGATCCTGGAGTTCATCCGCGACACGGTCGAGCGCCGGGGCTACCCGCCGAGCATCCGCGAGATCGGCGACGCCGTGGGTCTCGCCAGCGTCAGCAGCGTCTCGCACCAGCTGCAGACCCTCGAGCGCAAGGGCATGCTGCGCCGCGACCCCAACCGCCCCCGAGCCATCGAGGTCGTCTCCCCGGACTGGGCTCCCGAGGCGTTCCACACCGACGCCGACGACAGCACCGACGTGACGGGTGCGCGCGACCAGCGGCCGCAGGCGTCATACGTGCCGGTCCTCGGTCGGATCGCCGCCGGTGTCCCGATCACGGCGGAGGAGGTCGTCGAGGACGTCTTCCCGCTCCCCCGCCAGGTCGTGGGCGAGGGCCAGCTGTTCCTGCTCAAGGTGGTCGGCGACTCCATGGTCGACGCCGCCATCTGCGACGGCGACTGGGTCGTCGTGCGCCAGCAGCCCGACGCCGACAACGGCGACATCGTCGCCGCGATGATCGACGGCGAGGCCACGGTCAAGACCTTCAAGCGCAAGCTCGGTCACCCGTGGCTGCTCCCGCACAACCCGGCCTTCGAGCCGATCGACGGCAAGCAGGCGACGATCCTCGGCAAGGTCACGGCGGTGCTGCGCTCCGTCTGAGCGCGCAACCGTCGGACCTCGCCGAGGGTGTCGAGGGCGTCGAGGATCAGGTCACCGGCGTCAGCGACGCGGGCCGTAGGGGTCGCGGTCGGCCCGGTCGTTGACGAACGCGCCCGGTCGATAGCTCACGAAGGCTGCGCCGGCCAGGTTCGCCGCCTCGGCGACCCGCTGCAGCGACCGAGGCCTCACGGCGCCGGTCCATCGACCGGTGTCGAGGCGTTCCTGCATCGCCTGCACCGCGGCGACGTTCTCGGCAGGCGTGAACGTGCAGTGCCCCGTGCGCTGCACGTAGGCCTGGCGCAGCAGCGCGCCGGAGCCGGCTCGCTTCACCTTCGTCGCGTACTCGCTCGTGTACTCCACCGGCGCAGCGGGGTCCGCCACCGTGTGCATCGTCAGCACCGGCACGCGCAGCCGTCCGGTCGGGGCCGACGTGCGCTTCAGCCAGGTCACCGCCGCGGGATCGGCCGTCACGTCGGCGTCGCTGGTGATCTGCCGCAGGTCCTGCTTGAGGTCGAGGCCCGCCGAGCGATAGAGCCGGGCCACGTTGCCCGCCTGGTCGCTGCGGCGCAGGAGCCGGGCATAGTCGACCCCCTTGTTCCACCCGCTGTCCCCGCCCGAGACCTCCTGGATGTCGACGCGTCGCGTCATCATCATCGTCAGCGACCCGATCAGGTAGGTGTACTGCGCCTGCTCGATCGCCACGGCGTCACGCGCCTTGGGCGGGGTCGCACCCGTCGCCCACGTCGGCATGTTCATCAGGGATGCGGCGAGCGCGATCCGGGCGCGTCCCTGCGGGGTGGCCTGAGCCGCCTTGACGGCGTCGACCAGCCGCTGGGCGCTGGCCGCCGCCTCCTCCACGGACGCGAACTTCGTGAGCCGCACGTCCTCGCCGGGCAGCAGCAGGGAGGCGACGGCCTGCTGCCCGTCGAGCTGGTAGTTGTTGAGGTTGAGCCCGCCACCGAGCAGTCCGCAGGTGCTGATCGCCGCGTCGACGTCAGCGTCGCGACGCTCCGCCAGCAGGCTGCTCACCAGCCCTCCCATGGACCGGCCGAAGGCCAGCGTGCGACGCGGCTCGCCGATGCGCGCCTTGAACTCGGCGAGCACGCCCAGCTGGTCGTCGACGGCGCTGCCGAGCGCCCATCCGGTCCGGGCGTATGACGACTGCGCCACGGCATACCCGCGTGCCTGCAGGGCCGCCGAGGTGGGGGCGAACCCGGCGTCCACGGTGGGGTTGACCGCGCCGGTGCGGAACCCGTGGCTGAACAGGATGACGTCGCCGTTCCAGCCGGCCGGGACCGCGATGTCCCAGGTGGAGCCGTCGGGCAGGGTGCCCTGCTCGTGACGCGGCTCGGTGGCACGGGGCTCGGTGGCGCGGGGCTCGGTGCTGCGAGGCTGGGTGCTGCGGGGCGACCCGGCGGCGACCGCGGGTGCCACGGGGACGGCCAGGGCGCCGACGGCAGCCAGGGCAGCCGCGACGGTCGTGACTCGGGAGGGGCGGAGGGTGCGCGAGGACATGTCGACTCCTGGGGGGTGGGTCCGCGACGTCAGCGTCGCATGACAGGAATCCTGTGTACATGCGTCAGCGCGCGGGCGAAACCCCACTTCCGCCCCGCGGGACGATGGGCGCGGCGGGTCAGTCGCCGTCCATGGGAAGGTCGCTCAGGGCGGCGCGGCACATCTGCAGCGCCTCGGTGAAGCTCTCGCGCTGGTCCGGGTCGAGGTCCTTGACCATGTGCGCCTCGAGCTCGGCCACGGGCTCGGCCTGGCGCCGCAGCAGGGCGCGGCCGTCCTCGGTGAGGCTGATCAGGCGGCGGCGCCGGTTGGTCGGGTCCGGGTCGCGCCGGATGAGACCACGACGCTCGAGCCCTCCCACCAGGTCGGCGGCCGACTGAGCCCGCACGAAGGAGTGGCGGGCGAGGTCGGCGGAGGTCATGCCCTCCCGCCGCTCGAGCACCGTCAGCGCGGTGTACTGCAGTGCCGTGACACCGGACTCACGGACGATCGCGTCCAGGTGCGCGCGCGTGACGAGCTCGAGCTGCTTGACGACGTACAGCAGCGACGGGGCCGGCGAGCGATCACGGTGAGTCACCCCGCCATTCAACCTCATCACGGAGCGCAGAATTCACCGCCGCACCCTTGCGCGCCGCCTGGCCGTCATGTCAGTATCAGGAAACCTGCTATTCAGCGACGAACGGGGAGATCCCATGAGTTCCGGTGTCGTGCACGACGGTTGCGAGTTCCCAGAGACCCTGTCGCTGCGTCGGGAGGGTGCCGTCGGCATCATCACCCTGAGCCGCCCCGCCAAGCGGAACGCCCTGTCCGACCGCACCATCCTCGGCCTGGAGCGCATCTTCACCAACCTGGCCCCCGAGGTCCGCGCGATCGTGCTGGACGCCGAGGGCGACCACTTCTGCGCCGGCCTGGACCTCGCCGAGATGGCCGAGCGCGACACGCTGGCGGGTGTCGCCCACTCGCGCATGTGGCACCGCGCCTTCGACACCATCGAGGGCTCGCTCGTCCCCGTCGTGTCCGTGCTCAAGGGCGCGGTCGTCGGTGGCGGCCTCGAGCTCGCCTCGGCCACCCACGTGCGCGTCGCCGAGCGCTCCACCTTCTACGCCCTCCCCGAGGGCCAGCGCGGGCTCTTCGTGGGTGGCGGCGGCTCCGTGCGGGTCCCCCGCCTGGTCGGCGCGCACCGCATGGTCGACATGATGCTGACCGGGCGCCGCTACGACGCGGTCGAGGGCCACGCGGTGGGCTTCGCGCAGTACCTCGTCGACGACGGCGTCGGCCTGGACCACGCGCTGGGCCTCGCCGCGCGCATCGCGGACAACGCGCCGCAGACGAACTTCGCCGTGGTGCAGGCACTTCCGCGGATCGCGGAGGCCAACCCGCGCGAGGGCTACCTGATGGAGTCGCTCATGGCCGCGATCGCGCAGGGCACCGACGACGCCAAGGGCCGCATGCGCGACTTCCTCGAGGGCCGCGCCGCCAAGGTCACCGAGGACGCGCGATGACCTGGCGCACCTGGGACCCCGGCACCCCCGTCCAGCAGGGCGACATCGTCTGGACGCCACCGGTCGACGTCCTCGACACCAGCCAGGTCGGGCAGTACCTCACCTGGCTGGCCCGCGAGCGCGGCCACCGCTTCACCACGCACGACGAGCTGTGGCGCTGGTCGGTCACCGACCTCGACGGCTTCTGGGGATCGGTGTGGGACTACTTCGAGGTCCAGGCCCGTATGCCGCACCGCGAGGTCCTTGGACGACGCGAGATGCCCGGCGCCGAGTGGTTCCCCGGTGCGACGCTCAGCTATGTCGACCACGCGCTGGGCCGACCCGAGGACGCGAGCACGGTTGCGGTCATGGGGCGTTCGCAGACCCGCGAGGACGTCGACCTGACCTTCGGCGAGCTGCGGGAGCAGGTCGCAGCAGCGCGGGACGCCCTGCAACGACTGGGCGTCCGCCGCGGTGACCGGGTCGTCGGCTACGTGCCCAACGTCCCCGAGTCGCTCGTCGCCTTCCTCGCGACGGCGAGCCTCGGCGCCATCTGGGCGAGCTGCGCCACCGAGTTCGGGCCCCGGGCGGTCATCGACCGGTTCGCCCAGGTCGACCCCACCGTCCTGCTCGTCGTCGGCGGCTACCGCTATGGCAGCAAGGACGTCGACCGGTCCGCCGAGGTCGCCGAGATCCGCGCCGCCCTGCCGACGGTGCAGCACGTCGTCGACCTGGAGTACGGCCCGTGGCGCGTCGAGGACGCCCTGTCCTGGCGCGAGCTGCTCGACGCCGCACCGGAGCCCGAGCGCGTCGACGGACTCGCGCAGGTGCCGACCGAGGCCGTCGCCTTCGACCACCCGCTCGTCGTGCTCTTCTCCTCGGGCACCACCGGGCAGCCCAAGGCCATCGTGCACGGGCACGGCGGCATCCTGCTGGAGCACCTCAAGAACCACGCGTTCTCCTGGGACATGCGCCCCGGCGACCGGATGCTGTGGTTCTCCACGACGGCCTGGATGATGTGGAACGCCCTCATCAGCTCGCTGCTCGTGCGCGCCGGGATCGTGATGATCGACGGCAACCCTCTGTGGCCCGACCTGGAGTGGCAGTGGCGGCTCGCTGAGGAGACCGGCGCCACGATCATGGGCGCCAGCCCCGGCTACCTGATGGCCTGCCGCAAGGAGGGCGTCGACCTGCGTGACCGCCGAGATCGCCTGTCGCTGCGCGTGATCGGCTCCGCCGGCGCGCCGCTGCCGCCCGAGGGCTACGCCTGGGTCGCCGAGCAGCTCGGCCCCGACGTGCAGCTCAACGTGGGCTCCGGCGGCACCGACGTGTGCTCCGGCCTCGTGCAGAACTCCCCGCTCGTGCCCGTGTGGGCCGGCGAGATCTCCGCGCGCTGCCTCGGCGCCGACGTCCACGCCCGGTCCGAGACCGGCGAGGAGCTCGTCGGCGAGCTCGGCGAGCTGGTCGTCACCTCCCCCATGCCGTCCATGCCGGTCGGGTTCTGGGGCGACGACGACGGCGAGCGCCTGCGCTCGACCTACTTCGACCACTACCCGGGCGTGTGGCGGCACGGCGACTGGATCGTGTTCGCCGACAACGGTTCCTGCCATGTGGCCGGCCGCTCGGACGCCACCCTCAACCGTGGTGGCGTCCGCCTCGGCACCGCCGAGTTCTACCGGGTCGTCGAGGCGCTCCCCGGCGTCGCCGACTCCCTGGTCGTGCACCTGGAGGACCCCGAGGGCGGCAACGGGCACCTGCTGCTGCTCGTGAGCCTCTCGGACGGGGTCGACCTCGACGACGCGCTGCGCGGCACCGTCGCCCGGGCGTTGCGAACTGCCTTGTCCCCCAGGCATGTCCCCGACGAGGTCCTCCAGCTTCCCGTCATACCGCGCAATCTCACCGGCAAGAAGCTCGAGCTCCCCGTCAAGCGGATCCTGCAGGGGCAGTCCCTGGAGCAGGTCGCCAGCCGCGACGCCCTCGCGGTGCCGACCTCGCTGGATCCCGTCGTGGCGCTGGCCGACTCGCGCCGCGCCACCGACCCGGAGGAGGACCGATGAGCCCGTATGTCGCTCCCGACGCCATCACGCGCGTCGCCGTCGTCGGCGCCGGCGCCATCGGCGCGGCCTGGGCCACCCTGGCCACCGCCCGCGGCCTGGACGTCGTCGTCGCCGACCCCGCGCCGGACGCCGAGGAGCGCCTGCGCAGCACCGTCGACCGCCAGCGCGAGCAGCTCCCGCCACGCGAGACCGGCGGCAGGGCAGGCGATCTCACGCTCGTGCGGGAGGTGGCCGAGGCCGTCCGCGACGCCGACCTGGTCATCGAGGCCGGGCCCGAGCGGCTCGACGTCAAGCGCGAGATCTTCGCCGCGGCCGACGCCGCGGCCCGGCCCGACGTGCTCCTCACCAGCAGCTCGTCCGGGCTGACCCCCAGCTCCTTCCAGGACGCGTGCACGCACCACCCCGAGCGCGTGCTCGTGGCCCACCCGTTCAACCCGCCGCACCTGGTGCCGCTGATCGAGATCGTCGGTGGCTCAAGGACGGACGCGGCTGCGGTCGACGCGGCCATGGCGACCTTCGCCCACCTCGGCAAGCACCCGATCCGCATCAACGCCGAGCTGCCCGGCCACGTCACCAACCGACTCCAGGCGGCGCTGTGGCGCGAGGCCTACGACCTCGTCGCCCGAGGCGTCGTCACCGTCGCGGACGTGGACACGGCCATCGCCTCCGGGCCCGGGCTGCGGTGGGCGCTCTACGGCCCCTTCGCCACCCAGCACCTGTCGGGCGGGCCGGGCGGGATCGGCCACGTGCTCGAGCACCTCGGGCCACCGATGCTGGACTGGTGGGCCGACCTGGGGCAGCCCGAGCTCACCCCCGAGCTGTGCCGCACCATCGCCGCCCAGACGGACGACGCGATGGCCGGCCAGGACCTCGACGAGGTGACCCGCCGCCGCGACGAGGCGCTGCAGGCCCTGCTCGCCCTCAAGGCCGCGTCGGGCATCGACGCGCCCGCCGACACCGGATCAGCTGCAGGACAAGGGGGCTCGCATGCGTGACGCCGGCATGGGCTCCTGGGCGCGTCGTCGTGCCCGGATGTCGCCCGACCAGGTCGCCTTCGTCCATCGGGGCGTGCGGACGACATACGGCCAGGTCCAGGACCGCTCCAACCGCCTTGCCAACGGGCTGCGCGCCCTGGGCGTCGTGCGCGGTGACCGGGTCGCCTATCTCGGGCTGAACTCCGTCGAGCTGGTCCTGACCATGCTGGCCACGGCCAAGCTCGGCGCGGTCACCGTGCCGCTCAACACGCGGCTGGCCCCTCCCGAGACGGCCTTCGTCCTGCAGGACTCGGCTCCGCGAGTCCTGGTGTGGGACGAGGGTTTCGAGCAGATGGTCCGCTCCGAGGACGTCGCCTCCCTGGGCGTCCTGACCGTGAGCGTGGCCGGCGCCGAGGGTCACCCGTCGTTCGCCGAGGTCCTCGAGAGCGGCTCGGACGAGGTGCTGGACGAGCCGGTGTCGCTGGACGACCTGTTCATGATCCAGTACACGTCGGGCACGAGCGGGCGCCCCAAGGGCGTGATGATGACGCACGCCAACATCTCCTGGAACGTCTACAACCTGATCGTCGACCTCGACCTCACCTCCCACGAGCGGTGCCTGCTCAGCGCGCCGCTGTTCCACACCGCGGCGCTCAACCAGCTGATGTTCCCCTGCTTCCTCAAGGGCGGCACGAGCTACATCGAGTCCTCGTGGGACGCCGACCGGGCGCTCGAGCTGATCGAGACCGAGGGCATCACCTGGATCTTCGGCGTCACGACCATGCTGCTGTCGCTCCTGCGCCACCCGCAGTGGGAGACCCGCGACCTGTCCAGCCTGCGCATCGTCCAGTCCGGCGGGGCGCCCCTGCCCGAGTCGCTGCTGCAGGCCTACCTCGACCGCGGGCTCATGATCATCCAGGGCTACGGGCTGACCGAGTCCTCCCCCGGCGCGACGATGCTGCGCGCCCACGAGGGCGTCACCCGCATCGGTTCCGCCGGCACGCCGTGCTTCTTCAGCGACGTGCGGGTCGTGACGCCGACCCTCGAGGACGCCGAGACCGGCACCCCCGGCGAGGTCCTCGTGCAGGGACCCAACGTCACCCCGGGCTACTGGCAGCGCGACGACGCCACCGCCGAGACCTTCGTCGACGAGGGCTGGCTGCGCACCGGCGACCTCGGGACGATGGACGACGACGGCTACCTGCGCATCGTCGACCGGCTCAAGGACATGATCATCTCGGGCGGGGAGAACATCTATCCCGCCGAGGTGGAACAGGCGATCTACACCCACCCCGCCGTCGCGGAGGTCGCCGTCATCGGGGTGCCCGACGCGCACTGGGGCGAGGTCGGTCGAGCGGTCGTCAGCCTCCGCGCCGGCCAGTCCGCCTCGGAGGCAGAGCTGCTCGCGCACCTGGACGGCCGGCTCGCGCGCTACAAGATCCCCAAGTCGGTCGTCATCATCGAGGAGCTGCCGCACAACGCCTCCGGCAAGCTCGTCAAGAACCGCGTGAAGGAGCAGTGGGGCCACCATGACTGAGCTCAGCATCGACCTCGACACGATCACCGCGATCGACGTGCACGTCCACGTCGAGTCCGACGGGCACGGTTGCCTGTCGCTCGACCAGGAGCTGATGGACGCCTCGGCGGCGTACTTCCGCTCGTCGGACAACCGCACCCCCACGGTCGAGTTCCTCGCCGACCGCTATCGCGAGCACGCCATGGCCGCCGTGGTGTTCACCGTCGACGCCACGACCAACCTCGGCCACCCGGGGATCTCGAGCGTGGAGCTCTGCGACCGCGCCGCGCATCACCCCGACGTGCTCATCCCCTTCGGCTCGGTCGACCCGCTCCAGGGCGCGGCCGCCGTGGACCTCGCGCGACGGCTGGTCCGCGAGCACGGGGCGCGGGGCTTCAAGTTCCACCCGTCGCTGCAGGGCTTCTCCCCCGACCACGAGGCGTTCTACCCCTTGTGGGAGGCCATCGAGGAGCTCGGCGTGCCCGCGCTGTTCCACACCGGGCAGAACGGCATCGGCGCCGGGCTGCCCGGCGGCCGCGGCATCAAGCTGCGCTACTCCAACCCGATCCTGCTCGACGACGTCGCCGCGGACTTCCCTGCGCTGCAGGTGATCCTGGCGCACCCGTCCGTGCCCTGGCAGGCCGAGGCGATCTCGATGGCCACCCACAAGGCCAACGTCCACATCGACCTGTCGGGCTGGTCGCCGCGCTACTTCCCGCCCGAGCTGGTCAAGGCGGCCGGCGGCATGCTGCGCCGCAAGGTGCTGTTCGGCAGCGACTACCCCCTGATCTCGCCCGAGCGGTGGATCGCCGACGCCGAGCAGCTCGGCCTCAAGCCGGAGGTCATGCCGGGGATCCTCAAGGACAACGCCGCCCGGCTGCTCGGTCTGCGCTGACCCGGCGACCCCGCTTCCGTCATACCGCCGATCCCCCTGGAGGACAACGATGTTCCGGTTGGACGAGGACCACGAGGAGCTGCGGGCCCTGGCCCGCGAGATCGCGACCGAGCAGGTCGCGCCGCACGCCGCAGCGGTGGACGCCGAGGGGCGCTTCCCCCGCGAGTCGGTCGAGGCGCTCACGCGAGCAGGGCTGCACGCCATCGGGATTCCCGAGCAGTATGGCGGTCAGGGTGCGAGCCTGCTCGGGTCCGCGGTCGTGGCCGAGGAGATCGCCCGGGCGTGCACCACGACCCAGCAGGTCATCGGGGGCAACGAGCTGTTCACCTGGCCGCTGCTGCTCGGCGGGTCCGAGGAGGTCAAGCAGCGCTACCTGACGCGGATCGCCGCGGGCGAGTGCCTCGGGGCGTTCGCGCTGTCCGAGCCCGAGGCCGGCAGCGACGTCGCCGCGATGACGACGCGGGCCCGGCGCGAGGGCGACCACTACGTCCTCAAGGGCACCAAGCGCTGGATCACCAACGCGGGCGAGGCGGGGCTCTACGTCGTCTTCGCGGTCACCGACCCGCAGGCGGGGGCGCGCGGCATCTCGGCCTTCGTCCTGGAGGCCACGGACGAGGGCATCGAGCTCGGTGGCCTGGAGCGCAAGATGGGGCTCAAGGGCTCCCCCACCCGCGAGGTCGTGATGCGCGACGTCCGCATCCCCGCCGACCGGATCGTCGGCGAGGAGGGGCAGGGGCTGCGGCTGGCCCTCGGGACGCTGGACCGCACCCGCGCGATCGTCGCCGCGCAGGCCGTCGGCGTGGCCCAGGGCGCGCTCGACGTGGCCGTCCGCTACGCCCGCGAGCGCCGCCAGTTCGGTCGACCGATCGGCGAGTTCCAAGGCGTGGCCTTCATGCTCGCCGACATGGAGATGCGGCTGCGCGCCGCGCGCCTGCTGACCTACGCCGCCGCGGAGGAGGCCGAGGCCGCCGGCCCCGACATGAGCGTCGCGGGCGCCACCGCCAAGTGCTTCGCCTCGGACGCGGCCATGGCCATCACCGTCGACGCGGTCCAGGTGCTGGGCGGGGCGGGCTACACCGCGGACTTCCCCGTCGAGCGGATGATGCGCGACGCCAAGATCACCCAGATCTACGAGGGGACCAACCAGATCCAGCGGATCGTCGTCTCGCGGGCGCTCCTCGGCGCCCGGTGACAGACTGCACCCACGACCAGCAAGGAGGCTCGTCATGACCGTCAGCACCACGCCCGTCGCGATCGTCGGGGCAGGACCCGCCGGGCTCATGCTCTCCCACCTGCTCGCCCAGCGCGGGATCGAGTCCGTGGCGATCGACACCCGCACCCGCCAGGACATCGAGACCACCCACCGTGCGGGGATCCTCGAGGCGGACAGCGCGCGGATGCTCCTCGACGGGGTCTCCGACCGGATCCTGCGCGACGGCTACGAGCACGAAGGGGTCGAGCTGCGGCTGCACGGCCAGGGGCACCGCATCGACTTCCAGGAGCTCGTGGGCGCCTCGGTCTGGCTCTATCCGCAGACGGACGTCTTCATCGACCTCGCGGACGCTCGGGAGCGCGACGGCGGGGACGTGCGCTTCGGGGTCACCGAGGTGGAGGTCGACGGCGTCGAGACGGACTGTCCCACGGTGCGCTTCACGGACGCAAGCGGTGAGCGTCACGAGCTGCGGGCGACCTATGTCGTCGGGGCAGACGGGTCGCGCAGCGAGTGCCGACGGCTGGTGCCCGAGACCCGCCGACGCGTCTACGGCAAGGAGTACCCCTTCGCGTGGTTCGGGATCCTGTGCGAGGCGCCGATGAGCGCCCCCGAGCTCATCTATGCCCAGTCCGGCCGCGGCTTCGCCCTGATCAGCCAGCGCACCGACAGCATCCAGCGCATGTACCTCCAGTGCGAGCCCGACGAGGACGTGCACGCCTGGAGCGAGGACCAGATCTGGTCGGAGCTGCAGGCGCGCGTCGCCGGGGACGGCTTCGAGCTCAGGACCGGCCCGATCTTCGAGCGGGCCCGCCTCAACTTCCGCTCCTTCGTGCAGGAGCCGATGAGCCACGGCCGGCTCGTGCTGGCCGGGGACGCCGCGCACACCGTGCCGCCCACCGGCGCCAAGGGCCTCAACCTCGCCCTGGCCGACGTCAAGGTGCTGGCGGAGGTGCTCGAGCAGGCCCTCCACACCCAGGACGTCGGGGTGCTCGAGACCTACGGCCCGCGGGCCCTCGCGCGCGTATGGCGCTCGCAGAACTTCTCCTACTGGATGACCCAGATGCTGCACACGCCGCCCGGTGCGGACGCCTTCGACGTGCGCCGCCAGATGGGCGAGCTCGAGACCGTGACCTCGACCAAGCAGGGCCGCGCCTACGTCGCCGAGTGCTACACCGGCTGGCCCAACCACCCCATCGGAGGATGAAAGGACGATGACGAGCGCGACGACGCCCTGGGAGGGCAAGGTCTGGTCCGGCGGCTGGGTCGACGGCTCCGGCCGACCCGCCGACGTGACCGACAAGGCGACCGGCGAGACCCTCGGGCAGGTCGGGACCGCCACCACCGAGGACCTCGACCGTGCCGTCGAGCAGGCCCGGGACGCCCAGCGCGAGTGGGCGGCGCAGCCCTATCCCGCGCGAGCCGCCGTGATGCACAAGGCCGCTCAGCTCCTCGAGGCGGCGCCGGACGGGCTCGCGCCGTGGCTGGTGCGCGAGGCGGGGTCGGGTCAGGGCAAGGCGGCCTTCGAGGTCGGGCTCGTCGTCGCCGAGCTCCAGGAGGCCGCCGCGACGGCCGCGGCGCCCTACGGCGACGTGCTGCGCTCGGCCAAGCCCCGCCTGTCGATCGCGCGCTACGTCCCCTACGGCGTCGTCGGGGTCGTGTCACCGTTCAACTTCCCGGCGATCCTGTCGATGCGCTCGGTCGCGCCCGCCCTGGCCCTCGGCAACGCCGTGGTCCTCAAGCCCGACCCGCGCACCACGGTCGCGGGCGGTATGGCGCTCGCCCAGCTCTTCGCCGACGCCGGTCTCCCGGCGGGCGTGCTGCACGTGCTGCCCGGCGGTGGCGACCTCGGGGAGGCCCTCGTGGCGCACCCGGACGTGCCGTGCCTGTCGTTCACCGGCTCCACGGCCGTGGGCCGCCGGATCGGCGCGACCGCGGGCGGCCTGCTCAAGCAGGTGCACCTCGAGCTGGGCGGCAACAACGCCCTGCTGGTGCTGCCCGACGCCGACGTCGAGGCCGCCGCCTCGGCCGGCGCGTGGGGGTCCTTCCTGCACCAGGGCCAGATCTGCATGACGACCGGGCGGCACCTCGTGCCCGCGTCCCTGGCCGAGGACTACGCCCGGGCCCTCGCCACCCGCGCCGAGCGGCTGACCGTCGGCGACCCGACCGACCCGGCCAACGCGCTGGGGCCGATCATCGACGAGCGCCAGCGCGACACCGCGTGCACGACGTGGTCACGCGCGCCGTCGACGCCGGCGCGCGGCTGGACGCCGGCGGCACCTACGACGGGCTTTTCTACCGCCCCACCGTCCTGTCGGGGGTGGCGGCGCAGAGCCCGGCTTTCACCGACGAGATCTTCGGCCCGGTCGCCCCGATCACGACCTACGAGTCCGTGCACGAGGCGATCGACCTGATCAACGCCAGCGAGTACGGCCTGTCGGTGGGCGTCCTCACGGGTGACGCGCTGGCGGCATACGAGCTCTCCGACCGCATCGAGACCGGCATGCTGCACATCAACGACCAGACCGTCGACGACGAGGCGGTGATCCCCTTCGGCGGGGTCAAGGCCTCCGGCAGCGGCGGCCACTTCGGCGGCGCCCGGGCCAACCTCGAGACCTTCTGCCACCTGCAGTGGGTGACCCTGCAGAGCCGGATCGCGACCTACCCCTTCTGACCGCGCTGGACGTGGTGGATCCGGCTGCGGCGCGCGCCACCCCCGCGCTCCCAGCGCGCACCCTGCACACCGGGTCGCCGCGCGGGCCCTGCTCGGCAGCAGCGAGCCCCGGCCTGCCGCTCAGCCCGACGATCAGCCGCTGCGCCAACGGCCGAGCACCGTGCGGCGGTCGGAGTCGCGCAGCAGTCGCCGAGCCACCTCGGGGTCGGCCACCTCGGGGTGGGGCGGGTCCAGCGCTGCGTCCACGGCGATCAGATCGGGCGAGTGCTCGCGCACCAGAGCGTCGGTCACGAGGTAGCCGTGCCGCTCGAGCACCATCTGCTCCCCCGGCGTGAACGCGTCGAGGTCGGTGCGGATCGCGTTGACGAGCTCGACCACGTCGGGTGGATAGCCCACGACCTCGTCCAGCGCCCAGGTGGCGCCGGCGAGCTCGCCCGCGCTCATCGAGGAGTGCAGCCACCGCAGCCGCACCGAGGTGCCCCCGTCCGACGCGATGGACATGGTGCGCAGCATCTGGCCGAGCGGGGTGCGGGTCGTGCGGGCGCGGAAGACGCCGCCGCCGTCCGAGACGAGGACGGCGGCGTGGTCCTTCCACACCGGCTCGAGCCCGAGGTTGTCGTAGACGCCGCCGTCGGACAGCGGGATGCTGCGGCGGATCGCGTCGCGGGTCTCGGCCGCCTCGCGCCCCGCCACCCCGCCGCGCAGGTCGAGCCCGCGCCCGTCGAGGCGCCACGGCCCGAAGACGGGCGGGAACGCGCAGGACGTCGCCACCACGTCCGCCACCCGCAACCAGGGCGGGGGCGGGCCGAAGCCGAGCCGGTAGTCGCCCATCCAGCCCGCCGGGCGCACCGCGGTGGGGTCGTAGAACCGCCAGTCCACGCCGTAGGCCACATCGGTCGCCCCCGTCACCGTCGAGGCGCCGACGACCCCCAGGTCACGCAGCGGCGTTGCCCACCAGTCGATCTCGCGCGCGAACCCGTCGGCCATGGCGCGCACGGCCCCGTCCTGGACCAGCCACCGGTCGGGCCGCAGCCGACTCAGCAGCGCGGGCGTGCGCACGTTGGTCGAGGCCAGCCGGCGCGCCGGCCCGGCCACCAGCTCCTCGAAGCCCTCGATGCGCGTGGCCCCGCCGTCCCCGCCGGCCCCGCTCGGCCACCCGAGCCGCGGGTCGCACAGCAGGTTGGCGATGATCGAGCCCCCGGACACCCCGGACACGGTGCGAAGGCGCCCGAGGATGCCCAGCTCGTCCAGCCGCCGCGTCGACCCGAGGTGGAACATGGCAGCCCGGAAGCCGCCGCCCGACAGGCACAGGCCCGTGCCGTGCCGGTCGGCCCAGGGCACCTCGACGGGCTTGCCGAGGTCGATGCCCGGCCGCTGGTGCTTGCCCGCGTCGAGCTGGTCGGAGGCGGCGCGACCGGCCTGCGGTGGCGGGTCGAGGGGCGTGCGCCACGAGGAGGATTCGTTCACGGGCCCACCCCATCACAGACCACCGACAGACCGTGCCAGGCGCCGCCCTCGCGGCCACGGCCGAGCGGACGCTACCGCTCCCCTCACCGCCGGCGGGCGGTCACCAGCACGTATGGCGTGCTCCACCGCACCGCACCGTCACCGTCGAGGTGCTCGGTGACGGCATCGACGAAGCGACCCCGCAGGGCGGCCCGCTCGGCGGGCGCCAGCCCCTCCACGACGGCCACGTGCAGCGGCGACACGTGCAGGACCCAGTCCGCCGCACCGCGCGCCGACGCGAACTCCCAGTCGTGGCGCCGGTGCTCGACCCGGACGTCGTCGAAGAAGGGGGCCAGCCGAGACTCGGCGACCTGCTCGTCCGCCCAGGCGAACGGCATACGCTCCGGGGAGCACACCGACACGTAGGGGGCCAGGGGGCGGCCGAAGGGGTCGTCCGGCCACCGCTCCCAGGCGGTGTAGGCGAACAGCCCGCCGGAGCGGAGCATCTGCGCGATGGCGGCCGTGCAGGCCGCGGTGTCGGGCACGAAGGCGTGGCCGGCGCACGACGCGACCACGTCGGCGGGCCCCCGTGACGTGGCGCGGTCGGCCGTCGCCGGGTCCGCGAGATCCCCTGCCACCCAGTCGATCTGGTGGCCGGCGCGATCCGCGCGATCGGCGGCGAGCGCCAGCAGCTCGGGTGTGAGGTCGACACCGGTGACGGTGGCGCCGCGGGCCGCCGCCTGCAGGGCGACGTTGCCCACCCCGCAGGCGGCGTCCACGAGACGCGTGGCGGTCAGCCCACCGACCGCACGTTCGCACGCATCCAGCAGCGCCGCCCCCATCGGCAGCAGCCGCTCCCCCACCTGCGTGTAGTCGCCTCGTGCCCACATGCCGACGACCCTAGGCCAATTTGATAATAATTCTCAAACGAGGCCGAGCGGCAGGCCCGTCGCGTACTCGCCATCGACCACCGGACCGAGGTCGTCCTCGATCCCCAGCCGGCGGGCGAGACCGGTGAGCGAGGGCCCCAGCGGCGCATCCAGCTGCCAGGTCGCCTGGTCG
>NZ_DKGR01000058.1:51761-73789 GCF_002453335.1 Arsenicicoccus sp. UBA6765
CCGCCCGCCGCACGAACCGGTAGCCGCTCATCACCTGCAGGCTCGACCCGAGCACGAGCAGCGCCGAGGCGGCCTCGACCCGGCGATAGGCCTCGTCGACCCGCTCCCGCGGCACGGACTCGCCGAAGAAGACGACGTCGGGCTTAAGCGCGTCCGACCCGCACACGACGCAGTGGGCCAGGTGGAACCGCTGGACGACGTCGTCGGGCAGGGCGATGTCCCCGTCCGGACGCACCTCGTCGCTGTGGACCTGGAAGTCGGGGTTGGCCTCGGCGAGGCGGCGCTGCACCTCCTCGCGGGAGGTGCGGTCCTCGCAGGTCAGGCAGCGCACGACCGTGAGGGTGCCGTGCAGCTCGAGCACGTCCCGGGTGCCCGCCTCCTGGTGCAGCCCGTCGACGTTCTGGGTGATCACGCCGTCCACCAGACCGGCCCGCTGCAGCGCGGCCAGCGCCCGGTGGCCGGCGTTGGGGCTGGCGCCGGTGAACCGCTCCCAGCCGACGTACGCCCGCGCCCAGTAGCGACGCCGCGCCTCGGGACCGCTCAGCAGCTCGGAGTACTGCATCGGCTGGACCCGCCGACGCCCGTCCGGCCCGCGATAGTCCGGGATCCCCGACTCGGTGCTCATCCCGGCACCCGTGAGGGCGACGACGCCGCCGTCGTGGACGAGCCGGGCGAGCTGGTCGAGGATCATGGACTGCACCCACCAAGTATGACGTCCGGCCCCGCCGCACGAGCCATAGGCGAAGCCGTACCAACCTCGACATTCAATAACATCAGGTTATAGGATGAGCCCATGATCGACGCCGCTGGACTCCGTGTCATGAAGGCCATCGCCGACGAGGGCAGCTTCACCGGGGCCGCTGCCGCGCTCGGCTACACCCAGCCCGCCATCTCGCAGATGGTGCGGCGCCTCGAGCAGCGCACCGGCACCGTCCTGATCGACCGCGTGGGCCGACAGGTGCGCCTGACCGAGGCCGGGCAGGTGCTCGCGCGCCACGCCGGTGGCGTTCTGGCCGCGCTCGACGCCGCCGAGGAGGAGGTCGCCGCCATCGCCGGGCTGCGCGCCGGCCGGGTGCGGATCATGTCCTTCCCGTCCGCGACCGCGACGATCGTGCCGCCCGCCCTCGCGGCGCTGCACCGCCAGCACCCCGACCTGACGGTGACCTTCAGCGAGAACGAGCCCCCCGAGGCCATCGCCGCCCTGCGCGAGGGCGAGTGCGACCTGGTCGTCGGCTTCTCCTACGAGAGCGGCTCGACGCCGACCGACGAGACCGACCTCGACCTGCTCGTCACCACCCCCCTGCTCGTCGACGAGGTGCGCCTGGCCCTGCCGGTCGACCACCCGCTGGCCGCGCACGAGACCGTCAGCATGGCCGACCTCGCCTCCGAGGCCTGGGTCGCGGGCTGCCCCCGGTGCCGCGTCCACATGGTCGGGCTGGCGGCGGACTCGGGCTTCGTGCCCAACCTGGCCTTCGAGACCGAGGACTATGTCGCCCAGCTCGGCCTGGTCGGCGCCGGCCTCGGCGTCGCCCTCATCCCCGACCTGATGCTGCGCCGAGCGGTCAACCCGCACACCGCGATCCGCGACATCACGCCGTGGTCGCGACGCCACATCGTGGCCGTCACCACCCCCGACCTGCAGAAGGTCCCCGCCGTCCAGGCCACCATCGACGCCCTCAAGACCAGCGCGTGCGAGTTCAAGCAGTCCTGACCCACGTCATCGGCCCCGACGGGCGACCCGCAGCTCGGCTCCGTGCCCGAGCACGGCGAGATCACCGGACTCGTCCGTGCGCTCGATGTGAAACCCGTTGCGCTGCAGCGTGGTCAGCGCGGAGGCCGCCGGCTGGCCGTAGTCGTTGTCGAGCCCCACGCTGATCAGCGCCAACGGGGCGTCGAGATCGGCGAGCAGCAAGGGATCCTGCTTGGCCGACCCGTGGTGGGCGACCTTGAGGACGTCGACCTGCGGGTGGACGGCCAAGCGGGACAGCGTCGTTCGCGCGTCGGACGCGAGCTCGGGCTCGGCATCCCCGGTCAGCAGCGCGGTGGTGCCGCCCACGTCGGCGAGCAGCACCAGGCTCGCGTTGTTGGGCACCGACCCCTCGCGGATCTCCCGCGTCGGGGCGACGACCTCGGCGCTCACGTCGCCGTAGGCCAGCCGGTCCCCCGCCACCAGGGTCTGCGGCCGCAGGTGATGGTCGGCCGAGAGCCGGTCGACCCTGGTGGCCTGCGCGGCGGGGTCGCGCGTGGCGGTGACCAGCACGGCGCCCACCGGCCAGCCGTCCAGCACCTCCTCGAGCCCCCCGACGTGGTCGTCGTGGAAGTGGGACAGGACGACGGCGTCGATCCGGTCGATCCCCAGGCGGGACAGACAGGGTCGTATGCCGGGATCGGCCGGCCCGACGTCGACGACGACCGCTCGCCCGGGTCCGGACGACAGCGCGATCCCGTCGCCCTGGCCGACGTCGCAGACCACGATGCGCCAACCAGCCACCGGCCACGCGGCCGAGCCGACGGGCACGACGAGGGATAGGCCGAGGACCACGACCGCGAGCGCCGCGAGGGGCCGGGCCCGGGTCCACCACGCCAGGCGCGGACCGCTGACGACGAGGACCAGGGTGAGCAGGGCGAGCAGCAGGGCACCGCGTCCCCCGTCAGGCCAGGGCATCGCGCCGTAGGGCACGTCAGCCGCCACACGCGCCACGCGGGCGATGAGCCAGGCCGGCACGGCGGCCGCCCACGCGACCACGTGAGCCACCGGCACGCTCACGACGGCGACCACGGCGGTGACGATCCCGAGGACGGTGGTCGGGCCCACGAAGGGAGTCGCCGCGAGGTTGGCGGGGACCCCGACCAGGCTCACCGACGGTTGGAGCATAATCGTCACGGGTCCGCAGGCCACCTGCGCGGCGACCGGGATCGCGAGCGCCGGCCCCCACGAACGGATCCGGTGCGGCAGCACCCTGCCGATGCGCTCGCCCCACGGCGTCGCGAACACCAGCAGCCCGAGCGTCGCGAGCGAGGACAGCGCAAACCCATAGGAGCGCGCCAGCCACGGGTCGTAGCAGAGCAGCACGACGATCGCGGCGCCGAGCGCGGGCAGGGCCGACCGGCGGCGCGAGGTGGAGACGCCGAGCAGGCCCACGGCCCCCATCACGGCGGCCCGGATGACGCTGGGCTCGGGGCGGGCCAGCACGACGAAGCCGGCCAGGCCGATCAGCGCCACCACGGGGCGCAGGCGGCGCGGCAGACCGAGCAGGGAGCACAAACCGATCAGGGCGGCCAGGACGATGCTGACGTTGGACCCGGACACCGCGCTGAGGTGGCTCATCTGCACCTCGGTCATGTCGGCCGTTAGGTCTGGCGGCGTCAGGCTCGTGTCCCCGATGACGAGTCCTGGCACCAGCCCTGCTGCGTCCTCCGGCACCCCGTCGACCGCAGCACGGAGGGCGGCGCGCACGTGCTCGGCGCCGACGAGCACCGGGCCGGGCTGACCGACCATGCGTGGCGGGCCCCGGACCGTGACGGAGGCGACGACATCACCGCCCGGCTCGCCGGGCTTGAGCCTGCCGGCCAGCTCGAGCCGCTGGCCCCACCGCACCTGGGTCCAGCGTTCGTCTCCGAAGACGAGGATCGGCGCGGAGACCCGACTGACCGAGCCGCGGCCCTGCACGGTGAGCACCCGCAACCGCGCCATCGTCGCGGGCGCTCGCTCGGCCCCACCGCCCACCACCCGCGGGTCGGACACCACCTCTGCGGTGAGGCGGACGCTCGCGCGCTGCGCCGCCAGCTCGTCCATCGTGCCCGCACCGCGCAGCCCCCGGTGCCCCACGAGCGCCGTCAGCGTCAGGGCGATCACCACCCCGGTGATCCCGACGACGGGCACCCACGACCGACCGGACCGTCGACCAGGACGTGCCCGACGCACCGACCACCGGGCCGACGCCACGGTCAGCACGACGCCAGTGGAGGCGACCAGCCCCAGGAGCCAGGTCGGGCGGTCCAGCAGGGTCGCGGTCAGGGCCCACGCGACGCAGGCCGGCAGGAGGAGGCGCACGTCCGAGGGCGTCTGCGGGCGGATGTCGTCGAGCCACCGCGACGGTCGTCTCGCGCTCCCCGACGACTGCCCGAGCCCGAGCAGTCGTCGGGCCTGGTCCTGGCGCTCGCGGCGGCGGGCGGCCTGAAGCTCCCGTGTCCCGGACACCTCCTCCGCGCCGGAGCCGCGAGCGCCCCGTCGATCGTGCGCCCCCGCTCCGCCGGGGCCGGACGCCTCGGGGGGATCGGGAGAGCCGGGGGTCGTCATACGCGCACCTGGGCCCGGAGTCGCTCGAGCAGCTTGGGCCCGATCCCCTGGACCTCTCCGAGCTCGTCGATGCTGCTGAACCGCCCGTGCTGCGTGCGCCACTCCATGATGCGACCCGCGATCGCCGGACCGACGCCGGGCAGGGTGTCCAGCTGCTCCACGGTCGCCGTGTTGAGGTCGACCGGGGCACCCGGGGCCGCGGTCCCCGCCGCACCGCCACCGCTGGGCGACGTACCTCCCGGGGGCGACACCCCGCCTGGCGATCCGGACTGGACCGGCGCCTTCTCACCGGGGCGCGGCACGTAGACCTGCTCGCCGTCGACGAGGACCCGAGCCTGGTTGAGGCCCCCGAGGTCGGCCCCGGGCAAGGCCCCACCCGCGGCCGCGAGCGCGTCCACCACCCGGGCCCCAGGAGCGAGTCGGACCACGCCGTGGCGCCGCACCTGACCGCCGACGTCCACGATCACCCCGGTCGACGCCGGGGAGGGCGTCGCGGATGCGGGGCCGGTCCCACCGCCCCGACCCGGAGACGCGGCCGCCACGCTCGATCCGCCACGCTTGACCCCGTCGCCCGCCTCGCGGTCGGCAGCCGCCGAGGGGACCGGCTCAGGCTCCCCCTGGTTGCGCGCCATGGCCACGCGGACGCCGAAGGCGACGCCCGCGAGCACCAGCACCAGGAGCAGGGCGAGCACCGCGGTCCAGCGGGGCTGCCAGGTGGCGCCGACCAACCGGGTCGGCAGCGACACGACCGCTGGCGCCGGTGGACGATGTCGCCCGGAGCCCTCGGGCGGGGACGGCGACAGCCGCCCACGACGCTCCAGCGCGTCCGGGCCATAGACGCGCTCCACGACGTTGTCGGGCAGGTCGTCCAGCGACTCGACCGATCCCGATCGGGGCAGCTCCATCCGCCACGCGGGGTCGCCCTCGCGCGTCTCGGTCGCGGTGATCCGCGCGAGCCGCTCCAGGTCCGGTGGTGGTGGTCGACGTGCCATGAGCGCGACGCTAGGTCCGCGCGCCCGGGCCCGGCAGGGCACGCGCCACGCCTGTGGACAGTCGTCCCCGCGTCGCGTCAGGGTGTGGACAAGTCGGTGAGCAGACGGGTTCCGCCACGTCGTCGATGAGCATCGCGAGCGAGAGCTCGGCTGACCAACCGATCCGGACGATCAGGCAGGAATGCTCACCGAGCGGAGCGGGCCGCTGCGAGCTCGGCGACCAGGTCATCGACGTCCACGCCGCGGTCGCTCAGCACCACCTCGAGCGCTGATGCGGCAGACCGGAGGGAGGCCACCTGGACGTCACGGTCCATGGGGGTCGGGATGAACCACCCCACCGTGACCCCGTGCCGCGTCGCCATGCCCACCTCCCGATGTGCATCCGTGTGCACACCCTAGGGGCGCGGGGAGACGACGACCGCGGTCGTGCCGGGTCCGACGTGGCAGGCGGCCACGGGACCGAGGGGATACACCTCGATGGGGGTTCCCTCGGGACAGCGGACGCGCAGCGCCTCGACGACCTCGTCGGCGCGCAGCTCGGCGTCGAGCTGGTGGACGGCGATGTCGCAGCCCCCCTCACCGCACGCCTCGGCCGCGGCGACGGACCGGTCGACCATCTCCTTGACCGCCCGCGTCGACGTGCGGACCTTGGCGACCGGCTCGATGTGGCCGTCGTCGATGCCGAGCAGGGGCTTGATCGACAGGGCGGTGCCGAAGAACGCGGCGGCTCCCCCGATGCGGCCGCCCTTGCGCAGGTAGTCCAACGACTCGACGCAGAAGGTCAGGGTCGCGTCCTCGGCCCGGCGGCGTGCGGCGGCCCCGGCCTCGGCGGCGGTCGCCCCGTCCTCGACCATCGCGGCGGCGGTGAGCACGCCGAAGCCCATCGCCATACCGATGGAGCGGGAGTCCACGACCTCGACCGGGATCGGCGAGCGGATCGCGGCGAGGACCGCGGCCTCGACCGTGCCGGACAGCTCCGAGGACAGGTGGACGGACAGGACCTCCTCGCAGCCTCGCTCGGCGGCCCGGCGATAGGCCAGCAGGAAGTCGGCGGGCGAGGGGCGCGAGGTGCCGAGCTTCTTGGCGCGGCGCAGGATGCCGGGGACCTGGTCCTGCGGCAGCTCGCCCTCGATGCGCTGCTCCCCGTCGGCGACGAGCACGAGCGGCACGACGTCGATGCCGTGGCAGGACACCGACTCGGCGGGCAGGTAGCCCGTCGAGTCGGTGACCAGCCCGACGGAGGGGAACAGGGTCGTCATCGATCAGCCGGCGACGATGTTGACCAGCTTGGGGGCCCGCACGATGACCTTGCGGATCGTCTTGCCCTCGAGCAGCCCCTGGATGCGCTCGCTGGCGAGGGCCGCGGCCTCCAGGTCGGCGTCGCTGATGTCGGCGGCCACCTCGAGGCGGTCGCGCACCTTGCCGAGGACCTGCACGACGCACGTGACGGTGTCGTCGACCAGGAGCGCGGGGTCGGCGGCGGGGAACGGCTCGTGCACCACCGAGGACTCGTGACCCAGGCGGGACCACAGCTCCTCGGCGATGTGCGGCGCGACCGGCGCCACCATGAGGACCAGCGCCTCGGCGGCGGCGCGCGGCACGACGTCCAGCTTGGTCAGCGCGTTGTTGAGCTCGATCAGCTTGGCGATGGCGGTGTTGAAGCGCAGCCCGTCGTAGTCCCGCGCCACCTGGTCGATCGTGCGATGCAGGAGCCGGGAGGTCGCGTCGTCCAGCGGCCCGTCACCGACCCGCACCTCCCCCGTCTGCTCGTCGACGACGTTGCGCCACACCCTCTGCAGGAAGCGCTGCGACCCGACGACCGCGCGCGTCTCCCAGGGCTTGCTGAGCTCGAGCGGTCCCATGGCCATCTCGTAGACGCGGAAGGTGTCGGCGCCGTACTCGTCATACATCTCGTCGGGGGAGACGACGTTCTTGAGGGACTTGCCGATCTTGCCGAACTCACGGTGCACGACCGAGCCCTGCCAGGTGAAGACGCCGTCGGCGCTCTCGGCCACCTCGGCGGCGGGCACTGGCTGACCCCGGTCGTCGCGGTAGGCGGCGGCCTGGATGTATCCCTGGGAGAAGTAGCGCCGGAACGGCTCCTCGGAGGTCAGGTGGCCAAGGTCGTGCAGCACCTTGACCCAGAAGCGGGCGTAGAGCAGGTGCAGCACCGCGTGCTCGACACCACCGACGTAGAGGTCCACGCCGCCAGGGTCGGCGGCCCCCGCCGGCGCCCCCGCGACCGCGGTCGCCTGCGGCCCCATCCAGTAGCGCTCGACCTCGGGGTCCACCATCGCCGTGGCGTTGGCCGGGTCGAGGTAACGCAGGAAGTACCAGCACGAGCCGGCCCAGTTGGGCATGGTGTTGGTCTCGCGGCGGTAGCGGCGCACGCCGCGCCCGTCCCCGAGGTCCAGCTCGACCTCGACCCAGTCCCCGGCGCGGGACAGCGGCGGCTCCGGCTCGGACGAGTCGTCGTCGGGGTCGAAGGTCTTGGGCGCGTAGTCCGGGATCTCCGGCAGCTCCAGCGGCAGCATCGACTCGGGCAGCGCGTGCGCCACCCCGTCCTCGTCGAAGACGATCGGGAACGGCTCGCCCCAGTAGCGCTGCCGGCTGAACAGCCAGTCGCGCAGGCGGTAGGTCACGGTGCCCTGACCCCGGCCGGTGCGCTCCAGCCACTCGATCATCGTGGCCCTGGCCTCGTCGAGCGCCATGCCGTCCAGCGACACCTCGTCGTTGCGGGAGTTGACGGCGACCCCGGGTGCGACATACGCCTCGCCGCTGTTGACCGAGCCCGGCCACGACGAGTCTCCTTGCGGCGCAACGACGTCCAGGATCGGGATCGTGAACTCCGTGGCGAACTCGAAGTCGCGGGCGTCGTGCGCCGGGACGGCCATGATCGCCCCCGTGCCGTAGCCCATGAGGACGTAGTCGGCGATGAACACCGGGACCTCGCGGCCGTCGACCGGGTTGGTCGCGTAGGCGCCGGTGAACACGCCCGTCTTGGTCTTGTCCTCCATCTGGCGCTCGACGTCGCTCTTGCGGGAGGCCGCGAGCTGGTATGCCGCGACCGCCTCGCTGGGGGTGTCGGCGCCACCGGTCCAGTGCATCGGGATGTCGCTCGGCCAGGCGTCGGTGACCAGCTCGTCGACGAGCGGGTGCTCCGGCGCGAGCACCATGAAGGTCGCCCCGAAGAGCGTGTCGGGACGCGTGGTGAACACGTCGATCGGCTCCCCGGCCGGCCCGGTGAAGGTCACGCGGGCGCCGTGCGAGCGGCCGATCCAGTTGCGCTGCATGGTCTTGACCTTGTCCGGCCAGTCCACGCGGTCGAGGTCGTCGGCGAGGCGGTCGGCGTAGGCCGTGATCCGCATCTTCCACTGGCGCAGGGCCTTGCGGAAGACGGGGAAGTTGCCGCGCTCGGAGCGGCCGTCGTTGGTGACCTCCTCGTTGGAGAGGACGGTGCCGAGGCCGGGCGCCCAGTTGACGGGAGCCTCGTCGGCGTAGGCCAGGCGGTAGCCGTCGATGACGGTGGCCTGCTCGGTGGCGCTGAGGTCGCGCCAGCTGCGGCCGGCCCACTCCCCCGTCAGCGCGCGGGAGCCGTCGGCCAGCTGCACGACCAGCTCGGTGATCGGCCGCGCGCGGCCCAGACCCCCGTCGGGGCGGGGGGCGCTCTCGTCATACCAGCTGTTGAAGATCTGCAGGAATATCCACTGGGTCCAGCGGTAGTAGTCCGGGTCGATGGTGCGGATCGCGCGCCGGTCGTCGTGGCCGAGGCCGAGGCGACGCAGCTGGCGCGCCATGATGACGATGTTGTCCTCGGTCGTCGTGCGCGGGTGCTGGCCGGTCTGGACGGCGTACTGCTCGGCGGGCAGCCCGAAGGCGTCGTAGCCGAGGCAGTGCAGGACGTTCTTGCCGGTCATGCGGTGGTAGCGCGCGTAGACGTCGGTCGCGATGTAGCCGAGCGGGTGCCCGACGTGCAGGCCCGCGCCGCTCGGGTAGGGGAACATGTCGAGGACCAGCAGCTTCTGCGCCTGGGTGAGCGGGTTGTCCGGCTCGGCCCACGGACCGGCGGGGTTGGGCGCGTGGTAGGTGCCCTGCTCCTCCCAGCGATCCTGCCAGCTGGTCTCGATCTGCCCCGCCAGCGCGGCGGTGTAGCGGTAGGGGTGCTCGTCGCGCGTCTCGGTGGCCGTGTCCGTCATCGTCTGTCTCCCTGGGTCCTCGGTGTGGCTCGCTGCTGCTGCGGACTCGCATGCCTCCAGACACACGAACGCCCCTCACGCAGAGGGGCAGCCGCGCTGATGTCCGACTCGCTCAGCGCGGCCCGACAAGGAGCTGCTGGTGGGCCACCTGCCCAGGCTACCGCAGGGTCATCGGGGGCTGGACGAGCAGGCCGTATGCCGAACCGCCCGTGACGCGGGGTCACCGTGTGATCGGCTGGGGCGTGGTGGCGGGGCGCCATACGATCGGGGCATCCCCGCCTTCGCCGACCGAGAGGTGCCCCATGCCAGCCCGCCCCTGGACCACGATCGCCCCCGGCCCGCACGACGTGAGACTCGTGGTCGCCGACATGGACGGGACGCTGCTGGACGAGTCCGGGGCGGTGCCCGCGGGCTTCTGGGGGCTGCTGACGCTGATGGGTGAGCGCGGGATCACCTTCGTGCCGGCCAGCGGTCGCCAGCTCGCCACGCTGCAGCGCGTCTTCGAGCGCGCGCCGCAGGGGCTGTCCTACGTCGCCGAGAACGGCACCCTCGTGGTCCACGACGACGAGGTCGTCTCGACGACCACCGTCTCGGCCGAGATCACCCACGAGGTGGTCGACGTGGTCCGCGAGGCCGCCCGCGACCACGACCTGGGCCTCGTGGTGTGCGGCGTGCGCAGCGCCTACGTCGAGCGCAACGACCCGGCCTTCCTGGCCGAGTGCGAGAGGTACTACGCCAGGCTGGAGGTCGTCGGGGACCTGCACGCCGTCGAGGACGACGTGCTCAAGCTCGCTGTCTACGACTTCGAGGACGCGGAGCGTCACGTGGACGCGATCTTCGGCGAGGTCGCGCGCACCCACCAGGTCGTCCTGTCCGGCCAGCACTGGATCGACATCATGGCCCCGGGGGTCCACAAGGGCCACGGGGTGCGGGCGCTGCAGTCGCGGCTGGGCGTGACGTCCGCGCAGACGGTCGTGCTCGGCGACTACCTCAACGACCTGCAGATGCTCGGCACCGCGGACTGGTCCTTCGCAATGGCCAACGCCCACGACGACCTGATCGAGCAGGCGGCCTATCTGGCTCCCGCCAACACCGAGGACGGTGTGGTGCGCGTCCTCACACGGCTGCTCGGGGCCTGACGGCGGCCCGTATCGACGCCCACCTCGGTGACTACGCCGACGCTCGCGCCCACCTCGACGACGCGCTCGGACTCCTCGCCAACTGCGCCGACATCCACACCCGCTGCGACGACACCAACCGGCCCTTCGAGATGCTCCTCGACCCGCAGGTCGACGCCAACGCACTGACCTGGGCCGCAGACGTGAACAAGGCCCGAACCTCCGCCAACATTTCCATTGGCGAGGGTTCGAGCCTTGTGCGCGGGGTGGCCCTATCGAGTGTTGATACAAACAAATGGGCGCCTCTGTTGGCACGGGACTGGGAGCCCTCCTCGTCGGCTCAACCTGCGCCTGACTATGAACGAAGAGGCCCGCTTCGTCAACGGCAAAATCGCCTGACCCCTGAGCAGGTCGCAGCGATGGCCGAGCGCTACCTCGAGGGCGCCAACGTGAACGAGCTCGCTGCGGACTTCGGCTGCGCACGGCAGACGGTGGCGCTTCGCCTGAAGGCTCATGGGGTCCAGATGCGCAACCAGCCCGCGACCCCTGATGAGATCGCCCAGGTTGTCGAGCTGTACGCATCTGGACTCTCCCTGGTCGGTGTCGCCGAGCGCACCCGGTTCTCACCGAAGTCGGTGCTGAATTACCTGCGGGTCGAAGGCGTCCAGCTGCGGGACACTCACGGTCGGCCGCGCTGATACCGACGAGCTCAGGCGCCGAACCGGGCTCGCGCTGGCTTCACCGCGTGGGTGTCGAGAAAGTCGAGGGCGAGGCCCGCCAAGGTTGCGAATCGCAGATCTAACAATGGCTGCCCATCGTGCTCTGTCGGTGGGTCCGGGAGGCGGAAGTTCCGCAGGCCGCGCGGCCCCGTGAACCCGCCGCTGTCCACCGATGCGTTTTCACGAATCACGCCACTTACGGCCATGCCGTGGGCATCCTCGAAGCACGCGACGTCGGCGAGCGCCTCGCCCGTGTCTGCCCGGTACAGCTCGGCGAGCGCACCGGGCAGGCCCTGCTTCTCCACCTCGTTGCGGAGTTCACGGAAATAGAGCATGAGCTGATCCGCTCCGAGCTTGTCCTGCACCGGTCCGTACCAGCCGTCAAAATCTTCAACGAGACCGCGCAACTTCTGCAGCACAAGCGTGGAACGCCTGATGTCGACGACCAATGAGCGGATGTGCCCCAGCTGCTCGCCAAGACGCGAGCAGCACTCCAGCTGGTGAACTCGATCGCGAGCCGATTGAAGAAGACCCTCCACCTCGGAGAGGACCTGGTCAGCGGTCACGTTTTGCGGGCGCAGATGAGGCAGGTCCGGGATGTGTGGCATGTCGGGGAAGGCGCCAAATGACGACAGTTTCATCACCCGAGCTCCTTCCAATGCTGTGAGGCGGCGCAGCAGTGACAACCGCGGGACTAAGTCGGCTATTCCTCCAGGTGTCACCAGCTTTTGAGGCGCCAGCCTTCTCGATACTTGTCCGCGAGGGCCAATTCCTCGTCCAGGCCGGGGACGCCTGCGTGCTTGACCTCGTCCAATCGAGCGTGCAGTACGGATTCGTTGCCGAAGATCTCGATTAGCGAATCCCAGACGAGGTGCTTCTCCCGCCGAACTGCGCGGTTCCCCATCGAGTTGCTGCGCACGATGGACACTGCTGCTTTCAGAAGGGCAGCCGTCAGTTCGGTCGTCTGCGGGACGGGCATCTCGGCCTCACCCTCACCTCGGCCCTGCTTCTCGAAGATGTACAGGCGCAGAAGCTCATGCTCAGCGGCCAGCTCGGGCTCTGATGCCGCGCGCACGCGCTCGCGCCATGCCTTCTCCAGATCGGTGGCGCGCGTTTCGGAGGTTAACTTGTGCCCGGCGCCCTCGCGGTAGCCAACGGTGGTGGTCAGTTCGAACTCGGCCGACAACGACAGCAGCTTCGGGATGATCTGGTCGACTAGCGCCTCGAGGCGCCCGTGATCCTCCACTTGGCGAAGCAGGCGGTAAACGACACGGCCGACGACCATCCGCGAGTCGAGTCCGAACATGTCGCGCTCAACGTCGGGCAACTGCGGAGCGACGTTAAGCAATGCGGTGACTCCACCGACCACATCCTCCTCGGCGAACTGCGATTCCAGGTTCTCCAGTGACGCGATGACGTCGTGGATCCTGTCCGCTGAGATCCCGGACAGGAAGCCCGCGAGTGTGTCGCCATCGCGCATCAGCGAGTAGGCGTGTTCGGCTTCAATGTGGGCTTGCATCTCCGGCCCGATAGCACGTTGCAGGTAGACCCAAAGGACGTCGGGGTGCGCGACTCGCCGAGCCGTTAGCCATTCGCCGGCCCAGTCCGACCCGTAATTCATGCCGCCGAGGTGGCGCGCCCCCGCCGGAAACACACGCTCCACAAGTGCGCGGACGACCGCGGAGTGCCCGCCCGCGGCGGTCAGCAGCAATTCGACCTGTGCCTTGAGATGTGCCAGGTCACTACCGCCGTGCATGATCGGGGACGCTGTGGTCAGGCCTGCGACAACCTCTGGAAGGCGCCGGTGAATGTCTGGCAGGAAGACACGGATCGCTTCGAGCGCCGCGACGTCAACGAGTGAAACCTCACCTTCGAGTTCGACCACCGAGCCGCGTACCGCCAGCGTGTATCTCCTGACGTCGCGCATGTTGCTGATCAGTGGTCGGACAATCTCGTAGTAGACATCGGCCCAGCGGCCCTCATCGAACGGTCCAGGCTTCTCCACGCCGGTTAGTGCCGCATCGATGCCTGCGAACACCTGCGAGTCCAAGACCTTGGGCGGCACCGCTGGGAGATCGATGGCCAGCTGGAGGATTTTCTCGAGGTAGTCGCGTCCCGGGATCCCTTGCTCTGACAGTGCTTGCTCAACCCGATCACGATCAAAGGCGAGCACGTAGACGACCTTCGGGAAACTCGCCGTCAGGCGGACAAGCTTGAAGACATCGCGGATCTCGGCTGTCGTCAGCCGATCGATGTCGTCAAGCACAACGACCAGCGGCGTCTCGAGCTTGTTGAGCGCGGCTTCCAACCGCTCACGGCGTCCACGGACTCCCTCGCGTCGCGAGCTCATCAGCTTGCCGATGAGCTTCGCTCCACCCCGCGCGCGCTCAATCCACGGCCCGACGACCGGCAGCCAACCAAGTCCGCTGAAGAGTTCGCCGTACTCCTCGAAGTCCTTGCCAATCTCAGCCATGCCAGGCTTGAGCTTGAGCTCAGCACCGACCTCGATGAAGAATCGCTCGACAAGTTGGTCTGCACCGCTGAACATCCACGGATTGAAGTCAACGATTGGCACGGACCTGGCAGTCAGGGACTCGCGGGCGAAATTGACGAACGTTGTCTTCCCCGAGCCCCAAGGCCCGAGAACGCCGACAACAACCCCACCGCTGACGTCGATCTCGAGGACGTGCGCCGCAAACTTGGCAGCAGCTTGCCGCCGTCCAAGCGAGTCCTGCGATCCATCAACGAGTGGGTTGTCCGCGCTGGTCGTCATTTACAGGTTCCAGCTGCCAGGGGCACTAACGGCGTACGCCGGAACGTCCGCCGATCCGATGCCCAATTGCTTGAAGTGCTCCGTCGCGGCCTTGATCTTGGCGTTTTCGATCGGGCGGCGCTTGGACTCGTCGAGCGTGCTCTTGGTCTCGCGGATCATGTAGATGCGATTCGTTCCGTCCTCGTCCTGTTTGATGATCGCCCAGTCCGGGTTGTACGGGCCGACCGGCGTTTCGATCTTGAACTTGTCGGGCAGTTTCATGAAGAACTTCACGTCTTCGCGGGAGTCGAGCTTCTTGGCGAACTCTCGCTCGGGAGCGTTGGCGCCGTCGGAGTCGATCTGGATGTAATCGAAGTCCGTCTTGGACTTGTCCTGCACCTCGTAGACGCGGTCCATGAAGAGGTCGCGTTCTTCGGCACCGTCAGCCTGCAGCTCGCGGAGCTCGTAGACGTAGCCGTTGATCTTCTCGTACTGGACGCCGTCCTGAACCGAGGCTGCAACGACGTTGAGCAGGTTGCGCTTGACCATCGCGATGAAGTCGTTCGGGTTGCCGATGAACTCGTTCAGCTTGCCCGACCTGGTGAGCACGTCGACGAGCGTTTTGCGGGTGAGCGACGTGGCTTCCTGTAGCTCGCTGATGATGTCGGGCAGCTGGTACGCACCGGCCAGGTCAGCGGAGCGACTGGCCTTCTCCTCGGTCTTGGTGCCACCTCGCACGAGCTTTACGCCTGCCTTGGTGACCTGGACTCGGAGCGGCTGGATCGGCTGCTCGGCCTTGATCTTGTTGACCGCGTTGGCGATGACCTCGTCCCGGTTGAGGGTGACGCGGTAGGTGGTGCGCCGGGAGATCGTGCGCCAGAACTCCTCGAACCACGGCGAGGTGTAGATCTCCTTGTTCAGTTTGCGGCGCACGCGCTTGCGGTCGCTCTTCACGATCCGCTCGACGCGGCAGTTCAACATGACCTGCACCATGTCTTCGGTCGGCCAGAAGAAGTCGGGCTTCGGGCCGAATGAGAAGTCGATCGTGTCGGGCGCGAACTTCGCGGTGACCTTGCCGTCCTTGTCGATGAACCGGCGCTCGACCAGCTCGTCCCAGATCAGCTTGGAGCCAGCGAAGCCAAGGCGCTTCTCCTCGCCCGTCTTCTCGTCCTCCATGACGATCTTGGCGAACTCGCCCACGCGGACGAGGCCGATGCTGACGCCGGAGTCGCGGTATTCCTTCTGCAGACTGTCGGCGAACTCGCGGTAGGACTCGTTGGCGACCACCGCCAGCTGGGCGATTCCGCGATCGGGCACGCGCTCGCCGGACTGGTTCACCGGCAGGCGCAGACCACGTCCGATCGTCTGACGTCGCTCGGCTGCCTCACCCATTTCACGCAGGGCGCAGATCTGGAAGATGTTCGGGTTGTCCCAACCCTCTCGAAGCGCCGAGTGGCTGAAGATGAATCGCACGGGCTCGTTCTCGTCGAGGAGTTGAGCCTTGTTGCGCATGATGAGCTCGTAGGCGTCGTCGTCGGCTGCGGTCGCACCACTGGTGTCCTTGAAGGTGTCGTGCTGGCCCTTCTTGCCCTTAAGCACCGAGAAGTAGGCGCGTCGGTAATCGACTGGGTCACCGGGCAGGATTTCGCGCCACTGCGCGCTCTTGTCCCGCTCTTCGCGGAAGAGCTCGTCGAACCACTTCACGAAGTCGCCGTCGGCGGTGTTGTTGTCGTAGCCCTCGCCGAGGAAGCTGGCGACCTTGTCGACGAAGAACAGGCTCAGCACCTTGATGCCGTGCGGGCGCAGCATCGTCTCCTTGCGGAGGTGCTCGCGGATGGTCTCGCGGATCATTTCGCGGTAGATCGAATCGTTCGATCCGCCGATCGTCTCGCCCGCTTGGAGCCAACCGTGCGGGAACAGCTCGACGGATTCGGGTTCGATGCTGAGCTCGTTGAGACGCCAGCCCTCGTAGGCCGAGTTCTTGGTTACGACGGCCAGGTCCTGGCCGTTCTTGACCGCGACCGTCTTGCGCTCGATGGAGCCATCCGACTCCTTGCGCACTGCGAGTTCCATGCGCGCAACGAAGCCCTTGTCGTTACGCACCGATTCCAGCTTCACGTACGGTGCAGCGTCTGCACCCTGCTGGACGGCTTCGGCCACGACGATCTGCTTCACAAGGCCCAGGTCGTGCGCGTCAACGGGGTCGAGGCGATAGACGACGTTGCGGGTCTTGCGGTGCGTGGCCGAGTAACGCAGCGTGCAAAGCGGGTCGAGCTCCCCGACCGCCGACTGGCTGAGCAGCGACTCCATGTTCTGCGGCTCGTCCATGATGACGACCGGGCGCGTGACCTTCAGGTAGTCGATTGGGCGCAGGCCATTGAGCTTGTCGCGGGTCTGGTGGATGACGCGGGAGTTCTTGTCACCACGCAACGCGTGGATGCTCATCACCATGATCTGAACGCTGGTGCTCGTGGCGAAAGATTGCACCTCCTCGGCGGTCGAACCGCTGTAGACGGTTGCGTCGAATGGCTCGGCGTAGAGATCCTGGAAGTGCTTGGCCATCAGCTTGATGCTGGTCGTCACGCCCTCCTTGATCGGCGTGCTCGGCACGAGGATGACGAACTTGCGGAAGTTGTACTTCTGCGCGAGCTCGAAGATCGTGCGCAGGTAGACGTAGGTCTTACCGGTTCCGGTCTCCATCTCAATGTCGAAATCGAGCGCACCACCGGCAAGCTCGGCCACGACCTCCAGACCGTTCCGATCCTGTACGGCCTGCAAGTTCTGCAGCAAGGCTTCTTCGTCGAGCAGCAGGTTGTTACCGACTGCACCAACCTCACCAGCGATATCGAGCGCCTGCTGGCCACCTGGCGTCGGCAATGAACCCTCGAGTTTGGTCTCTAGCGCATCGGCGTCAGCTGGCTGACCCTCGAAGAGGTCAACGACCGAGGCGATGGCTTCCTGCTGATAGGGCTGCTTGGGGTCAAACTTGAACTCCATCGCCTACGCCGTCCACAGTTCCACGCCGCGCGTCTTGGCTTCCTGCACCAGGTTCGTCTTGAGCTGATCATCGCCCTTGAAGGTGTCCTCCAGGATGATGAACTTCGCCAGATCCTCGCTCGCGAGCACCCTCCGAAGCTGCTCCAGCGTCGGCTTGGTGTGCTCGTCAAGGTAGGCCAGAACCAGACCTTCACCAACCGACTTGAGCTTCAGTCCGTCGACTTCAGTGTCATTGATCTGCTCGGTCAATGAGTAGCCCTGCTTGAGCAAGAGTTCGGTCAGGAGGGAGTCGGGCGTCGCGTCATCGTCTGCACTATCGCGAAGGTCGAGGATGTGCTGCTCGAGTGCGGTTGCCTCGACCTCGCTGGTGACTCGCCACTTCGAGAAATTCGTGTCGGTCAATTTGTAAGCCTTGTAACCCAAGTCCACCGACTGGCCGGTCGTGCTACTTGCGATTTGATCGCCAGCGCGCGAGATACGAGCACGAGCGATATCGGCGATTGTCCGGAAGCCCTTGGACGCAGCCACCGAATCCTCCTCGACGGGTTCTGGCAGCTGCACCTGAATGTGCCGTCGAGAGCCCTCGTCTTGAGCATTGGCTTCGAGAACTGCACAGGCAGTCGACCCAGACCCGGAGAAGAAGTCGAGGACCATGTCCTCGTCCGAGGTCACCGAAAGGATCAGCTTCTTGAGCAGCAGTAGCGGCTTCGGGTACGAGAACTCGACCTCGGCCCCCATCACAGCCTCAAAGTCCTTGCGCCCGGCGGTAGTTCCTCCGTAATTGAGGATGGACCGGAGGAATGTCGTCCGACGCCCGTCGGTCGGAATAATCAGTCGGGGCTGCTTTCGACCGTCAGACCCCCAGTAAAGGAGATCCTCGGCAATCAACCGCTCGATCTCCGCCTTACCCCACTTCCACTGGCGCGTGAACACGTCTCCACTCGGGTTGGTGATCGGGAAGTAATTCTCGTGTCCAACACGTTCGTTGCTTGCATTGACCGCCAAGTTGGCCGTCTGGAGCTCGTCCTCGCGTCCTTCAAGCGCCTCTCGCACCTTGGTCCACTGCGCTTCGGCAATGTTCCGGTGACACGCGATCACATATTCGTGGACCCGACGGAAGGTGCGCACGGCCTTGAGCGTCCCAGAAGAACCCTCGGCCTCCTTGTTCCAGACGAGAACCTCAACGTTCGCCTCTCCAAAGACCTCGTCGCAGACACGCTTGAGGTTCTCCTGTTCGTGATCGTCAATGGAGATCAGCATCACTCCGTCCTGCGTCAGGAGGTTCCGAGCCAACTTGAGTCGCGGATACATCATGTTCAGCCAGTTCGAGTGATAGCGACCCTCGGACTCACTGTTGGTCGAGACCTTCTTGCCCTCTTCGTTGACCTGGCGGGTCCACTCGAGGTAGGTCTCCAGTCCCTCCTTGTAGTTGTCGGGGTACACGAAGTCCTTGCCCGTGTTGTACGGCGGATCGATGTAGATCATCTTGATCTTGCCGTGGTAGTGCTTCTGCAGGATCTTGAGCACTTCGAGGTTGTCGCCCTCGATGAATACGTTCTTGGTGGTGTCCCAATCCTTGCTGTTCTCGTAGTCCGGCTTGAGGGTCGCCGTGGTCGGCTCCTGCGCGGCTCGGAGCGCCCGCTTCTTGCCCGCCCAGAACAGTCCGAAGCGTTCGCGGTCGTCGCCCGCGTCGTCGCCTAGTAGTTCCTTCAGCTTCTCGACGTCCACCTTGCCGTCCGCGATCGCCTCCGGGATCAGCGCCGAGAGCTGGGCGGCGAGCTCCGTCTTGAAGTCGGGCGTGCCGCCCGGCGTTTCGTAGATGTCCTGTAGTTCGTCGTTGCTCATTGCTTGGTTCCTCGGGTGATCCCAGTTGGGTTGATAGTCGGTGTGGTCGCGGGGGTGGAGGTCGCCATCAGGTGACCACCTTCCAGCGGATGCTGAACAGGTGCTCGATGGTCTGCGTGCCCTTGAGCGCCTGCTCGATCAGCTCCAGGTAGTGGTCGGCTTCTTCACGCATCTTCTTGCGAGCGACGCGAGCTTCCTCGTCCTCTTCCTCAGCTCGCTCAGACCACTTGCGGGCTTCCTTTTTGAACTTGAGCTGCTGCATCGGCTCGTCGGTGCTGCGCGCGTTCTTGCGGGCCTCCTTCTCCTTGGCCTTGTACTCGCGGATCTTGCCCTCAGACTCAGCCCGCCGGTCTTGCTGATTCCGGTAGAGAAGTTCTTCTTGCTGGTCGTAGTAGCGGGAGTTGCGCCCTTGGACCTCCCGCTCCAGGTGCGCACGACGCTCCGCAAGATGCTGCTCGAACCTGGAGTCGTCGATCGAGAGCTGTGGCCCCTCCTCGGTGCAGACAAGATCGAGCAGGTCAGCGGCATACTCATGGTCGAGCCAGGTGCCATCATCAGTGAGACCACCAGCGAGCATGTAGGACTCACTAATGTCGTCGTTCTTGGCCTTCATGCTGAAGGTGACGAGCTTGACCGTGAGCTCGCCGGACTTGCCCGCTAGCTCCTTTGCAGCGCTGCTCGCGCGCTCGGACTTGCTGAGGCTGAACGTCAGTTCCTTGGCCGGGGTGTCGACCGTCTTGGCCGACTCGACAACGTGTCCCGCCAGCGGCCCGGAAAACCGGTACTGATGCGCGTTGTCGCGGGGTTCGGACTTGAAGTAGTAGCGACCGGTCGGCGCGTCCGCGACTGGCGACTCGTTGAGGACGAAGTGGCGTCCGTCGCCCTCGAAGTCGGCGTGGTCCGCAAGTTGGCGCTTGGCGACGGCCAGCAGTAGGCGCTCGAACTTGTTCAGCACTTCGCCGGACTGGGCGTCGTAGGACTTGAGGCGGTCTTGGACGTTCGGGTCGAGGTTGTCGAAGACCTTGGCCTTCGCCGCTGCCATCTCCGAGCTGATCTCGGTGGCGTACTGCTTCTCGAGCTCCTTGAATGCCTTGTCAATGTCGGCGTCGCTCCGAGAGTCGCTGAGGATGCGGTTGATGGTCTTCTCGAAGTCGAAGCCGTCCTCGATGGAGCCGAGCACTTCGTCCGATGCACCGAAGACACCCTTGAAGAGGTGGAACTTGTTGGCGAGCAACTCGAGAATTCGGGCCTCGGCGGCGTTGCCCTTGTTGGCGAAGTTGGCGACCACGACGTCGAACTTCTGGCCGAATCGGTGGACGCGTCCGATGCGCTGCTCGACGCGCTGCGGGTTCCACGGAAGGTCGTAGTTGACCAGCATCGAGCAGAACTGCAGGTTGATGCCTTCAGCGGCTGCCTCAGTGGCAATCATGATCGTGCCCTGATCGCGGAAGTAGTCCACGAGTGCTTTGCGCCGGTCAGCGGCAGGGATACCCGTGATGACGTCGCCGTCCTTGTTGGCCTCGAGCCAATCGCGGTAGATCTCGTTGGCAGCCGTGGAGTTGTTGGTTCCGTTGAACAGCACGAGCCCCTCACCGCGGCCAGCCTCAGTCAACGTGCGCGCGATGTACTCCTGGGTCTTCGTGGAGTCGGTGAAGATGATGGCCTTCTGCGGAGCGCCAATCTCCTTCAAGCGTTCAAAGCCCTTATCCAGGGCTTCGTTGAGCTTGACCGCCTTCTGGTTGACCGTGATGGAACGAGCCAGCGCCGCGTAGCTGCGAAGCTCATCAACCTCAGCACGCATCGCATCGACGGTCGCGGAGTCGAGCTTCTGACCGGCGCCTGGGCCGAACTCAGTCTTTGACGACGCGCCTTCCTCGAGTGACTCAAGCTCCTCTTCCGTGAGCTCATCCTCGGCGAAGTCGGCGAGGATCACTCCCCCACGGCTATCACGGCGGATGCCTCCACCGACCTCAGCAGCGAGCCGATCGGCGATCCGCTCCAACGTGCTTGAGACGGCATACGTGCTGGAGCCGAGGCGCTTGCGCAGGATCAGTGCGATCAAGTGGCGCTGCGAGTTAGAGAACGCGTAGACCTCGTCGCGTTGCAGGTAGTCGTTCACCTTGTCGTAGAGCTCGACCTCCGCCGGGCTGGGCATGAACTCAACGGTGAGCGGCATCCGTTTGGTGAAGTGGATGTACTTCTCCGCGTCCCGTCGAAGGGTGCGCTTGCTGATTGCTGCCACACGCTCGACAAGGTCGTCGTTGTCCCCGGCGACTTTGTTCTTGATGTAGCGCTCACGGAAGGCGTCGAGTGAGTAGAAGTAGTCAGGATCGAACACGCTGACGAGCCCGTACAGCTCCTCGAGGCGGTTCTGAAGCGGTGTCGCCGTCAGCAGAATCGTCTTGCTCGAACCACGAACAATTCGACTAATAGCCTCTGGGGCTTTGTTGCGGCCGGTGTAAAAGTTGCGGAGACGGTGCGCCTCATCACAGATCACCAGGTCCCACTGCCGCATCAGGCTAGTCTCGTGTCGCAGGGCGAACTCATACGAACAGATCAGCACCTCGATGCCCTGCTGAGCGGTGCGAGCAAGCTGCTCATCCTTGAGCTTGGGATCGAGGAGCTGGCTAGGAATGAGGAACTTTTCGAGCAGTTCCTGCTGCCACTGCTGACGCAGGCTCGAGGGCGTGATGATCAGGATCCGGCGCTTACGTTCAGCCCAGTACTGGGTGATAACGATGCCCGCTTCGATGGTCTTACCTAGACCTACCTCGTCAGCGAGAATCACGCCGTTCAAATAGGGCGTCTGCAATGCGAAAAGGGCCGCATCAATCTGGTGCGGCTTGGGCTCAACCTGGGCGTCAAAAAGGAGGCCCGCAAGTTTGCCGACGTGGTCGTTCGCATAGGAACGCTGAAGCTCGTAGGCGTAGTACTTCGCCTGGTATGCAGTTAGCTCCATCTGCGTCCTATCTTAGCAAAGGTCGACATTTCCTTGAAGTATGACTTCAACGGCCGAGCGGGCGCTCGAGCTGTCCAAGCATGTCATCACGGCCCGACAGTTGGTGGGACGTCGGTCTACCAGTAACAGGGCTCTTCCGACCTGAGTGTG
>NZ_DKGR01000020.1:0-149528 GCF_002453335.1 Arsenicicoccus sp. UBA6765
TAAGAGACACGCCCTAGCCGCCCGGCGTCGTCCGTGCGGGCGTCCCGGCGCGAGTGCTGCAGCAGCACCAGGGCGAGCAAGGCCGTGAGGGTGGGGTCCCCGGGCGTCAGCGCCCGCACCGCACGGACCAGGCGGATCGCCTCGCCGGCCAGCTCGGCGCGCACCGGGTCAGGCCCGCTGCCCGGGGCATACCCGGCGGTGAACGCGAGGTAGACCGTCTGCGCGACCGTCGACAGCCGGCCCGGCAGCTCGGCGGCACCCGGCACGGCGAAGGGGATGCCGGCCGCCACGACCTTCTTCTTGGCCCGCGTCAGCCGGGCCGCCATCGTGGCCTCGGGCACCAGGAACAGCCGGGCGATGTCGGGCGTGCTGACCCCCACCACCAGACGCAGGGCGAGGGCGCTCGCGGCCTCCGGCGCCAGCGCGGGGTGGGTGCACATGAGGACGAGCCTCAGGAGGTCGTCCTCCACCAGACCCCCGGGGTCGGCCATGGCGCCTCCGCTCCCTGCGGTGCGCTGGATGTCGCTGACCAGCAACGGCATACGGCGGTGCTGCATGGCCTCGGCGCGCAGCCGGTCGAGCACCCGCCGCGCGGCCGCGGTGTGGAGCCAGGCCACCGGGCTGTCCGGGACTCCGTCCACGGGCCACCGTCGCGCGGCGGCCTCGACGGCGTCGGCCAGGGCGTCCTCGACCAGGTCGAGCCGGCGGAAGCGCGCGAGGAGCAGGGACGTCAGGCGTCCCCACTCCTCGCGCACGACGGACCCGAGCAGCGCGAGCGACGCGTCAGGTTCGCCGGTCACGGCGCCTCAGCCGAGCTCGATCGTCGGACGGATCTCGACGGTGTAGGTCGCCGGCAGCAGCCGCGCCACCGCCACCGCTGCGTCCAGGTCGGGCAGCTCGACGTCGTAGTAGCCGGCGATCATCTCGGCCGTCTCCGCGAACGGACCGTCCGTCACCACGACCTCGCCGCCCTCGTGGCGCACCGTCGTTGCGGTGTCTGCCCCCGCGAGGGGCGCCGAGCCGAGGCGGCGGCCGCGCGCGTCGACGGCGGCCTCGAAGGCGGCGTGCGCGTCGACATACTCCTGCTGCTCCTCCGCCGTCGCCGACTCCCAGGTGCGCGGGTCGTAGGCGAGAAGCACGAGATAGCGCGTCACTACGGGCGATCCGCGGGATCGACGTTGGGGCGGACCTCGACGCCGTCGCCCGTCTCGGCGATGATCTGGCAGCACTCGAGCAGGCCGTCCAGGTCGTCCGTCTCGATCTGGTAGTAGCCCCCGACCTGCTCGGCCGTCTCGGCGTAGGGCCCCTCGGTCACGGGCCCGCCGCCCGCAGGGATCGACCTCGACTGCGACGAACGGGTCAGCTCCGCACCACCCACGACGCGGTGGCCGCCCGCGGCGAGGGCCTCGCCGAACCTCTCGTACTGCGCGTAGCCGTCCTTGCGCTCCGCCAGGCTCATCGAGGTCCACCAACGGTCGGCGTCTCCCACGATCAGCACGGTGTAGTCAGCCATGGTCATCTCCCATCCGGGTTGCGGGCCGCGGGTGCGACCTCACCACTGTGACGCGCGGGCCCCCACGAGATCGACAGCTGAGGGGAGGGAAATGACGGCGAGGCGCTCGTGTGAGACCCCCTCCCTGCCGGGTAGGTGCACGAACAAGCCCACCATCGAAGGAGAGTCACATGTCCGACGACACCAACACCACCACCGTGGACCAGCTGACGCTGCAGGACCCCGTGAAGCGGTACCCCTCGATCACGCCGCCCGCCGAGGCGCTGCCCGGCACCGGTCTGGACGCCGAGATGACGCCCAAGGCGGACCTGGGCGAGAAGTCCTACCGCGGCACCGGTCGGCTCGAGGGTCGCAAGGCGCTCATCACCGGTGGCGACTCCGGCATCGGCGCGGCCACCGCGATCGCCTACGCCCGCGAGGGCGCCGACGTCGTCATCACCTACCTCCCCGAGGAGGAGAAGGACGCCAAGAAGGTCGCCGCGATCATCGAGGCCGAGGGCCGCACCGTCGGCACCGTCCCGGGTGACCTGCGCGACAAGGCCTTTGCCAAGACCCTGGTCGACGAGGCCGTCAAGACCCTGGGTGGTCTGGACATCCTGGTCAACAACGGCGGCAAGCAGGTCGCCACGGAGTCCTTCGACGACATCGACGACGAGCAGCTCGAGGCGACCTACGACATCAACATCCTCGCGATGTTCCGCCTCGTGCGCGCCGCCCTGCCGCACCTCGAGCCGGGCGCGACGATCATCAACACCACGTCGATCCAGGCCTACTCGCCGTCGGCGACGCTGATCGACTACGCGTCGACCAAGGCCGCGATCAACAACTTCACGAAGGGCCTGGCGGAGCAGCTGGCGCCCAAGGGGATTCGTGTCAACGCGGTGGCCCCGGGCCCGATCTGGACCCCGCTGCAGCCGTCCGGCGGCCAGCTCCCCGACGACCTGCCGGAGTTCGGCAAGTCGACCGCCCTCGGCCGCGCCGGCCAGCCGACCGAGCTCGCCCCCGCCTACGTCTTCCTCGCCTCGCCCGAGTCGAGCTACGTGATCGGCGAGACGCTCAACGTCAACGGCGGTATGCCGACCCCCTGATCGCGCCCTGCGTTCACCCAAGATCGTGAGGGTTTGGTCCAATTTCCTTGGACCAAACCCTCACGATCTTTGTGCTCTGGGGCAGGCGCTCTGGGGCAGGCGCTCTGGGGCGCTGGACGTCGGTCGTCGGCTCCCCGACCTCTGACGTCAGCTGTAGGTGGGGCGGTCCCCGTCCGCCGGGTCCTCGGTGCCCTGGACGTCGGTGTCGTGCGTCGCCGGGGTCCAGCTCGGGTCGCCGTGCAGCACGGTGCCGTCGTCGAGGGAGATGGTGAGGTTGCTGGCCTTCGCGATGTTCTCCGAGAGGCGGTCGACGACGTGCTTGGGCTGCTCGATGCCGAGCTTGGTCAGGCGCTCGCCGAGCATCTCCGACACCGCGTGGTGGTCCCGCCCGGACTGGGACAGCTCGACCAGGTCGTTGACCAGGATGCGGCGCTGCCGGTCGTCGAGCTGCTCGAGCATGGGGGTGCTGAGCGTGACGATCGCGTCGCGGCTCTCGACGTGCTCGTGACCTGGCTGAAAGCTCTCGGACATGGGGGCCTCCCGGTGGACTGGGCGCCGAGCCGGATGCTCGTCCGCCATGACGTTCCTCGAGCCTAGTTCGCCGGCCGCGCCTGGCGGCCCTTGCGGCCCCCCGCCCCGATCATCGTGAGGATGAGCGTCAGGACGCGGATCGTCCGCAACGGGCCCTAGCGTCGGGGCCATGAGCTATCGCGTGGTCCCTCTCGGACCGGACACCTGGGAGCCGTTCGCCGAGCTCGTCGAGCGCAACAACGGGGTGTATGGCGGCTGCTGGTGCATCGGCTTCCACCCCGAGTGCGGGCAGCGCATCGACCACCGCGCCGCCAAGCGCGAGCGCGTCATGACGGACGGCGCGCACGCCGCGCTCGTGATCGACGAGGACGGGCTCGCGCAGGGCTGGGCGCAGTACGGCGACCCCGACGAGCTCGCCGGCATCAAGCACAAGCGGGCCTACGACCAGGACCCGCCGCCCGAGCCGGACTGGCGCATCACCTGCATCTACGTCGACCGCCGCCACCGCGGGCAGGGGATCGCCCGGCTCGCCCTCAGCGGCGCGCTCGAGCTCATCGCCGCCGCAGGAGGTGGCCTCGTGGAGGCGATCAGCGAGACCACCGTGGGGCGGCAGGCCCAGGGACGGTTCCTGTTCAGCGCCACGGCCGAGCTCTACGAGGACCACGACTTCCAGCGCGTGCGCCAGGTCGGCAAGCACGCCTGGATCCTCAGCCGCACCGTCGCCCCTGCCCACGCGACCCCTGCCACCCCCGTCCACGGCATACCCGCACCATCCGCGCAGGCCGCGCGAGTCCACCCACCGAAGGAGACGCCATGACCACCACCGACCTCCCGCCCTGGGAGCCCCCGATCGCCGGCGACGAGGCCGAGCACCTCGTCGGCATGCTGGACCGCCTGCGCGCGACGTTCCGCTGGAAGGCGGACGGCCTCGACCTGGCCCAGCTCCGGTCCGGCATACCGTCCTCGACCCTCACGATGGGCGGGCTGCTCAAGCACCTCGCCCTCGTGGAGGACGATGTCCTGTGCTGGGCCATCGCCGGCGAGCGGCCCGTCACCAGGACGCGGGTGCCCCAGGGCGAGGACGTGGACGTGGACGTGTGGCAGTTCACCGTGGGGGAGGGGAAGACGGCCGAGGAGATCTACGCCCTGTATGACGAGGCCGTCGCCCGCTCGCGCACGCGGCTCGCCGAGATCGTGGCGCAGGGGCGTCTCGACGAGCCCGCGCACCTGCAGCCCGACGGGCTGCGGCCCAGCATCCGGCGATTCGTGTGCGACCTGGTCGAGGAGTACGGCCGCCACACCGGCCACGCCGATCTGCTGCGCGAGGCGATCGACGGCCGCGTCGGCGAGGACCCGCCCGGCGACTGGGCGTGGCCCGCTCTGAGGCCCGCCCTCTGACCGCCGGTGCGCGTGGGCCCGCGCGGATCGGTGCAGGTCGTACGTCAGATCTGACACCGGACCTGCACCGATCTGCCAGGGCTCACCCATCTGCCAGGGCCCACCGAACTGCCAGGGCCCACCCATCTCCACGTGTCCGCCCGAGCCGGTCAGAGCCAGCCGTTGCGGCGGGCCACGCGCGCGGCTTCGGTCCTGGTGCGCGTCGCCGTCTTGCCGATCGCGCTGGACAGGTAGTTGCGCACCGTGCTCCGCGACAGGTGCAGCCGGCCGGCGATGTCGGAGGTCGAGCCACCGTGCTCCGCCTCCACCAGCACGGCCCGTTCGCGCTCGGTGAGGGGGCTGGCGCCGCTGCGCAGCGCGTGCCGGGCGAGCTCCGGGTCGATGACCGTGGCTCCGGCGACGACCTGGCGGATGGCGTCGACCAGCGCCTCGACCGGCCCGTCCTTGGCGACGAAGCCCCGCGCCCCCACCGCCATCGCGCGCTGCACGTAGCCGGGGCGGGCGAAGGTCGTGACGATCACGATCGCGCACCCCGGCAGCACCGTCACCAGCTCGGCTGCGACGTCGAGCCCGCTGCGCCCGGGGAGCTCGATGTCGATCAGCGCGACGTCCGGGCGTGACCGGGACGCCACCGCGAGGAGCGACTCGGCGTCACCCACCTCGGCGACCACCTCCATGTCGTCCTCGAGGTTCAGGAGCAGGGCCAGCGCGCTGCGCATCATCGCCTGGTCCTCGGCCAGCAGGAGACGGATCATGCCTCCCCCTGCTCGTCGGGGACCCAGGCGGTGAGGGTGAACCCCTCGGGGGTGCCGCGGGTCGTCATACCTCCGCCGGCGGACTCCAGGCGCACGCGCAGGCCCTCCAGCCCGCCCTGCCCAAGGGGACGGCCACGCGACCCGACGCCGTCGTCGCAGACGGTCAGCCGGTGGGCGCCCCCGGCGTGCGCGAGGGTCAACCAGCAGTGGTCGGCGCAGGCGTGGCGCAGGACATTGGTGACCCCCTCGCGCAGCGTCCAGGCCAGCAGCTCGTCGGCCACGCCGACCGGTGGGGACTCGATGCGGATGCTGGTCACCACGTCGGCCGCGGACAGGGCGTCGCGGGCAGCGCCGAGCTGCTCCTCCAGGGTGGGCGCCTGGGCGTCGTGGATGGTGTCGCGGACCTGGCTCATCGCCGTCCGCCCGATGCGCTCGATGCCCTCGGCGTGGCTCGCGGCCGCTGCCGGGTCGGTCGGGGCGAGCCGACGGACCGCCGCGGCCTTGACGACCATGAGCGACAGGGTGTGGCCGAGGACGTCGTGCAGGTCTCGCGCGACGCGCTCCCGCTCGGCGCCGACCGCGCTGACGGCCAGCTGCTCGCGGGTGCGCCGCAGCGCCTCGGCCGTGGCCACGAGCCGGCTCAGCGCGGCGGCGGTGGTGCCGGCCAGGGCGACGACGAACGCCTGCGGCACCGTCGCGTCGTCGACCCCCGAGACCTGGGACATGGTCACCCCGGCGGCGACCGCGCAGGCCGGTATGGCGACAAGCCCGTGACGACCCCGCAGCGCTACTCCGGCGGTCATGGCCACCAGCAGCCACGCGGGCTCCCACCCCGGCCAGGCCAGCGTCGATCCGAGGACGACGACGGCCAGCGCGAGGAGGGCGAGCGTCGAGCGCCACGTGGGGGTCGGCCAGCTGAGCAGCACCGCCGTGACGCAGGTGACCGCCGCGACGAGGCCCAGCGCGAGGCTGAGGTAGGCCGCCGACCCCGCCGGTCGCGACACGACGAGCTGCGCCAGGAGCACGGGGACCCACACCAGGACGGCGGCGTGCCGCTGGGTGACGGTGCTGCGCACCCGCATGAGACTCACCGTACGCCGGTGCTCAGCACGTCCGGGAGCGCCAGCCGGCCGCGATGACGACCGCCGCCACCACCGAGTGCAGCGAGACCAGCGTCATGGTCGCCCCCCAGCTGACCCCGGCCGTCGTCCCCAGCAGCGAGACCAGCGCCACGACGGTGGCGGTCACCAGCCAGATCCGCAGGGCCCGGCGGGTGCGGGTGAGGCGCTCGAGCAGCCGCAGCGTGAGGAACCCGGCAGCCGCGCTGACGGCGGCGGCCACCACGACGTCGAGCGGGCCGACCTGTCGGGTCTGCCCGCCGGCCAGGACGGTCAGGTCGACGCCGACCAGGGGAACCGCGCAGGCCCAGGTCACGAGGGCGCAGACGACAGCGGCCCCCGTCCCCGCGAGGTCGGCCGTCCACGGCGCGCGGGTCGTGCGGTGCGTCGGGAGGGGATGGGTGGCGAGCGAAGCGGTGCGTGTCATGGGGTGCTCCTGCGGGTCGTGGGTGGTGGCCGTCGGAGGCCATGTCATCGACGCTAGGAGCCGGGGTCGGGCGGGGGCAGGGACGGCGGGGGCACGCCTGGCAGGACAGATGTCCTGCCGAGCACGGCGGACCTGCTGCGCGAGGCGCCCGCGTGGGCCCGCCAGGACCGGTGCAGGTCGTACGTCAGATCTGACACCGGACCTGCACCGATCTGCCAGGGCCCACCGATCTGCCAGGGCCCACCCATCTCCTGCCGAGCGGGCGGTCGGCGTCTAGATTGACGAGCCACGGCTCGACCAGCCGTGACCCCCACCCCCCGAAGGGATCCGACGATGACGTCCATCCGTTCTGCCTGGTTCATCCATCCTGACAGCGCCACCCGGTCTGCCCGGTCCACGCGATCCACCGGACCCGCGCGAGCGACGCGTGCCGCAGCGGCCGTCGTGGCGCTGGCCGCGACCACCGCCCTCGCCGCGGCACCGAGCGCCACGGCCGTGCCGGCCCCCGGCTCGTCGGCGACCGCCTCGGCAGCCGCCAGGCCCGCACCGCCCGGAGGCCCCACGACCGGCGCGTGCGGCTTCACCCCGCTCGAGGACCGCACCTACTCCACGTGGGTGGGGCTGCCGCCCGACCCCAAGAAGGCCCAGACCCACGGCAAGGCCGCCGTCGTCCTGCAGACCAACCGGGGCGACATACCCCTGGTCCTCGACAAGGCCGGAGCCCCCTGCACCGTGCAGAGCTTCCTGTTCCTCACCCGCCAGAAGTTCTACGACGGCACGACCTGCCACCGGCTCACGGCCTACCACACGCCCCCGGCGGCGCTGTCGGTCCTGCAGTGCGGTGACCCGCTCGGGACGGGCTGGGGCGACCCCGGCTACTCGTTCAAGGACGAGCTGACCACGGCCCAGGCTCTGACCAACTGGCCGGGCTTCCCCGACGGCAGCCGCAAGCTCTATCCCCGCGGCACCCTCGCCATGGCCAACGGCGGCCCGGACACCAACGGCAGCCAGTTCTTCCTCGTCTACGAGGGCTCGCGGCTGCGACCGGACTACACCGTCTTCGGCCACGTGACCGAGGAGGGCATGCAGGTCCTCGACCAGATCGCCGCCGGCGGGATCGACCCCGGCACCGAGGGCACGCCCCAGGACGGTGCCCCGGCGCTCACCACGGTCATCGAGCGCGAGAAGCGCACCGGGGTCGGCGCCACCCGCTGAGGGAGAGCACGTCGGGCATCTCCCGCGGCCCCGCGCCCGATCCGCCAAGCGTTGCGCCCGCCGAACGCCCGCGCGTCCCCCTCGGTACTGTGGCAGGACCTCAGAGGAGAGGGAACGGCTATGGCAGGCAAGGCGATCAGTCGCAGGGAGGTGCTTCGGCTCGGCGCGGGACTGACCGCGGGAGCCGCCCTCGCCGCGTGCTCGCCCGCCCCCGACTCGGTCACCTCCGAGCTGATCCACGGCGCCACCGGCGGTGGGCTCAAGGACACCGTCGACCCGCACTTCCCGGTGACGATGCCGGACATCGCGCGGGTGCGCAGCCTGTTCGAGCCGCTGCTGCGGTTCACCCCGGACTACCGCATCGAGCCGTGCCTGGCCGAGAGCGTGGAGCACAACACCGACGCCACCCGCTGGACCTTCCACCTGCGCGAGGGGGTGACCTTCCACGACGGGCGGCCCCTCACCGCCACGGACGTCAAGGCCTCGCTCGAGCGGATGGGCGACCCCAAGAACCCCACCGCCCTGCTCAGCGACGTCGCCCCGCTCATCGACTTCGCGGCGAGCCGGGCGGTCGACCCGCGCACCTACCAGCTCGTCCTCAAGCAGCCCTACGGGATCATGGACCAGCTGCTCGCGGCCTACACGATGGGCATCGTCCCCCAGGACTTCGACCTGGCCCGTCCGATCGGCACGGGCCCCTTCCGCTACGAGTCCTTCGTGCCGGGGCAGCGCTCGAGATTCCTTCGCCACGACGGCTACTGGGACCGCAAGGCCAGCGTCGACTCGCTCGTGATCATCGACTTCACCGACGACGCCGCCAAGGTCTCGGCGCTGCTCGCCGGCCAGGTCCACACCATCGACAACCTCCCGGCCTACCTCGCGGGGGCGATCGAGCGGCAGGGCGCCCACACCCTCGTCTCCGAGACGGGCGGCTGGGTGCCGTTCACGATGCGGGTCGACGCCAAGCCGTTCTCCGACAACCGGGTCCGTCAGGCGATGCGCCTCATCGTGGACCGCCAGCAGATGATCGACCAGGCGCTGAGCGGCTTCGGGCGGCCCGGCAACGACCTCTACGGCCCGTTCGACCCGGACTACCTCGGCGGCGCGCTGCCGCAGCGGCACCAGGACATCGCCCAGGCCAGGCACCTGCTCAAGGCCGCCGGCCAGGAGGACCTGCAGGTCGAGCTGGTCACCTCCACCGCCGTCGGCACCGGCGGCGTCGAGTCCGCCAACCTCTTCGTCCAGCAGGCCGCCAAGGCGGGCGTCCAGGTGCGCGTCACCAAGGCCGACGCCGGCGCCTTCTATGGCGAGCGCTACCTGTCCTGGGTGTTCGCCCAGGACTTCTGGTCGACCCGCCTCTACCTCCCGCAGGCGATCGCGTGCGCGCTCAAGACCTCGGCCTACAACGAGACCCACTTCAACCACCCGCAGTTCACCGAGCTGATCACCTCGGCCCGCCGCACCACCGACCCCGCGCGGCGCCGCACGCTCGTGCAGGACGCGCAGCGGATCGAGCACGAGGAGGGCGGCCTGATCATCTGGGCGTTCGCCAACCAGGTCGACGGCTACAGCCACCAGGTCACCGGCCTGCAGCCGGCTCGCGAGCAACCCGTCTCGGCATTCCGGTTCAACACGATCACGCTGAAGGGGAGCTGATGGGAGCCACCCCGCACACCCCGCACACCCCGCGCACCGAGCACACCGCCCCGTCCGCGTCGGCGTCGAGCGAGAGCGCCGCCGCCTCGAGCCGCCGCTCGCCGGTCCGGGCCTGGACCCGCTGGCTCGTCCGCCGGGTCCTGCTCGCCCTCGCCAGCCTCTGGGTCGTCTCGGTCATCGTCTTCCTCGCGACCACCGCCCTCGGCGACCCGGTCCGCGCGATCCTTGGCAAGGACTATGCCGTCAGCCCCGAGCGCGTCGCCCAGATCCGCGAGACGCTGCACCTGGACCAGTCGCTGCCCGAGCGCTACCTCACCTGGCTCGGCGGGCTGCTCCGCGGCGACCTCGGCACCAGCATCGCCAGCCAGCAACCGGTCGGCCAGCTCCTCGCCGACAAGGTCGCCAACAGCGCCTTCCTCGTCCTCGTGGTCGCCCTCGTGATGGTGCCGCTCTCGCTCGGTCTCGCGGTCCTGGCCGCGCGGCACCGCGGCCGCGCCGTCGACAACGTCCTGCAGGTCATCACCCTCGCGCTCGCGGGCGTGCCGGAGTTCGTGACGGGCATCCTGCTCGTGGCGCTGCTGTCCACCAGCGTCTTCCACGTCCTGCCCGCCGTCACGGTCCTGCCCGCCGGGGCGATGGTCTGGGAGCGTCCCGCGTCGCTGGTCCTGCCCGTGGCCACCCTCGTCGTCGCCGTCGTCCCCTACCTGATCCGCATCCTGCGCTCCAACCTCGTCGAGACCCTCGACTCGGACTACGTCGAGCTCGCCCGGCTCAAGGGCATCCCCGAGGACCGCGTGCTGCGCCGCCACGCCCTGCCCAACACCCTGGTCCCCACCGTCCAGGTCACCGCGCTGCAGCTGGCCTGGCTGGTCGGCGGCGTCGTCCTGGTCGAGTACCTCTTCAACTTCCCCGGCATCGGCGCGACCCTCGTCGACTCGGTCCGCAACTCCGACTACCCGATGGTGCAGGCGCTCGCGATGCTCATCGCCGCGGCCTACGTCCTGCTCAACCTCGTGGCGGACGCCCTGTCGATCCTGCTGACGCCGCGCGCCCGGACGGGGATGGTCGCATGAGCAGCAGCAGCAGCAGCAGCAGCACCAGCACCGGCGGCCAGACCGGCACCGGCACGCGCTCCCGGTCGCGTCTCGCCGGGCTGGCGCGCGACCCCCGCGTCGTCATCGGGACGATCCTGACCCTGGTCGTCGTGCTGCTCGGCGTGTGCGGCCCGTGGATCGCCCCGCACGGCGAGTTCGACATCGTGGGAAGGCCGTTCACGCGCCAGGGCTCCTTCCTCGGCACCGACTACCTCGGGCAGGACGTCCTGTCCCGGGTGCTGCACGGCGGGCGCGCCATCCTGGTCACCTCGGTCCTCGCGACCGTCCTGGGCGTGCTGGTGGGAGTCGTGTATGGCGTCCTCGCCGCCTACGCGGGTGGCTGGGCCGACGAGCTGCTGATGCGGGCCAACGACGTCCTCCTGGCGTTCCCGCAGATCCTCGTGGCGCTGCTCGTGCTGTCCGCCGTCAAGCAGCCGGCCTGGTGGGTGATCGTGCTGTTCGTCGGCCTCGCGCACTTCCCCCGGGTGGCGCGCGTGGCGCGCGGCGTCGCCCTGACCTATGTCCACCAGGACTTCGTCGGGGCCGCGGAGGCCATCGGCGAGAAGCGCTGGCGGATCGTGGCGACCGAGCTCGGCCCCAACCTCACCGTGCCGCTGCTCGCCGAGGCGGGGCTGCGCCTGACCTACTCCATCGGCCTCATCGCCGGCATCGGGTTCCTCGGGTTCGCCTCCGACCCCGGCGCCGCCGACTGGGGGCAGATGACCAACGAGAACCGACTCGGCCTGCTCGTGCAGCCCTGGGGCGTGCTCGCGCCGGTGCTGATCATCGCGGTCTTCACCATCGGCACCAACCTCATCGCGGACGCGCTGGGCGCCCGGGCCGCCAAGGGGGAGTGATGGACAGCACCGGACCCGCGAGAGACGCGGCGAGCACCACCCCCGACACCCCCGAGGGCCCCGTCTGCGTGGTCGAGGGCCTGCGCGTCGGGCTCACCGGACGCGGGCTCGACGTGGTCGAGGACGTCGACCTCGTCGTGTCCGCCGGCGAGGTGCTCGGCCTGGTCGGCGAGTCCGGCTCGGGCAAGACCACCACGGGCACGGCGCTGCTGGGCTATGCCCGCACCGGCGCCGAGATCACCGGCGGCCGCATCGACGTCGCCGGGCACGACCTGCGCTCGATGAGCTGGCAGCAGGTGCGGGCCGTGCGCGGGCTCGACGTCGGCTACGTCCCCCAGGACCCGAGCTCGGCGCTCAACCCCGCCATCCGGATCGGGCAGCAGCTGCGCGAGCTGCTGGACCTGCACTCGATCGGGACCCCGCAGGAGCGCGACGAGCGCGTCCGCGAGATCCTGCCCGAGGTGGGGCTGCCCGCCGACGACGCCTTCCTGCGCCGCTACCCCCACCAGCTGTCCGGCGGGCAGGTGCAACGGGTGGCCCTGGCCATGGTCTTCCTGCCGCGCCCGGCGGTGCTCGTCCTCGACGAGCCCACCACGGGCCTCGACGTCACGACCCAGGGCAAGGTCCTCGACACCCTCGGGGAGCTGTGCCGCCGGTTCGACGTCGCCGCGCTCTACGTCACCCACGACCTGTCGGTGGTCGCCACCATCGCCGACCGCGTCGCGGTGATGTATGCCGGACAGGTCGTCGAGGTCGGCGCCACGCGTGCGGTGTTCGCCGAGCCGGCCCACCCCTACACGCGGGCGTTGCTGCGCGCCATACCGCACCTGCACAAGCCCTATGCCCTCAGCGGCATCCCCGGCCTCGCTCCCGCACCGGGGCGACGGCCCGACGGGTGCCGCTTCAACGACCGGTGCGAGCACGCGGTCGAGGCGTGCCGGGCCACCCAGCCCGCCCTCGTCGAGGTCTCGCGGACGGGCGGCGAGAGCCACGTCGCGCGCTGCATCCGCGTCGACGAGCTGCCACCGTGGGACCCCGAGGACCGCGCGGTCAGCGACACCGTCCCCGACCGGGAGCGCGAGATCGTGCTCGAGGTCGCGGGGCTGGACGTGAGCTATGGCCGCACCCAGGTCGTCCACGACGTCAGCTTCGACCTGGCCCGCCGCGAGATCGTCGCGCTGGTCGGGGAGTCCGGCTCCGGCAAGACCACCACGTCGCGGTGCGTCGCCGGCCTGCACCAGGACTGGACCGGCCGGATCGAGCTCGAGGGCGAGCAGCTCGTGGCGTCGGCGCGGCGGCGCTCCCCGGAGCAGCGCAAGCGGGTGCAGTACATCTTCCAGAACCCCTACCAGTCGCTGAACCCCCGCCGCACGGTCGAGCAGATCCTCACCCGCCCGCTCGCGCTCTTCGGGATCGCTCGTGGCCGGGCGGCCCGCGAGCGCTCGGCGGAGCTGCTCGACCAGGTCCAGCTCGATCCCTCCCTGCTGAGGCTGCGCGCGGGGCGGCTGTCCGGCGGCGAGCGACAGCGGGTCGCGATCGCGCGAGCCCTCGCCGCCGAGCCGGACGTGCTGGTGTGCGACGAGATCACCTCGGCGCTGGACGTGTCGATCCAGGGCTCGATCACGGCGCTGCTCGACCGGATCAAGGCCGAGCGCGGCATCTCCATGCTGTTCGTGACGCACGACCTCGCCCTCGTGCGCTCGATCGCCGACCGCATCGTCGTGCTCAGCGACGGCCGCGTCGTCGAGCAGGGCCTCACGGCGCAGGTGCTCGACCACCCGCAGGAGGACTACACGCGCGAGCTGCTGGCCCACACCCCGCAGCTGGCCAACGCCTTCGACTGAGCCGACCGCCCCGGCCGTCAGCCGGCGGTGTCCTCGAGAAGGCTCCACAGGGCTGCGACCCCATCGGCCAGGGCCTGCTCCAGCTCGCCGACGTGCTCCGCGACACCGTCGATCCAGCTCAGCGTGAACTCCACGACTCCTTGGTCGGGCAGCGGCACGTAGTAGATGCCGATGCCGCCCTCGCTCGTCGCCGCGAAGGCCGCCCGCACGATGCGCGAGGGGTCGCCCAGCGACGTCGTCGACAGGAAGTCGGTGGTGAGCCGGCCGTATGCCGGGTCGTCGTGCAGCGGCACGGCATACCCGTGGCGATCCGCCATCAGCCGCAGGCCGAAGAGGTGCCGGTCGATCCCCTGACCGCTCTTGCACCGCTTGACCTGCGTGCGGTGCGAGTCCAGGTGGGCCAGCAGGAGATCCGGGGTGGCGGTGCCGTCGACGAGGGCGCTCGCCAGCTCGACGGCCGCCCTGGTGTTGGGGCGCAGGCACTCGGTGCGGCCGCCCTGGTACTCCCGCATGTCCACGGACTCGTAGGTCGAGCGGACCCGGCCGTAGGTCCGCAGCTGGGCGTAGAGCATGACGGCCTGCAGGCAGGCGTCCATCGAGACCTTGACCGGCAGGGTGGGCAGCGGGCCGGCCGGCACGCGCAGGATCCGCACACGCTGCCGGTCCGCCTCGCGGGCGTAGTCGCCGACGCCCTGCTCCAGGGCCGTGCGCTGGTCGGTCGAGAGGACCCAGGCGAGGGGCTCCGTCGACGCGGGCTCGTCGTGCAGGCCGCCCTGGTCGAGGGTCACGTCCTGGGCCCGGCCGAGGATCGCCACGAGGGTGGACCCGTCGAGGGTGCTGTGCTCGAGGTGCAGGCCCGTGAAGTCGTCGGCCAGGTCGACCTGCAGCGTGACCGGCTTGAACGGCCAGGCCAGACCGGGTGCGAACGCCACCTGCCGCAGGTGGTCCGCCGTGTCCGCTCCGTCCTCCGGCGCTGCGGCTTCGGTGGCTTCAGTGACCTTGGAGGCCTTGGAGGCCTTGGTGACCGCGGTGACCTCGGTGGACCCGGTGATCTCGGAGGCCTCGGCGGAGGAGTCGGTGAGGGCGATGAGGAACAACGCCTCCCGCAGCCGCGAGTAGGTGTGGGCGTTGTCGCCGTCCTGCTGCAGCTCGGCCAGCATCGCGGCGGCGTCGTCACCCGCGAGGTAGCCCGCAGCGGTGAACCCTGGCCCCTCGGCCTCCGGCAGCGCCACGACCTCGTCGAGCCCGGCGCGGATCGCCGTGACCGACAACGGTTCTCCGGAGGTGTCGCTCACGCCCACCGCCACCGCGCGCCCGCGCCACAGGGCCACGACCTCGCGGTCGGCGGCGTCCTGGCGGCCGGGCAGGAAGACGTCCAGGCCCTGCCTCGGGTCGCGGAGGCCGCCCTCGACGTGGTCCCACTGCTGCTGGCACAACGGCTCGCCGCGCGGGCTGACGTCGGCGCCCGCGTCCCCGCGCAGGTGCGCGAGGTAGGCCGCGGCCATCCGGTGCACCAGCTCGGCCGCGCGGTCCAGACCGCTCCCGGTCGTCGGCATGGCCAGCTCGAAGCCCACGTTGCTCGACAGCGGCAGCGCCACCCGCGTCACGTGGTAGGCCTCGAGCCAGGCCTCCCACAGCCAGCTCCGCCCGAGCGCGTCCTCCTCGGCCGCGAAGGCCTCGAGGGCGGACTGGCAGGCCGGCCCGTCGCCGGCCGCGAAGGCCTCGACCGCACCACGCGTGACCTCGAGCTCCTCCGGCGACAGCAGCACGGCCACCGTCTCGAGATAGCGGTCGAGCGTCTGGCGCAGCGGGGGCACCGGCAGTGTCTTCGAGGTCGTGGGGGTGGGCGTGCTCGCAGCGGTCATGGACCCTCCTTGCGCGTCAGCCTAGCCACCGTCAGACGCGGGGCGGCGGCGTCATACGGCCCTGGAGCGATGCTGCCGGACGACAGAGTGGTCACAGACCCGACACCAGGGCGCCCCAGACGTCGGATCTGCGACCACTCTGTCGCAGCGGACGAACGACGGCCCCCTCCACACCGGGTGGAGGGGGCCGTCAGGTCGACGGGCGCGAGGCGCGAGGGACCAGGTCAGTTGGCGATCGAGTCGATGACCAGGGAGCCGGCGATGCCGAGCATGAAGACGTCCTTGGCCACGCCCGTGCCCTCCTGGGTGGGGCGGATGCCGTCGATCGTCATGCCGGGGGTCTGGCGGTACATGTTGAGCAGGCCGGCGCTGAACGCACCGAGGCCCGCACCGGCGAGCCAGCCCGGGACGACGGGGAGCAGCAGGGCCGCGCCGAGCGCGATCTCGCCGTAGGCCAGCGCCTGACCGAACTGCTTGGCCGGCACGTCCTTGAGCTGCGGGACGCCCACGGCGCCCATGTCGCGCAGGCCCTGGGCGGCCTCCTCGGGCAGGTTGCGCTTGCCGAGGCCGGAGTTGATCAGGAAGAGGCCGGTGGCGATGCGGGCGGGGGCTGCGGCGATGCTCATGCGTTGTCTCCTGGGGTCTGCGGGGTCAGATGGGTCACGGGTCGAACCGTACTCGTTGAAGCGTCAACGAAAAGTCACGCCCCGTTGTTCCCGCTGCGGGCGTGGACCCGGTCACAGTGTGTCACCGTCGACCAACTAGGGCGCGGCACAAGCCCTTCGGCGGCAGTGACGCCGCCCCTATGCAACGGAGCACGCGTGAGCCTCATCATCGTCCTGGCCGCCCTGGCCTTCCTCATGTACATGGCCTACCGCGGCCACAGCGTGATCCTCTTCGCCCCCATCGCGGCCATGGCGGCGGTGCTGGTGACCGACCCGCAGCTCGTGGCGCCCGTCTTCACCGGCCTCTTCATGGACAAGATGGTCGGCTTCATCAAGAACTACTTCCCCGTCTTCCTGCTCGGAGCGATCTTCGGCAAGCTCATGGAGACCTCGGGATTCGCCCAGGCCATCGTCACGTCGGTCATGCGGATCGTCGGGCCCAAGCGGGCCATGCTCTCGATCGTCCTGGTCGGGGCGATCCTGACCTATGGCGGCGTCTCGCTGTTCGTCGTCGTCTTCGCCGTCTATCCCTTCGCCGCAGAGATGTTCCGCCAGAGCGACATCCCCAAGCGGCTCATCCCCGCCACCATCGCGCTCGGCGCGTTCACCTTCACCATGGACGCCCTGCCGGGCACGCCCCAGATCCAGAACATCATCCCCACCACCTTCTTCGAGACCGACGCGTATGCCGCCCCGGTGCTCGGCCTCGTCGGGGGCGCGTTCGTGCTGGCGATCGGCATGGCGTACCTCGAGTGGCAGCGCCGGCGCGCCGCAGCACGCGGCGAGGGCTACGGCAAGGAGCACAGCAACGAGCCCACGGCATACGAGGGCGGTCGGCTGCCGCACGCTCTGCTGGCCATCGTCCCGCTGGTCCTGGTCGGCGTCGTCAACAAGGTCCTCACCACGGTCATCCCCGGGTTCTACGGCGAGTCCGTCTCGTTCAACCCGGCGGTGGTCGGGGCGGCCAAGCCCGTCAGCGTCCCCGTCGCCGCCAGCACCGCCATCTGGGCCGTCGAGGGGGCCCTGCTCGTCGGGATCCTCAGCGTCTTCGTCCTCGCGTGGCGGCCCGTGGTCACGTCCTTCGCCGAGAGCGCCAAGCCCGCCATCAGCGGGTCCCTGCTCGCGACGATGAACACCGCCTCCGAGTACGGCTTCGGTGCCGTCATCGCCTCCCTCGCCGGCTTCCTCACGGTGGCCGAGGGCCTGAAGGCGATCCCGAACCCCCTGGTCAACGAGGCGATCTCGGTGACCGCGCTCGCCGGCATCACCGGGTCCGCCTCGGGCGGCATGAGCATCGCGCTCGGCGCCATGGCCGACCAGTTCATCGCCAACGCGCAGGCCTCCGGGATCCCCATGGAGGTGCTGCACCGCGTGGCCTCGATGGCGAGCGGCGGCATGGACACGCTGCCGCACAACGGCGCCGTCATCACGCTGCTCGCCGTCACCGGCCTGACCCACCGCGAGTCCTACAAGGACATCTTCGTCATGACCATCATCAAGACCGTCGCCGTCTTCGTCGTCATCGGCGTCTTCTACGCCACCGGCCTGGTCTGACCGCGCCGCACCCGGCCGTATGCCGCTCCTCCCGCCCGACTCACACCCACCACCCGACCTGACCTCGCACCGCCCGACCTGACCTCGCACCGCCCGATCCGCCCAGGGAGAACCTCATGAGCCCGACCATCGACCACACCGGCCGCCGCGCCCTCGTCACCGGGGCCGCCAGCGGCATCGGCGCCGCCTGCTGCGAGAGCCTCGCTGCGAGCGGGGCGCACGTCCTCGCCGTGGATCGCGACGCCGACGGGCTGGCGGCGCTCGCCGCGCGGGTCCAGGGGGTCGAGGCCGTGCCCTGCGACCTGTCCGACCTCGACGGCCTCGCCGCCCTGCCCCACGACGTCGACATCCTGGTCAACAACGCCGGCATCCAGCACGTCTCGCCGATCGAGGAGTTCCCGCTCGAGCGGTTCGAGCTGATCATGCGGCTCATGCTGCACGCGCCGTTCTATCTCGTCCGTCAGTCGCTGCCCCACATGTACTCCCGCGGCTGGGGCCGGGTCGTCAACGTGTCGAGCGTCCACGGGCTGCGGGCGAGCGCCTTCAAGTCGGCGTACGTCACGGCCAAGCACGGCATGGAGGGCCTCAGCAAGACGGTGGCCCTGGAGGGCGCCGCGCACGGCGTGACGAGCGTGACCGTCAACCCGGCCTACGTGCGGACCCCGTTGGTGGAGCAGCAGATCGCCGACCAGGCCCGCACCCACGGCATCCCGGAGGACCAGGTCGTCGAGCAGATCATGCTGACGCCGGTCGCCGTCAAGCGCCTGGTCGAGCCGGCGGAGGTCGCGGACCTCGTCACCTTCTTGACGGGTCCGTCCGCTGCCTCGATGAGCGGGTCGTCATACGCCATGGACGGGGGCTGGACCGCCCACTGACCCCGGCCGAGGCTCCGCGGGCGGGGAGACGATCGCCTCCGCCAGAGAACGCCCCTGACCCCTCACAACCTTGGAGGGGTCAGGGGCGTCCTAGATACGTGATGGTGACGCTACGAAGCGGTACCGTCGCGAATAGTGCAGTTGCCAATGATTCGCAAGGGAGAAGTGGATGTCTCGGGGGGACCAGGGAACGACGGTGCAGCGAGGGCGCGGCCGTCAGGTCGGGGGATCCGTGCTCGGGGTCGTCGTGCTCGGCGTCAGCGCCGTCCTGCTCGCGGCCTGCACGACCGGGAGCAACGACGGCGGCGGCCAGGCCGCGCGCTCCGGCGGGGCGAACGGTGCGACGTCGGGCGGGTCTGCAGGTTCCTCGGGTGCGGGCTCGACCCCGACGCCGACCCCCACCCAGGACGCGCTCGCCAAGGCCAAGGTCCAGGCTGCGCAGTACGACTACGACGGCGCCCTCAAGACGCTGTTCGCCGACGGGTCCGACGAGGCCAAGGCGCAGGTCGCCCAGGTGCAGGCCGCCAAGGCCAAGGCCGTGAGGTGGGCCGACAACACCAAGATCCCGCACCTCTTCTACCACTCGCTGTCCGTGGACCCCGCCAAGACCTTCACCGGTGGCTCGGAGGGTGTCGGGTTCAGCCAGTACATGGCGACGGTCGACGAGTTCAAGGCCCAGATCAAGCAGATGCACGAGCGGGGCTTCGTGCTGGTGCACCCGCAGCGCATCGCCAAGAAGGGCCCCGACGGGGTCATGCGCTTCCAGCCGATCATGCTGCCGCCCGGCAAGAAGCCCGTGGTGCTGTCCCTCGACGACCTCAGCTACTACGAGTACATGATGGGCAAGGGCTTCGCGAACGTCCTGGTCAAGAAGGACGACGGTCGCGTCGTCAACACCTACACCGACCGGTCCGGCAAGACCGTCGAGGGCAGCTACGACTGCGTGCCGATCCTGGACGACTTCGTGCGCGAGCACCCGGACTTCGCCTACCACGGCGACAAGGGGTCCATCGCGATGACCGGCTACAACGGCGTCCTCGGCTACCGCACCTCCGAGCGCAAGTACGGCGCGAACCCCACCACCAAGGACGCCCAGGCCAAGGCCAAGGTCGTCGCCGACGCCATCAAGGCCAACGGCTGGAAGTTCGCCTCGCACTCCTGGGGCCACATCAACATGACCCGCAGCGGGCTCGGGCAGATCAAGGCCGACGCGGGCCGCTGGGACCGTGAGGTCCGCCCGATCCTCGGCGACACCGACCTGATGATCTATCCCTTCGGCGCCGACGTCTCCGACGCCAAGCCCTACTCGGACGCGAACCCCAAGGTCGCCTTCCTGCGCGGCACCGAGAAGTTCGACTACTTCTTCGGCGTCGACGGGACCTCGCCGAGCTGGGTGCAGCTCGGCCCGACGACCCTGCGTCAGGCCCGAATCAACGTCGACGGGCTGTCGATGCAGCGTGCCCTCGACGGCAAGCGCTCCGCGATCACCCAGTTCTTCGACACCAGGTCCACGATCGACAAGAAGCGGCCCCTGCCCGTGCCGTCCATCGGCGGACCCACCGCCGGCGGCTGACTAGGATCGGCGGGTGCTGCGCATCGCCTCCTTCAACGTCAACGGGATCCGGGCCACGCAGCGTCGTGGCTTCGACGACTGGCTCGCCGCGCGCGGCTGCGACGTCGTGGCGCTCCAGGAGGTCCGGTGCCCCGTCCCGCTCCTGCCGGACGGCGTCTTCCGGGACTACCACCTGACGTATGACGCCGGCCAGACGGCCGGGCGCAACGGCGTGGCCGTGCTGACGCGCGAGGCGCCGGCCGCCGTGCGGAGCTGGGGTGCGGGCGTGCTCGTCCGCGCACCCGGGGACAGCCACGTCGAGCTGCGCGAGCACGCCGAGACCGGGTCTCTGGCACGGGAGCTCAAGGCGTTCGCCGCCGAGGGGCGTTACGTGGAGGTCGATCTCGCGGACCAGCCGCTCACGGTGGCGTCCCTCTACCTCCCCAAGGGGGGGCTACCTGCGCACCTGCAGCAGCCGGGCCGGATGCGCGAGAAGCCCGACGGGGGAGCGAAGTACGAGCGCAAGATGCGCTTCCTGCGGGGCTTCGCGCGACACCTGACGGCGACCCGCCGGGCAGCCGCGGCGCAAGGCCGGGAGTTCCTCGTGATGGGGGACTTCAACGTCGCCCACACCCGGCTGGACGTCAAGAACTGGCGCACCAGTCAGCGTTCTGAGGGATTCCTGCCGGAGGAGCGCGAGTGGTTCGGGTCGATCCTGTCGCCGCGCTCGCTGGTCGACGTGGTGCGCCGGCTGCACCCGGACGTGGACGGCCCCTACTCGTGGTGGAGCTGGATGGGAGGGGCCTTCGACCGGGACACCGGCTGGCGCATCGACTACCACCTCGCCTCCCCGCGCCTCGCCAAGGCGGCGATCGCGGGCGGGACGGACCGCGAGGCCTCGGCGGCCGAGCGCCTCAGCGACCACGCCCCGGTCGTCGTCGACTACGACCTACCCCAGGTAGTCACATCGACCGGCCTTCGCACCCCAGGCTGATGTGACCAAGGCCGGTCGATCTGCGTGCGACCGGCCAGCGCCCATCCTGAACGGTGCTCAGCCCCCCAGGTCGGCCCGTCCTTTGAGCAGACTCAAGCGTCGCCGCTGGGCCGGGCGTGGAGCTCGAGGCCCAGGACGTCGAGAACCGCGGCCAGCTTGTCGAGCCGGAGCGTGGGCTTGTCGTGCTCCGCCTCCCGGACGAACCTCTCGGAGACGCTGGCCATCTCGGCCACGTCGATCTGCAGCAGGCCGAGCGAGCGACGCCGCTCGCGAATCTCGTGACCCAAGGACATGCTCGCCTCTTCCTGCCGTCCGTGCAGCGATTGTGCCCCGCACCGGCACGATCGCGCCGGTCCGGATTCAGGTTATCGCGCCAGGCGCCCCGTCGGGGCTCGTCGGCACGATCGTGCCGGTCGCGGGTGGGTGGGGCCGGGTAACGGTGGCCCTGTCGCCATACCGGCAGGATCGTGCCGGTATGGCGACAGCCAGAGGCCAGGTGCAGGCCCACCAGCAGGGCCCAGGCCAGGAGTGGTCCGCCGACATCAGGACCCATCACCTGAGGGTGCCCCTCACCCCGAAACCCCTCGAACCGCTGCGGACGGGGCCGGCGTGCCAGCATGAGCCACGACGCGCCACGCACCGCGCGACCTGCCCGTGATCCCCACCGCGAGGAGCCACCCATGTCCGTCCTTCGTACCAGCACCCCGCCCACCCGCTCGCAGGAGGTGACCCGGCTGACGCTGGGCGCCTTCATGGCGTTCGCCGGCGTCTCCCACCTCACCTTTGCGCGGCAGGACTTCCAGGCCCAGGTCCCGGGGTGGTTCCCGTTGGACGAGGACCTGGTCGTCCTGGCGTCGGGGGTCGTCGAGATCGGGCTCGGGGCAGCCCTGCTCGCCCTCCCGCGGCAGCGCCGGCTCACGGGCATCGCCCTGGCGGCGTTCTACGTCGCCGTGTTCCCCGGCAACATCGGCCAGTATGTCGAGGGCGTCGACGCGTTCGGCCTCGACACCGACGGCAAGCGCCTGGCCCGCTTGTTCGGGCAGCCCGCCCTGGTCGCCGCCGCGCTCTGGGCCGCGGGACTGCCCGAGCGCCGGGACCGGCGAGGCTCGCGACACGTCGGCGACGCCCCGCGCGAGGACCGACCGTGACGCCCTCGCGGGGTCCGGCCGAGGAGGTCGAGGTCGCCGGCCGGGTCGTCCGCGTCAGCAACCCCGACCGCGTCTACTTCCCGGAGATCGGCGCGACCAAGCGGGATCTCGTCGACTACTACCTCGCGGTGGGCGAGGGGATCGTGCGGGCCCTGCGCGACCGCCCCTGCATGATGCACCGCTACCCCGACGGCCTGGCGGGCGACAAGGTCCACCAGAAGCAGCTCCCCAAGGGGGCGCCCGACTGGGTGGAGACGGCCCCGGTCTACTTCCCGCGGTTCAAGCGGACGGTGCGCGAGCTGTGCGTCACCGACCTCGCCCACGTCGTGTGGGCCGTCCAGATGAGCACCGTCGAGCTGCACCCGTGGAACAGCCGCCGCGCCGACGTGGAGCGGCCCGACGAGTGGCGCATCGACCTCGACCCGATGCCCGAGGCCGGGCTGGACCAGGTCCGTCAGGTGGCCGCGGTGGTGCACGAGCTGCTCGACGAGCTGGGCATCGTCGGCTACCCCAAGACCTCGGGCGGCCACGGTCTGCACGTCTACGTCCGGATCGCCCCGGACCACGAGCACGCCGACGTCCGGAGGGCGGCGCTGGCCTTCGCCCGCGAGGTGGAGCGCCGCGCGCCAGAGCTGGTCACCACCACCTGGTGGCGCAAGGACCGCGACCCCGCAGCGGTCTTCGTGGACTACAACCAGAACGCCCGGGACCACACGATCGCCGCGGCCTACTCCGTGCGCGGCACCCCCACGGCCACCGTCTCGTGCCCGATCACCTGGGACGAGGTCGCGGACGTGGAGCCGTCCGACCTGACCATCGCCACCGTGCCCGAGCGGTTCGCCCGGCTCGGGGACCTGCACGCCCACATCGACGACGTCGCCCACGACATCGCACCGCTGCTGGCGTGGGCGGAGCGGGACGAGCGCGAGGGCAGCGCCGGCCCTGACGGCCCAGACGGCCCAGAGACCCCGGAGAGCGACCCCACCATGCCGACCGATACACCCAGGATCTAGGATTTCCCCTGTCATTCCCGTGGAAGATAAGGGGAGGCTAGACCGAACGGCCCAGGGAGGTGTTGTGCCAGAGCTGGGCCGACACGGCGACAACGACCTGTGGCTGCGGCAGCTGCGCCTCGTGGGTGTGGGCCTGCCGGCGCTGTTCATCGTCATCGTCCAGCTGCTGCGGCCGATCTTCTTCGACCGCTACTGGCCGCGGGACGGCGACACCATCGTCAGCGTCCTCACGGCGCTGGCCGCGATCGCGTTCGGCCTCATGATGTTCCGGCTCATCGACCAGCTCGTGGAGGACGACCGCTATCGGTCGACCGTCACCGAGCGCGACCGGATCGCGCGCGAGCTGCACGACTCCCTGGCCAGGTGCTGGGCGCCACGCAGCTGCGGCTCCAGGCTGCGGCATACCACCCGGCGGTCCAGGACCACGACGACCTCAAGACCGAGCTGGCCGACGTCGCCCACGACTGCCAGGACGCCTATCGCGACGTGCGGGAGGCGATCCTGGGGCTGCGCGAGCACAACCGCACCGACCACACCTTCCTCGAGGGCCTGGCCAGCTATGCCGAGAAGTTCTCGCGGCAGTCCGGCATCGACACCACGGTCGTCGCCGAGATCCCCGGCGAGCCCTCCCTCACCCCGCACCGCGAGGTCCAGGTCATCCGGATCATCCAGGAGGCCCTGACCAACGCGCGCAAGCACTCCGGGGCCCGGCGAGCCCGGATCACCGTCGACGAGACACTGGACTGGACGAGCTTCGTCGTCGAGGACGACGGCCAGGGCTTCGTGGTCGACGTGGCGCCGGGCGAGCGCGAGGGCTTCGGCCTGCACTCCATGCGGGAGCGCACCGAGCTCGTCGGTGGCCGCCTGCTCGTCGAGTCCGGCCCCGGGCTCGGCACCAAGATCACCATCACGGTGCCCCGCGGTCAGCGCGGCACCCGTCACCCCTCCGGGATGTCCGTATGACGAACGCCGCCGACCCCACGACCGCGCGCCCCACCCGGGTGCTGCTCGTCGACGACACCGCGTTGTTCCGCCGCGCGATCGCGACGCTGGTCGACGCCCAGCCGGACCTGGAGGTCGTCGGCCAGGCCGACAACGGCCTCGAGGGCGTCGAGCAGGCGCGACGGCTGCAGCCCGACCTGGTGGTCATGGACATGGAGATGCCGGTCATGACGGGCATCGAGGCCGCCAAGGTGATCCTCGAGCAGCTCCCCGGCATCAAGGTGATCATGCTGACGGTCTGCGACGACGACGAGCGGCTGCTCGGGGCCATCCGCATGGGCGTTCACGGCTACCTGCTCAAGGACCTGCACCCCGAGGAGCTGTTCGCCATGCTCCGGTCGGCGGCCCGCGACGAGACCCCGGTGTCTCCCCAGCTGGTGGGCCGCCTCCTGGCCGAGCTGCGCGGGGGCGGCGCTCGGCATACCTCGCCTGCCACGGCGCAGGCCGCGGAGCCTCAGCTGTCCCAGCGCGAGATGGACACCCTCAAGCTCGTCGCGCGGGGCATGTCCAACCGCGAGATAGGTCGCGCGCTGTCCATCACCGAGGGCACCGTCAAGAACCACGTGCACAACGCGCTGCACAAGCTCGGGCTCGACACCCGCATCCAGGCCGCGGCCTACATGGTGCGCTCGGGCTATGCCGAGCCGCCGCGCACCGACTGATCCCCTGCCACCCCTGACCCCTGGGTACAGCCTGGGGGATCCTGCATATACCTCTCTTCTATCCATCGACGGATGGTCCGGGACCCACCACCGGCAGCAGGATGAGTGCGATGGACGTGCCGACAGCGGCAGGTCCGCACGCGCACGCAAAGGATGGTGACGAGGTGGCCGCTCCCCAGGGGTCGCGCCTCGGGTGGCTTCTGTCACCCAGAGGACTCTTCTCCGTCTTCCTGTCCCTGGGCATCGGCACCCTGGTCGGCGTCGTGCTCTTCACGATGGTCTACGCCAATGGCGCTTCGTACCTCTCGAGCGACCCGAAGGCCTGCGTCAACTGCCACGTGATGAACACGGAGTACAACGCCTGGGTCAAGTCCAGCCACGGCAAGGTAGCGACCTGCAACGACTGCCACACCCCCCACGACCTGGTGGGGAAGTACCTGACGAAGGCCGAGCACGGGTGGAACCACTCCCTCGCCTTCACGACCGGCAACTTCCCGCAGAACATCCAGATCAAGGAGCGGAGCCTGGCGACCGTCGAGGAGAACTGCTTGCGCTGCCACCAACAGCTGGTGGAGGGCATCCAGCACAGCCGGCCCCCCAACCAGAAGGTCTCGTGCGTGCAGTGTCACGCCGACGTCGGGCACATGAGGTGAGGACATGAACGCGACAGCATCTGACAATCCCAAGGGCGCGAGGAAGCGTCGTGGCGGAGGCCGCAAGGGACTCCTGGCCGCGATCGTCCTGGCCACCGCGTTGGTGACGGTGGGCGTCGTCGCCCTCCTCGTCAACATCTTCCAGCACAAGCAGGAGGCCCAGGACACCAACTTCGCGGTGGTGCAGCTCGACGAGACCGTCGTCGACCCGGCCGTGTGGGGCAAGAACTTCCCGCTGCAGTACGACATGTACAAGCGGACCACCGACCAGCAGCGCACGAAGTTCGGTGGCTCCGAGGCGGTGCCCCACGTCCCCGAGGGCGCGGACGCCCGCACCACCGTGGCGGGGCAGAAGCTCGAGAAGGACCCGCGGCTCGTCCAGATGTGGGCCGGCTACGCCTTCGCGACCGACTACCGCGAGAAGCGCGGCCACGCCTACATGCTCGTCGACCAGCGAGACACCAAGCGGGTCAACGAGTTCAAGCAGCCGGGCACCTGCCTCAACTGCCACGCCTCCATGGCCAAGGTCTACAAGGACCTCGGCAACGGTGACGCCAAGGCCGGCTTCGACAAGATCAACCACATGACCTACCAGGAGGCCACCAAGCTGGTGGACCACCCGGTGGCCTGCATCGACTGCCACGACCCCAAGACGATGCAGCTGCGGATCACGCGTCCTGCCTTCCAGGAGGGCATCAAGGCGCTCAAGGCCAGCCAGGGCGTCCCGAACTTCGACGTCAACACCCAGGCCACCACCCAGGAGATGCGCTCCTTCGTCTGCGCCCAGTGCCACGTGGAGTACTACTTCAAGGGCAAGGACAAGACGCTGACCTTCCCGTGGGCCAAGGGCGTCAACCTGGACAACGAGTTCGCGTACTACCAGGAGGTGGGCTTCACCGACTGGGAGCACAAGACGACCGGCACCCCGATGCTCAAGGCCCAGCACCCTGAGTTCGAGATGTGGAACCAGGGCGTGCACGCCAAGGCCGGCGTGACCTGCGCTGACTGCCACATGCCGTACACCGCGGTCGGTGCGCAGAAGGTCTCCGACCACTGGGTCCGCAGCCCGATGCTGAACGTCAACAAGTCCTGCCAGGTGTGCCACCACGCCTCCGAGGACGAGCTGAAGTCCCGCGTCGAGACGATCCAGACCCGCGTGGCCACCAGCCGCAGCCAGGCCTTCGACGGCCTGACCGCCCTGATCAAGGACCTCGAGGACGCCAAGAAGGCCGGTGCTCCCGAGGACCGGATCGTGGCCGCGCAGACCTGGCACCGCAAGGCGTCGTTCTACATCGACTACGTGATCTCGGAGAACTCGACGGGCTTCCACGCCCCCGAGGAGTCCATCCGCTACATGCAGACGGCGACCGACGCGGTCCGCAAGGGCCAGCTCGCCCTGCTGGGCAAGGAGAAGGCGGACCCGACCGCCGCCAAGGCCTTCCAGATGTGGAAGGAGAAGAAGGCCGCCGACGCCAAGGCCGCTGCCGCCGGCCCCAAGGCTCCGGCCACGCCGGCAGCGACGGCGACGCCGACGCCCACCCCGTCTCGCTGACGGGATCGGAGGGGCACCGCACCCGACTCGGTGCCCCTCCCACACGGACCAGACCGCCTCGTGGGGACGAGGCGGTCTGCCCGTGCGTGGGGGTCCTGGCCCGCCCTCTCCCGCGACGGCCGGGGCACAGGTCCGGTCTATCCCCGCGGCCGTCGTCTATATCCTCTAAATACCTTGGTTCTATCCAAGACGTGCCCTACGACGGATGGTCCGACCGGGTGGTCGAGGCGGAGGCTGGGGTCATCGGACTCCCCGCGGCCCACCGGCCGCCCGAGCACAGGACACTCGTATGACGCAGCGCCAGGCGCCCCAGACACCACCCGCAGGCGGCGGCACCCCCGCCCCGACGCACGAGAGCGGCGACCTGCGCCAGGCCCTGCTCGCGTCGCTCGGCCTCCCCGCCGACGCCACGCCCGAGGCGGTCGAGGCCGCCCACGAGCACGTCGCGACATACCTCTCCTCGGCACCGACCGAGCTGTCCGGCTGGGCCACCCAGCAGGCGACGGCCGCCGACGCGGCCCACGCCGTGCTCACCGGCAAGGCCGGCGACGTCCTGAGCCGCCGCGCGACGCCCGTGACGGCGGCTCGGCGGACGGGCGACCGGCCGCAGATCCCCAAGCTGGTCACCGTGCTCGGGTCCATCGCACTGATCGCCGCCATCGTGGTCGGCGTCTACGTCTGGGGCCCGTCCCGCAACCCCACGCAGGCCAACCCGCCCGTGGCGATGGCGGACCAGGCGGCCGCGGGCGCCACCGCCAAGCCGTCGCCGACCGCCACGACCCTGGACACCGCCAAGGCCAAGGCGCTCGAGGACAAGATCAAGGCCAACCCCAAGGACGAGCAGGCCATGGCCGAGCTCGGTGACCTCTACTTCGGGGCCAACCACTTCCAGAAGGCCGCGGCCCTGCGGCAGAAGATGCTGGCGCTCAAGCCCAACGACACCAACCTGATGCTGTCGACCGGGGTCGCGCTCTTCAACGCCCGCGACCTCAAGGGCGCCGAGGCCCAGTGGAACAACGCGATCAAGGTCGACCCCAAGAAGGCCGAGGCGTACTACGACCTGGGCTTCCTCAAGCTCAGCCAGACCCCGCCCGACTCCGCCGGCGCCAAGGCGCTGTGGGACAAGGTCATCGAGCTCGACCCCAACGGTCCGCTGGCCCAGAAGGTCCAGAACCACATGGGCGCGATCATGACGCCCGCCCCCACCGGCGCCGCCCACGGCTCCGGGGCCACGCCCGCACCGACGACCAGCAAGTGACATGGACGGGATCACCATCCCGCTCGCGCTGCTGGCGGGAATCGTCGCCTTCGCCTCACCCTGCTTCCTGCCGGTCGTGCCGGTCTTCGTGAGCTATGTCGCGGGGACCTCGCCGGTCGGCGGGGGACGGGCCCGGCGCAACGCCGCCGCCCAGGCCCTGGCCTTCGTGCTCGGCTTCGGGGTCGTCTTCATCGCCCTGTGGTGCTCCATCGGACTGATCGGGTATGCCGTCGGCGACCACCGCGACGCCCTGCGCATCATCGGCGGGGTCGCCCTGATCGTCATGGGCCTGCACGTCGCCCGGCTGATCGAGATCCCCGTCCTCTACCGCGAGGTCCACGCCCCCGTCGGCGGCCGGCCGCAGCTCCCGGGGCAGCAGGCCCCGACATACCGGCGATCCCTGCTGATGGGCCTCGCCTTCGGCGCCGGCTGGACCCCGTGCATCGGACCGGTCCTCGGCGGCGTCCTCGGGCTCGCCACGGCGAGCGACTCGGTGGGGCGCGGCGCGCTCCTGCTGGTCGCCTTCGCCCTCGGTCTCGGCATCCCCTTCGTGCTCGTCGCGATGGGCGCCACCGAGATCACCGCCCGTCTCGGCTGGCTGCGCAAGCACGAGATGGCGATGTCCCTCCTGTCCGGCGCGATGCTCGTCCTCATCGGGTTCGCCATGGTCACCAACATCTTCGGCAAGCTGTCCGGCCTCATCCCGGCCGTCGGCGTGTGAGACAGGCAGAGCTCATGAGCAACGACACCCACCTCCTGACCGAGGACACGATCGAGTCCGCCGACACGATCCGCATGCCCCGGCCGCTCTACAAGGTCTATCGGGTCTTCATCTCCAAGCGCACCGGCATCGGCCTCATCCTCGCGATGGGCTTCCTCACCCTCATGGGGACGCTGATCCAGCAGTCCACGGAGAACAACCGGGCCGACGCCACCGCCTACGCCGACTGGCTGGACTCGGTGCGGCCTCGCTACCAGGGCTGGACCGGCGTGCTGGACCTGCTCGGCATGTTCAACGTCTTCGGCTCGGTGTGGTTCAAGGCCGTCAACGTGCTGCTGTGCATCTCGATCCTGTGCTGCATCATGCACCGCATCCCGCTGCTGTGGAAGCGGGCCACCCGCCCCCAGCTGCACGTCACCGAGGGATTCTTCGCCCACGCGAGCATCCACCACGACGTGACCGCCCCGGTGCCCGCCGAGCAGAGCCTCGAGCACCTCCGCACGACCATGCGGCGCAAGGGCTATCGCGTGATCGACGACCCCCGCGGACCCGGCCTCAACCTCTACACCGACAAGTTCCGGTGGCCGCCGTTCGGCACGATCTTCGCCCACGTCGCGTTCGTCATCATCCTGCTCGGCGTCCTGGTCACGTCCAACACCGGCTTCTCCGAGGACAACGTCCCGGTCTCGATCGGTGACCGCGTCGACATCGGCCACGGCACCGGCCTGACCATCACCGCCACCTCCTTCTCCGACACCTACTACGAGGACGGCCGGCCCAAGGACTACGTCAGCCACCTCGTCCTCTACAAGGACGGCGTGCAGGTCAAGGAGCAGGACACCCGGGTCAACGAGCCGCTGCGCTACGAGGGGGTCAAGTTCTTCCAGGCCAGCTTCGGCTTCGCGGCCCGCATCCAGGTCAAGGACTCCACCGGCAAGGTGCTCCACGAGGGTGGCGTGCCGCTGCAGTACACGACCGAGGACCAGAAGAACTCCTTCGGCAAGCTGCCGCTGCCGAACCAGGGCGTCGACGCCTTCGTCATCACGGCGGCCTCCGGGCAGACCGACGCGCAGATCCAGCCCGGCGACGTTGCCATCAAGGTGCAGCCCACCGACCAGGACAGCACCATCGGCCAGAAGGTCATCACCCAGGGCCAGACCGCGCAGATCGGCGACCTGACCTACACCTTCCTGCGCGAGCAGCAGTACACCGGGCTCATGGTCTCCGACGACCCGGGCGCCCTGTGGGTCTGGGTCGGCTCCACGATGATCGTCGCCGGCATGACCATCACGATGTTCTTCCGGCACCGCCGGATCTGGGTCCGCGTCCAGCCGTCCGGCGACGGCTCGCGCATCCGCCTCGCCTCGTCCGAGCGCCACGACACGGCCTACGAGGGCTGGGTCTCCCGCCTCGTCGACGACCTGTCCGCCGACCTCGGCGCCACGCCCACCCCGGGCCACCACACCACCGCCGGTCGTGACCACGACCGCGCCGACCTTGCCAGCACGGTAGGAGCCTGACGATGTTCGCCCTCTCCCAGTACGCCCTGATCGCGGGGACGATCCTCGTGTGGCTCGGTGTCGCCGCCACGATCGTCAACCTGACCCGCAAGCCCGCCGAGCGCGAGGCGATCGCCCCCGCTCGCGCCACCGTCGGCGGCGCCGCGCTCGCGGGCGGCGGCACCGCTGTCCTGACCGGCCACGCGCCGACCGCCCTCGGCCGCACCGGGGTGCGCGGACCGGCGTGGTACGCCACCAAGGTCACCCAGGTCGCGCTCCTGTGCCTCACGGTCGCGCTCGCCGCCAGCGCGGCGGCCACCGGCCACGGGCCCTTCTCCAACCAGCACGAGTTCGCGGTGTCCTTCGCCTGGGGCGTCCTCGCGGCCTACGTCTTCTTCGAGTGGCGGTATGACGTCAAGGCGCTCGCCGTCTTCGTGCTCCCGATCGCCGCGGCCATGCTGACCTACGCGACCACCGTCGACGCCAAGCCCGGCCCCCTGGTCCCCGCCCTGCAGAACTCCCTGCTGCTGACCGCGCACGTCTTCACCGCCGTCCTCGGCTACGGCGCCGCCGCGGTGGCGTGCGGCGCAGGCATCGGCTACCTCGTCGCCCCGCACCTCACCTGGAAGGGCATGCCCAAGCGGTCCTTCCTGGACGAGCTCGGCTACCGCGCGGTGATGATCGCCTACCCGCTCCTCACCGTCATGATCATCCTCGGCGCCATCTGGGCCGACATCGCGTGGGGCCGCTACTGGAGCTGGGACCCCAAGGAGACCGCCGCCCTGGTCACCTGGCTGATCTACGGCGCCTACCTGCACGCCCGCGTGGCCCGCGGCTGGCGCGGAGACCGGTCCGCCTACCTGCTGATCCTCGGCTTCGTGGCCATCCTGTTCACCTTCTTCGGCAACTACTTCTTCGGTGGCCTGCACTCCTACGGGGGGTCGATGTGAGCGACGTGACCGACCGCACCCACGCCGCGGGTGCCGACCAGGGAGCGGCGGGTGCCGACCAGCCGACGGCGGGCGCCACCCAGGCCGGGCCGAAGGAGGACTGGCGCGGCGGCATACGGGCCAGCGGGAACAAGCAGCTCCTCGTCCTGCTCGTGACGGCGCTGCTCGTCGCCGGAGGGGCCTGGCTGCTCGGCGGCAAGGCCGGCTCCGCCAAGAGCGCCCCCCTGAACGGCGCCCAGGCCGTCCAGGTCACGGGCGACACCTCCGGGCCCGCCCCCGAGGTCGGCAAGCCCGCGCAGGACTTCACGGCGCGGACCGTCAAGGGGGAGCCGATCTCCCTGTCCGAGCTCAAGGGCCGCCCGGTGTGGCTGACCTTCGGGGCGTCCTGGTGCACGGCCTGCCGCGCCGAGGCCCCCGACATGCAGGCGGCCTACACGGCGGCCAAGGCCTCCGGGGTGGAGATCGTCTCCGTCAACATGCAGGAGCTCCCCGCCGACGTGGTGTCCTACGCCGGCAAGCTGGGCCTGACCTTTCCCCAGGTCGCCGACCCCGACACCGCCCTCGCCTCGAAGTACCGCGTGATGGGCCTGCCCTCCCACTTCTTCATCGACAAGGAGGGCGTGCTGCGCTCCCAGCACATCGGCGTCCTCACCCGCAGCGCGATGGACCAGCAGATCGGCACGCTCGCCCGCTGATCACCGCCCCCTGCCGCCCCTGCCACCTGCCCACGTCGGGCTCGCCGATCGTGAGGCAGGGGCGGATCAGGGGGATCCCCCCTGGCGGAACGTCCGTCCCACCGGCAGCGTTGTCATCGAGACACGCACGCATCGGTTGGGAGTGATGAGGGTGGTCCTCAGCGGACTTCTCGTGAGCACGGGCCTGGTGGCCGTCACCGTCGGGGTCGGACGGTATGCCGCTGACCGCTGGCGACACCGCAAGGACGCGATCACGGGTCACCGCCTGGCGCCCGGCGTCGCCCTGACCGCCGCCGGCGGTGGGCTGGTCCTGTCGCCGGACGTGCTCGTCCTGACCGACCAGCTGCAGGTGGCGGACCCTGCGGCAGCGCTGGCGCTCGGGGTCTACAACGTCCTCGCCATGGGTGGCCTCGGCACCGTGGCCGCCGGCATGTGGCTGTCGAGCAGGAGGGTGACCCGCCAGGTGCGAGCAGGCGTCGACGCGGTGGCGGACGGCATACCCCTGGTCGCTCGACGACGGGCCATGCGCCGCGGCACCCCGGCGGACTTCCCGCGGGAGTGGGCCAGCCTGATCGCGCTGGACACGGAGCTGACGCAACGGCTGCTGCGCTACGAGCGCGACCTGGAGGCCGCGGTCAACTTCCCGGTGATGAGCGACCACACCGACCCGCTGACCCGCGGCGCGATCGACGCCATGCTGCGCTGCCGCGAGCTGCGGGCCGCCACCCCGCCGGCCGGCACCCGCGACGTGCGCGACACCGACTACGCACGGGCGGTCGCCGACTTCCAGGTTGCCCTCGAGGCCGCCGAGGCCAACGCCGAGCGGCTCGTCGCGAGCACCTTCACCGAGGACGAGCGCCGCACGCTCGAGGAGGTCACGGCGACCCTGGAGTTCATGCGCGCCAACAGCACGACGCCGGGAGAGCGCGCGGCGGCATACGACGAGGTGAGCGCACGGCTCACGCAGGTGATGCAGGCCCGCGGCACGTCGGCTGGTGGTGCTGCGACCGGCGGCGTTGCGACCGGCGGCGTTGCGACCGGTGGCGTCGCGGCTGAGGGAGCGACCGGCGCGACCACACAGGGCGCGGCCACACATGGCGCGACGGCGGTGGCGCAGGGGCAGGGCCAGGCCGCGGTGGCGCGTCCGCATCCCTTCCTGGACGTGACGGACCGCGCCCGCCGCTGACCCCCGTGCGCAGACCCGCCGGGGGCGAAGGCATCGACCGGCGTTCGTTCCCCAGGCTGATGCCTCGGCCCCCGGCGGGTGCGACTCGGCCCCCGTCCCAGCTGGGACGGGGGCCGAGTCGTGCGTGGAGCTACTGTCCCTCGCGGTCAGGTGCGGCGGTCAGGCTCGCGCGCTGGTCTCGCGGGGGAAGAACCGCGGCAGGATGTCGCTCATCGTCACGACGCCGGCGAACTCGCCGCCGCGATGCACCACGGCCAGCTGGGTCTGCGTCTCGCGCATGAACGTGAACGCCTCGTGCAGCGGGGTCTCGGCCGCCACGGCCAGGGTCTCGCGGGCCAGCTCGCGCGCGGGACGGTCCGCCGGCTCCCCGAAGGTGTCGCGCACGTGCACGGTGCCCGCGACCCGGCCCTCGTCGAGCAGCAGGATCCGCATGTGGCCGTGCTCGACGGTCGCGGCCTGGACGTCCGCCACCGTGGCGTCGATGTCGACGGCCGTGGGGCGCCGGCGGTGCCGGATCAGCTCGTCCATGGTGATGTCGCGCATGTCGAGGGCGTTGGTGATCGAGGCGCTGTAGGACGCCTCGAGGGTGCCCGCGTCCGCGGAGTGCTCGACGAGCTCGCGCAGCCCGTGCTCGTCCTGCACCTCGTCGACCTCGTCCACGGGCTCGACTCCGGTGCGGCGCACGAGGGCGTTGGCGGCGTGGTTGAGGGCCTTGAGGGCGGGACGGGTCAGCCACAGGAAGCCCCGCATGGGGACGGCCAGCAGGATCGCGGACCTTTCCGGGTGGGCGATGGCCCAGGACTTGGGGGCCATCTCACCGACCACGAGGTGGATGAAGGTCACGATGATCAAGGCGACCACGAAGGCCACGACGTCCGCGGCACCGGTCGGCAGGCCAATGGCCTCCAGCGGCCCCATCAGTGCGTGGTGGACAGCCGGCTTGGTGATGGCACCGAGGGCCAGCGTGCAGACGGTGATGCCGAGCTGCGACCCGGCGAGCAGCAGGGTGAGCTCGGAGGAGCTGCGCAGGGCGGCCCGTGCCGACGCGGAGGTGGCCGCGGCGTCCTCGAGCCGGTGGCGCTTGGCGTTGATCAGCGAGAACTCGACGGCGACGAAGAACGCGCTGAGCGCGATGATCGCGACGGTCGCGAGGGTGGTGACGAGCCAGCTCATCGGGTGCCCTCCTCGGTCACGTTGGTGGCGCCACCCTGGGCGTCCTGATGGGAGTGGTGGCGAGACTCACGGTCGGGTGGGGACTCAGGGCCGTCGCCGTCCCCGTCGCTGCGGTCGGGGGAGTCGGCGTCGACGGCGTCGGTCTCGGTCAGCGTGAGGCGAACCCGGGACGGGACGTAGCGCTCGACCTCCAGCACCTCGACCGTGAGGACCTTGCGCCGGTCGTCGTCGAGGTGCAGGTGCTCCTGGCGGAGCGGCACCTCGATCAGCGTGCCGTCCTCCGGCAGGCCGCCGACGTGGTCGATGACCAGGCCGCCGATGGTCTCGAAGTCACCCTCGGGCAGGTCGACGCCGAGCGAACGCTCCACCTCGTCGATGTGGACGTCGCCCTCCATGACCCAGATGCCGTCGTCCGGGACCGGCACGTATGACGGCTCCTCCGGGTCGTGCTCGTCCGTGATCTCGCCGACGATCTCCTCGGCGAGGTCCTCCATCGTCAGGATCCCGGTGAAGCCGCCGTACTCGTCGACGACGCAGGCGAGCTGCTCGCGGCGGTCGTCGAGCTCGCGCAGCGCGTCGGGCAGGCTCATGAGCTCGGGCACGACGAGGGGCTCGCGCATGATCTCGGAGCACGGCGCGTCGTCGTCACCCCGGTGGGACAGCACGTCGACGAGGTGCACCACGCCGACCACGTCGTCCTCGTCCCCGATGACCGGGTAGCGGGTGTGACCCGTGTGCATCAGCTCGCGCACCTCGGCGACCGTGGTCTCGGTGCGCAGCGAGTCGACCTGGGCGCGCGGGATCATCGCGTGCGCGACGTCCTCGCCGGGGAAGTCGAGGATGCGGTCGACCATGATCGACAGCTCGTCCGGCAGGTCGCCGCTCTCGCGCGAGAGCTCGACGACGTGCTGCAGGTCGCGGGCCGTGGCGGCGTGCTGCACGTCGTGGACCGGCTCGATGTGCAGGGCCCGCAGGAGCAGCTCCGCGGACTTGTCGAAGACCCAGATGACGGGGCCGAGGACGGTGAGGTAGAGCGAGGTCGACCGCGTCAGCCAGGTGGAGACCTGGTCGGGGCGGGCGATGGCGTAGTTCTTGGGGAAGAGCTCGCCGAAGAGCATCTGCACCACGGTCGAGAAGACGAGCGCGAAGACCGCGCCGATGGTGACCGACACGGCCACCGGGACGCCGGTGTCGCCGAGCATGGTGCCGATCGCGGAGCCGATCAGCGGCTCGGCGACGTAACCGACGAGCAGCCCGGTGACGGTGATGCCCAGCTGCGCGCCGGACAGCATGAACGACGTGCGGCGGGTGATCTCGAGGGTCTTGCCGGCGACCTCGTCACCCTCGCGGTGCCGCGCCCCGAGCCGGGACCGGTCCACCGCCATGAAGGCGAACTCCTGCGCCACGAAGTAGCCCGTGGCCGCCGTGATCAGCAGCACGACCACCAGGCCGATCACGAGCGAGAGGACCGGGCTCATCGCGCCTGCCCCTCAGGGGTGAGACCGCGCGTGGCGGTGCCGGGACTGCAGGGCTCGTCAGGCTGGCGAGTGTGCATGGGCCTTTCCGGGGACTGGGGGAGGGTGCGGGGGCGGTCGGAGAACGTCCGGTCGGTCCTCGAGGTTCCCGGTGCGCCCGGGGGAGGGCCGTCGGTATGTCGTACCCCGACGCCATCGACGGTAGTCGCGATGGCGGCGGCGGCGTCATACGGCCGAGGGGTGTCAATGGCGACCCGAGGTGAGCCGGGAGCTCAGCTTGGGTCGTCCGGACGGCTGGACCGGGGGTGTAGGCGGCCCGAAGTGAGTTGGGAGCTCAGTTCGGGTCGTCCGGACGGCTGGGCCGGGGGTATGGGCGGCCCGTTGTGAGCCGGGAGCTCAGGTTGTGTCGTCCGGAGGGCTGGCCGGTGGGCGCGGCGGGTCAGGTGAGCTGCTCGAACTTGCGGCTCCACGCGCTGCGGATCGGGCTGGCGTCGGCGACGAGGGCGTCGAAGCGGGCGTCCGCGATCGCCGAGACCTGGCCGAGGGAGGCCCGGTGCTCGCGCGCGGGCGAGCTCTCGACGCGGCGCCACCCCTGCTCGACGAGCTGGTCGAGGTCGGCGAGGTTGGTGACGCACATGACGAGCGGCCGTCCGTGGGTGTCCTGGTAGGCCGTCGACAGGCGGTGGATCTCGTCACGCTGCACGTCGTCGATCCGGTCGAGGGCCAGCGAGCTGGTGTCGAGGAGGGCGACCTCGGTGTCGGAGGCGATGGGCCCGCGGGGCGTGCCGGCGTCCTCGGCGTCGACGGCCGCGAGGACGAGCTCGCCCACGTCGCGATAGCTGCGGACGAGGGCGTCCTGCTCCTCGCGCGTGCCGGACAGCACGGCCTCCTGCAGAGCCGCGCGCAGTGCGGTGGTGGAGCCGAACGGCCGTGCCTCCCAAGCGCGCTCGACCGGCCACGTCGCGCCGGTGTAGAGCGATCCGAAGGTCGCCACGAACTCGTCGCGGCCCATGGCGTCCACGTCGTCGATGGTGACGGTGCGGTCGCCGGACCGGGCGACCTCGGCGCCACGCTGCTGGCCGACGTGGAAGAAGAGCAGGTTGAGCAGGATCGCGGTGATGGAACCGAGGGTCACGCCGGAGGCGAAGAGGATCTGCGCCCACGAGGGCAGGACCTCCGCGACGTGCGGCTGCAGGGTGACGAGCATCGCCAGACCGAGGGCGGTCGAGACGATGACGGCGTTGCGGTTGTCGTGCAGGTCGGCCTTGGCGAGCGTCTGGATGCCGACCACCGCGACGTTGGCGAACATCGCGATCGAGGCGCCGCCCAGCACGGGGGCGGGGATGGCGGCCACGACGGCGGCCGCCTTGGGGAGCAGGCCCAGCACGATCATGATGACGCCGGCCATGACGACGACCCAGCGGCTCTTGACGCGGGTGAGGCGCACGAGGCCGACGTTCTGGGCGAAGCAGGTGTAGGGGAAGGAGTTGAGGACGCCGCCGAGCGTGGTCGACAGACCGTCGGCGCGCAGGGCGGCGGCCACGTGGGTCGGGCGGATCCGCTTGCCGACGACCTCGCCGGTGGCGAAGACGTCGCCGGTCGTCTCGACGGCGGTGATGGCCATGACGACGATCATCGAGATGCACGCCGTCAGCGAGAACGCCGGCCACCCGAAGAAGAACGGCGTCGTCACGCCCACCGGAGCCGCGGACGCGACGCCGGCGAAGATCGGCTCGCCGAGCGCCCAGGCCACGGCGGTGCCCGCCACCAGACCAATGAGCACCGACACCGTCGCCAGGAAGCCGGAGAACACCCGCTGGATGACGATGATCAGCGCGAGCGTGCCGAAGGCGTAGAGCAGCGACTCGGTGAGGGCCGCGTGGTTCAGCGGCGCCGCCGGGTTGGCCGGGTCCTGCGCGTTGCGCACGACGTCGCCGGCCGCGACGCCCAGCAGGGTCGTGCCCATGATCGTCAGCACGGAGCCGGTCACCACGGGCGGGAAGAAGCGGAGCAGGCGGGAGAAGTACGGCGCCGCGAAGAAGGTCACGAGACCAGCGACGATGATCGCGCCGTAGACCTCGGCCAGCCCCTGCGTGCCGCCACCGGACGCGAGGCCGATCGCGATGATCGGGGAGACGGCGGTGAACGTCACCCCCTGCACGAGCGGCAGCCGCACCCCGACCTTGCCGAAGCCGGCCGCCTGGATGATCGAGGCGATGCCGCACGTGAACAGGTCGGCGTTGATGAGGTGGACCGTGTCCTGCGGGCTCAGCTTCAGCGCCTGCGCGATGACCAGCGGCACGATCACCGCCCCGGCGTAGAACGCGAGGACGTGCTGCAGCCCGAGGACCGCCAGCTTCGGCGCCGGGGGCACCTGGTCGACGGGGTGGACGGTGCGCGGGGCGGGCGCGAGGGAGGCCTGGGACATGGGTGACCTTCGCTGGGGAGGGGGACGTCAGGGCGTCGTCACTGACGACCGTGATCCTACCGAGCGCGAGACCGATCCCCGTATGACGGGCTCGTCCCGTCATACGGCCTGGGCTTGGTCCCCTGGCGCCCGACCGTCAGGTGAGGCGCTCGCGGTGGTGCACGATCGGCTCGTGCGTCGCCGCACCCGCCCCGAACCACTCGGTCACCCGCGTGGTGAAGGCGTGCTCGAAGTCGTCGTCGTTGTGGCGGGCCGCGATCCACGCCGTGAAGCTGCCACCCACGCAGGCGTCCAGCTCGCGACGGCAGGCCTCCGGGTCGCGCAGGGCCTCGAGCAGCAGCTGCTCGGCGACGGCGGGCGAGTCGTAGAGATAGGGGTAGCGCTCGGGCACGAGCGCCCGCGCCCACCCGGTGTCGGGGAGGATGCCGATCACGCCCTCGAGCATGGCCTCGACATACTCCAGCCCGTAGGACTCCTGGGCCGCGGTGGCCAGGAAGGCGGTCGTCCGCGACAGGGCGTCCCAGTAGCCGTCGCGGGTCGTGAGGGGCCCGACCCACATCCACTTGTCCCGCGTCATGTCCATCGCCGCCGTCGACGTGAGGTGCTGCTCCTGGAGCCGGGCCTCGGCGCGGAGCGGCACCTGGCGGGCCACCCGCCGCACCACGTCCATGAAGAGGCCCGGCCGCTTGCGGCGCTCGAGCGTGATCGCGGGATAGAGGACGACCGGGACGTCCGTGGGCCTGCGCGTGGACGCCCGCTCGACGTTGACGCCGAGGTTGGCCCAGTCGATGCGGGCCTGGGACGCGAGGTGGGGTGCGGTCCAGTGCTGGACGACCTCACGCACCTCACCGGCGATGCGCTCGCTGTTGCAGTAGGTCGGGAACATCGCGAAGGACAGCCCCAGCGCCGCGAAGTTGACCGGGTGGTGGAAGGAGCTGGGGTTGGTCCAGACGAGGTTCATGATGCGCGGCTCGTCGAGGTGCCGGTGCAGCACCTGGAAGCACGCCACGGAGTCCAGCGGCTCCATGTTGACGAGCAGGGTGCTGGTCGGGTCCAGGTCCTCGAGGGTGACGACCTGCAGGCCGGGTCCGGTGCGCGGCTCCGGGCCGACGACGACCGCCTCGGGATAGAGCCGCAGGAGCCGTGACACCAGGCGGGTGCCCGCCGAGTCTGTGACCAGCTGCCCGGACGTGTCGATGTGTGGTCCCTCGCCGATGGGGCCGAGCTTGACGGCAACCTTCATGGCCGCACCTCCTCGTGCGCAGGGCCGCGCGGCAGCCTGCCGCGGGCGGCCTTCCGACCATGGTGCACCTGGCTCGTCAGGTGGCTGCGGGCGGGGTGGGCCTGAGCGGGCCGGCGTGCGAAGTCAGGCGGATGTGCTTACCTGAGGTAGGTCTGTCGGCCTGGCGTGCGAAGTCGGGCGGATGTGCCTACCTGAGGTAGGTCAGAGGAGCTCGAGGGGGACGGGCTCGGACGGGGCGGGGAAGGCCGAGTCCAGGTCGTCGAGGTCGCGCTCGGAGAGGCGGAGCTCGAGCGCTCCCGCGTTGTCGAGGGTGTGCGCGACCGACGAGGACTTGGGGATCGCGATGACCCCGGGGTCCCGGATCGTCCACGCGAGGGCCACCTGGGCGGGGGTCGCCCCGTGACGCTCGGCGACGTCCTCCAGCGCGTGCAGCCCTGCGCCGGGCTCGAGCAGCCGGGCCTGCTCGATGGGGGAGTAGGCCATCACCGGCACGTGGTGGCGGTGCAGCATCGGGAAGAGGTCGAGCTCCGGCCCCCGGCGGGACAGGTTGTAGAGGACCTGGTCCGTCGCGCAGGCCGGCCCGCCGTCGAGCCGCAGCAGCTCGGCCATGTCCTCGGTGTCGAGGTTGGAGACGCCCCAGGCGCGGATCTTGCCGTCGCGGACGAGCTCCTCCATCGCGGCGACGGTGTCGGCGAGCGGGTGGTGGCCGCGCCAGTGCAGCAGGTAGACGTCGAGGTGGTCGGTGCCGAGCCGGCGCAAGGACGCCTCGCAGGCCTGGACCGTGCCGCGGCGGGAGGCGTTGGAGGGCAGCACCTTGGAGACGAGGACCGCGTCGTCGCGTCGTCCTCGCAGGGCCTCGCCGACGAGCTCCTCGGAGCGGCCCGAGCCGTACATCTCGGCCGTGTCGATGACGCTCAGCCCCGCGTCGAGCCCGGCCCGGAGGGCGGCGACCTCCTCGTCGTGCGCGGCGGCGGAGTCACCCACGTTCCAGGTGCCGAGGCCGATCGCGGGGACCCGGTGGCCGGCGAAGGCGGTGGTGCGCGTCATACGGCCACCCTAGGACGGCGCCGGTCAGGCGGCCGCCCGGTCGGCGAGGTCGAGCAGGAACGGCACCGACGTCATGGCCAGCAGGAGCGCGGCGACGACGAAGGCGATGGCGACGGTGAACAGGTCGTGGGTGGTCATGGCTCCACGCTCTCGCCCGCGGGCGCTCGCGCACATCGGCCCATGGTCGGGACCCGCCGGCCGGGTGGTGCGACCTCGGTCGTATGCCGGGTGCGACCACCGTCAGGCGGCGTGCGGGCACCCGTCGGGGTGGCCGGCGTCCGCAGCCCCTGGGGTGTGTCCTAGGTCACGGCTACGCTGCGAACTGGCAGCCCGCCACCGCGTCGTCCGACGTTCCTGAAACCACCGGGAGTCCACCATGTCGTCCGTCCTGAACCCCTACATCTCCTTCGTCGACCAGGCCCGTGAGGCCCTCGATTTCTACGCGTCCGTCTTCGGCGGCGAACCCCGCATCATGACCTTCGGCCAGATGGGCACCGAGGGGGCCGATGCGGACAAGGTCATGCACGGCCAGCTCGACACCGCGGCCGGCTACACGCTCATGGTGTCCGACGCCCCCGAGGGCATGCCGCACGACGACGGCGCCCGCATCTCCTGCAGCCTGTCCGGTGACGACGCCGACGAGCTGCGCGGCTACTTCGCCGGCCTCGCCGAGGGCGGTCAGGTGACCCTGCCGCTCGAGAAGCAGATGTGGGGCGACGAGTTCGGCATGGTCACCGACAGGTTCGGCGTCGCCTGGATGTGCAACATCGCCGGCGCCGCCGCCTGATCCACGGCCTGTCGGGGAGGTCGGCGCGACAGATCGTTATGCGCCGGTCGGCGTCGACCGTCCCCGATGTCCGCGCCCGCGCAGGTAGCCTCGGCAGGGTGAATCTCGAGAAGGTCATCTTCGGGTTCTTCGTGCTGCTCGCGGCGACGGTGAACTTCGGCTTCGTCGTCGGCGACCTCGGCGACCCGGACATGCACAACATCTGGGAGCTGTATGCCGCGATCGTGGTCAACGTCGTCGCCCTGGTGCTGAAGTTCGGCGACCGCACGCAGATCGGCGCCACCCACCTCGCCACGAGCCTGGTCGCGGTGCTGCAGCTGATCGCCGCCGCGTCGCTCTACATCTACTTCACGTCGTCGCACTCCGAGTCCATCACCGGTCCCGAGATCGCGAGCGTCGTTTCCCTCGCCTGCGGGGCGGCCCTCGCCAACATGGTGTCGCTGGTGCTGCTCGTCGCCGAGACGGTGTCCTTCCGCCGCCGGTGACCCCGGCTGCGGCATACCGCTCCCGTCATGGCTGACCAGGGCGCGTCCGACGAGGAGGTGCGGGCATGACCAACCCGCTTCTCCTCTTCTTCGCGCGCCCCTCGACCCGACAGCACGGCGTGCGGCGACCGCGCGAGCGCGTCCGCGTCCCCACCGAGGTGCCCTCGACCGACGCGATCTTTCTCGTGCTCCGACGGATGCGCACCCCGCTCGTCGTCCTCGTGGCGATCTTCTCCATCTCGGTGTTCGGGCTGGCGCTGATCCCCGGCAAGGACGGGCAGCGGATCTCGCCCTTCGACGCGTTCTACTTCATCAGCTACACCGCGACGACCATCGGGTTCGGCGAGATCGTGCCGTTCACGGCGATCCAGCGGCTGTGGGTGACCTTCTCGATCTACAGCACCGTGGTGGGCTGGGCCTACGCGATCGGCACGCTGCTCGCGCTCTTCCAGGACGCGGCCTTCCGTGAGGCGGTGGCCACGCAGCGCTTCCGCCGGCGCGTGATGACCATCAAGGAACCGTTCTTCATCGTCGCGGGCTACGGCCAGTCGGGGCGCGCGGTGTGCGCCGAGCTCGACGAGGCCGGGCGGCGGATGGTCGTCATCGACAGCGACAAGGACCGCGTCGACAAGCTCTCGTCCGACCAGCTGCACGCCGACGTCCCCGGCATCGACGCCGACGCCTCCCTGCCCGGGGTCCTCGGTCTGGCTGGGCTGGGGCTGCCCAACTGCGAGGGCGTGATCGCCCTCACCGACGACGACGACGTCAACCTCGCCGTCGTGATGTGCGTCGACCTCCTGCGTCCCGAGCTGCCCGTCCTCGCGCGCTGCCACAGCCGGGTCACCGAGGAACGCATGCACGACTTCAGCGCGGCCGCCGTGATCAACCCCAGCGACCGGTTCGGGGGTTACCTGCTGCTCGCGATGCAGCGCCCCACGACCTTCCACCTCGTCTCGTGGCTGATGAGCTCGGCGGGCATGCCGCTGCAGGCCCGGCGCGAGGACAAGCACGACGGTCGCTGGATCGTCGCGGCCGAGGGCCACTTCCGCGACGAGATCTGCAACGACCTCAGCCGGGCCGGGCAGGAGGTCGAGTGGGTCGACCCGCACGAGGGCTACCCCGAGCTGCGGGGAGCCACGGGCTTCATCGCCGGGTCCGACAGCGACACCCTCAACCTCGCCATGGCCGAGCACGCGCGCCTCGTGGACCCCGAGATCTTCGTGGTCGTGCGCCAGCACTCCACCGAGCGCCGTGCCCTGGTGCGCGCCCTCGACATCGACTCCGTCTACACCCCCAGCGACCTCGTCGCCTCGGAGGTGCTGGCGCGGGTCGTGACGCCGACCTTCTGGACCTTCGTCGAGCACGCGCTGGGGCAGGACGAGGACTGGGCGGCCGCCGCGCTCACCCGCCTCACCGACCGGTGCGGCCGCAAGGCCCCCGAGCGGGACCTCGTGACCATCGACCTCCGCAACGCGCCCGCCCTCACGCGTTGGGTGCGCAACCACGACTTCAGGCTCCGCGACCTGCTGCGCGACCCCGAGGACCGGGAGCGGATGCTCGCGGTCGTCCCTCTCGTGCTCATGCGCGACGGCACCCCGCACCACATGCCCGACGAGGACATGCTGCTGCGCCCCGGCGACCAGGTGCTCGTGGCCGGGCGCCTCGGGGCCCTCGCCTCCATGACGCCGGTGCTGCTGCAGGAGACCGCGGTCGAGCACGCCGCCACCGGGCGCGACGTGCCGATCACGTGGGTCGGGCGGGCCGTGACGCGCGCGGTCGAGCGTCGCCGCCAGCGCCGCACCTGACCTCCGCTCGCCCGTCCCGTCCCGCCCCACCCCGCCCCGTCTCGCCCGTCCCGTCTCGCCACGACGCCCCACCCCGCCCGCCCGTCTCGCCACGACACCCCACCCCCGCCGTTGGGGAAGCTTGGTGCTGCCATGGCGACACCAAAGCTCCCCGCTGCCGGGGCCGGATCAGTGAGTGGGCGGACGTGGTGGCTCGCGGACGCGGGGAGGGACGAGACGTGCCCTCTCACGCGTGGGGCGGGGACGTGCGGTCAGCTGCCGGCCTCGCGGGCGAGGATCGCGGCCTGAACGCGCGAGGTGCAGCCGAGCTTGGCGAGGACGCGGGAGACGTGCGTCTTGGCGGTGGCCTCGCTGATGGTCAGGGCCGCGGCGATCTGGGCGTTGGACAGGCCCTGCGCGATCACCTCGAGCACCTCGCGCTCGCGGTCGGTGAGGTCGTGGAGGCGGGCGACCCGGTCGGCCGCGGCGGCAGCAGCGGGGCCATCGAGGCTGGTCGGGGGCGTGCGCGGTGCCTGCGCCGCGGCGAAGCCCGCGATGACCTGCCGCGTCACCTCCGGCGCCAGCACCGCCTCGCCGGCGGCGACCCGACGGATGGCGTCGGCCAGCGGACCCGCGTCGACCGTCTTGAGCAGGTAGCCGTCGGCGCCCGCCCGCAGCGCCCCCGCGACGTACTCGTCCACCTCGAAGCTGGTCAGCACCAGCACCCGCGACCACCCGGCGGCGACGATCTGCTCCGTGGCGGCCAACCCGTCGACGCCGGGCATCCGGACGTCCATGAGCGTGACGTCGGGCCGCAGGGCGCGGGCCTGCGCGACGGCCACGGCGCCGTCGCCGGCCTCGCCGATCACCTCGAGGTCGGGCTGCGCGGACAGGAGCAGCCGCAGCCCGGAGCGCACGGTCGCGTGGTCGTCGGCGAGCAGGACGGTGATCATGTGGCTTCTCCTGCAGAGGGCAGCGGTATGACGGCGCGGACCTGCCACACCTCGGGGTCGCCGCACTGCTCCGTGCCACCGCCGGAGACGCTGTCCGCACCTCCGCCCGGACCGTCGCCTCGACCGGCAGCGGGCGAGGGAGATGGGCCGGCGTCCAGCCAGCCGCCGAGGGCGGTGACGCGTTCCCGCATCGTGTGCAGGCCCAACCCCGAGGACCCCGACCCCGCAGAGCCCGCCGAGCTCGACGAGGGCGCCGGCGCTCCGCCGACCGACACCACCTCGAGCTCCAGGTCGCCGTGGGCGCGGATCCCCACGACGGCGGACCGCGAGGGGGAGTGGCGACCGACGTTGTGCAGAGACTCCTGCAGCACCCGGTGGGCGGCCTGCCCGACCGCGGCGGGCAGCGGCGGCAGCGGGTCGGGGGACACCTCGAGGCGGACCGCCAGGCCGCGGGCGCGAGCCTGCTCGACCACGCCGGCGAGGTCCTGCGGGCCCTGCAGCAGCGGGGACGAGGTCGCCGCAGGGTCGGGCCGCAGCACCGTCAGCATCGTCTGCAGCTCGCCCATCGCCTGGCGCGAGGTCGCCCGCACGACCCGCAGGGCCTCGTCGCGTGCTGCCTCGCTCTGCAGCCCCGCCTCGGCGTGGATCGCGATGGCGGACAGGCTGCCGGACAGGGCGTCGTGCAGGTCACGGGCCATCTGCTCGCGCTCGGAGCGGCGGGCGTCGGCCTCGCGCAGCTCGGCGAGGCGGGCTTCGTCGGCGGCGCGGCGGCGCTCGGCCTCGACGAGGTCCAGCTGCTTGCGGCTGGAGGCCCCCCACCAGTAGGACGTGCCGAACACGGCGAACACCGTCAGCGCCGTCAGCACGGCCAGGCGCAGGTCACGGGTCGCGGCCAGGGTGACTCCGCCGGACAGCAGGACGGCGCCGGCCACCACCCACTCCAGGTAGTCCACGACGGGACGCCGCCCGTGCAGCCCGGCCGCATAGACCAGCTCGATGGTCACCAGCAGCGACCCCACGCTCCCGCCGAACGCCGCCTCGGCCACGAACACCACCAGGCCCAGCGCCAGGCAGGTCATCGGCCGTCGTCGCCGCCAGGCCATCAGCGCGCACAGCGCCAGCAGCGGCACCGCGTGCCACCACCGGTTGTCGGGCCCGGGCAGGCTGTCGCCCCAGATGTCGACGAGGTCGATCTGCAGGAGCAGCAGCCCCACCACCGCCATCAGCAGCGGCCCGCGCACGTCGAGGTCGACGTCGCGCCGCGGCAGGTCGGCGGTCTGGTTCACCGTGCCATTGCAGCACGCACGCCGCCCTTCCGGCATACGCCGAAGGATGTAGCCCCCACCCGCGAGGATCGGCCGACCGGCCGACGCGCCGCGCACCCGGCCGGGCGGAGGGTCGGGGCATGACACTCGCACTCCTCGGACCGCTGGTCCTGCTCGCCCTGATCGACGCCACGAGCTTCGGCACGCTGCTGATCCCCGTGTGGTTCCTGCTCACGCCAGGCCGGATCCGCGCCGCGCGGGTGCTCGTGTTCCTCGGGACGATCGCCGCGTTCTACTGGGTCCTCGGGCTGCTGCTGAGCGCCGGGGCCGTGACCTTCCTCGACGACCTGTCGGGCTGGCTCGACACCGAGACTGGACAGCTCGCGCGCAAGGTGGTCGGGATCGGCCTGATCGCGATCGGCATCCTGCTCCCAGGCAACCGCAAGGCGCGGAGCGAGCGCGCGAACGACGGCGCCGCGACCCGCGTGAGCCGGTGGCGCGCCCGGGCCATGGGTGTCGACGCGGCCGGCGGCGGCGCGGGTGCGCTGATCGGGCTCGCGCTCGCGGCGGCCACCGTGGAGGCGGCGTCGATGCTGCCCTACCTCGCCGCGATCGGGATGCTCAGCGCGTCCCCCCTGCCGATGACGGGGCGCGTCGTGGTGCTCGTGGGCTACTGCCTCCTGATGATCGCGCCGGCGCTCGTGCTGCTCGCCCTGCGGCTGGGGCTCGGGTCACGCGTCGAGCCGACGTTGCGCCGGCTCGCCGCGTGGATGGAGCGGCAGAGCGGCGAGACCGTCGCCTGGATCCTCGCGATCATGGGCGTCCTGATCCTGCGCGGCGCCGTCTGGGGGTGAGCCGCGGTCATGGGCGCCTCACAGGAACCTCAACGGATCGCGATAGTCCCGCGCCGCAGAGTCGGTGGTGACCGAGGGCAGGTCGTATGTCGGACCGCCCACCGCCCCCACGCCAAGGACCGCACATGACCACGACCACACCACTCCTGCGCCGCCGCCTCTGGCCGCGCACGGCGTCGGTGGCCGCACCTGGCGCCGAGACGGCGACCGGGGCGACCGCCGGGGCGCCGGACGGCATACGGCCGGGCTCGTCCTCCGACCCGACCACCCCCTCGGGCGCGACCACCGTCGCCGGCTCGACACCCTCAGACGCGGCGGCTCCCCGGTGGGCCCGGCCGGCCCTGTGGGCCTTGCTGGCGCTGACCGCGGCCCTCTATCTGTGGAACCTCTCGAGCAACGGCTACGCCAACGACTTCTACGCCGCCGCGGTGAAGTCCGGGACGCAGGACCTCACGGCGTGGGTGTTCGGCTCGCTCGACTCCGCGAACTCCATCACCGTCGACAAGCCCCCGGTCGCGCTGTGGCTGATGGTGCTGAGCTGCCGGATCTTCGGCTTCTCGAGCGTCGCGATGCTGCTGCCGCAGGCGCTCGCCGGCGTCGGGACCGTGGCGCTGACCGCCGCATCCGTGCGCCGCGTGTCCGGCCACGTCGCCAGTCTGGTCGCGGGGCTGCTGGTCGCGCTCACCCCCGTCGCCGCGCTGATGTTCCGGTTCAACAACCCCGACGCGCTGCTCGTGCTGCTGATGACGGCTGCCGCCTACTTCGTGGTCCGTGCGATCGAGACCACCCGCGGCAAGGCGGCGCTGTGGTGGATGGTGGCGTGCGGCGCGGCGATCGGCTTCGCCTTCCTCACCAAGATGCTGCAGGGCCTGCTGGTCGTGCCGGCGTTCGCCCTGGCTTATCTCGTGGCCGCGCGGTTCTCGCTGCGCACGCGTCTCGGTCACCTGGTGGCCGCGGGCCTCGCCATGATGGTGGGTGCCGGCTGGTTCGTCGCGCTCGTGTCGCTGTGGCCGGCGTCCTCGCGTCCCTACATCGGTGGCTCGACCAACGACACGCTGTGGGAGCTCGCGCTCGGCTACAACGGCCTCGGCCGGATCCTCGGCGGCGAGGGCAACGGTGGTGGCGGCGGTGGCGGGGGGATGTTCGGCGGCGCCACGGGCATCACCCGGATGTTCGGGTCGGCCTTCGGCGCCGAGATCTCCTGGCTGCTGCCCACCGCGCTCGTCCTGCTCGTCGCCGGGTTCGTGGCCGCCGGCCGCGCCGCCCGCACCTCGGCCGCCCGCGCCTCGGCCGCCCGCGCCTCGCTGATCCTGTGGGGCGGCTGGCTGCTCGTGTCGGCGCTGATCCTGTCCTTCATGGAGGGCACGGTCCACCCCTACTACTCCGTCGCCCTCGCCCCGGCCATCGCCGCCGTGATCGCCATCGGCGGGCGCCTCGCCTGGGACCGTCGCTCGTCGCTCGTGTGGCGCGTCGTCCTCGGTGGCGCGGTGGCGGTGGCGGGCGTGTGGAGCGTCTACCTCCTGCACGTCCACGCGGACTCGTGGCTGCCGGCGCTGCGCTGGATCGCCCTGGCGGTCACCACCCTCGGCGCGATGGGCTTCGTGGCGCTGGGCGGCGAGCAGCGGTTCCGCAAGGCGGCGGCCGTGGCCCTGCTGGTCGGCTCGCTCGGCGGCCTCGCCGGCACCACCGCCTGGACGGTCGCGACGATCGGCCAGAGCCACACCGGCTCCACGCCGACGAGCGGGCCTGCCGTGGCCGGTGGCGCGGGTCGGACAGGCGGCGCTCCCGGAGGTCAGGCGCCCACGGGTCAGGCGCCCACGGGTCAGACGGGTCCGGCGCCGGCGGGGCAGGCTGGCCCGAGCAGCTCGGCCAGCTCGAGCAGCTCAGCCGGCTCCAGCGGCTCGTCGACGGGCACCACCACGTCCGCCGATGACGTCACGACGCTCCTGCAGAACGCCGGCACCACCTGGTCCGCCGCCGTCGTCGGCGACCAGACCGCGGCGGGCTACATCCTCAGCACCGACACCGCCGTCATGGCGATCGGCGGCTGGAGCGGCACCGACGCCAGCCCGACCCTCGCGGAGTTCCAGCAGTACGTCGCGGACGGCCGGATCCACTACTTCGTCTCCGGCGGGCGAGCCGGCGGTGGCCCCGGCGGCAGCGACAGCACCTCGACCGCCTCGCAGATCACCGCGTGGGTCCAGTCCCACTACACGGCGACGACGGTGGGCGGCACCCCGGTCTACGACCTCACCTCGCCGACCAGCTGACCGAGGCCGTATGCCGGCGCCGCCCGCCCCCACCCCGCGTGAGGGCAGGCGGCGTCGGCATACGAGCCCCGTCGCTGGGGAGACAAGGTGTTGCCCAGGCAGCACCAAAGCTCCCCGACGACGGGGCTGACAGGTGGCGCCGCGCCACCACAGGAACGGGGCCACTTCTGGTTGCTATCACCACCAGGAGTGGCCCCGATGTCAGGGAGCCCCCGGCCTCGGCTCACGCGCCTCCCCGCCCCCTCACAGTTCCACCCCACCTCCAAAGATCGTGAGGGTTTCGTCCAAGAAAGGTGGACGAAACCCTCACGATCTTGGGGGGAGGGGGCGGGTCAGGCGAGGGCGGCGTAGCGCTCGGACAGGTCGCGCAGGTAGTCCTCGAATGGCGCCGCCTCGCGTCCCTCGATCGCGCAGACCAGGTGGTCGAGGTAGAACTCCCACCCGGGTCCGATGTCGCCCAGGGACATCTCGGCGGGGATCTGCGTGTGCCGCAACGTGATCGACGAGCCACCGTCTCGCGCCGCGCGCTCCAGGGCGAGGGGCCACGCGAACGGCGGCGGCGCATCCGAGGCGAGGCCGAGGCGGTGCGGGCGGGAGCACTCGGTGATGCGCATCCCCATCGTCGGGGATCCCTCCTCGCTCGCCATCGTCACCTGGATCGTGGCGCCGACGCGGCCCTCGCCCGACCACGGGCCGTACCACCGGGCGGTGCGGTCGGACTCGGTGATCCAGGACCACAGCTCCTCGACGGGGATCGCGATGTCTCGGGTCAGGGCGAGGGTCAGGCCGTCGTCGTGCGAGACGGTGCCGTGCAGCTCGTGCACCTCAGGCCTCGGCGGGCAGGTCGCCGGTGCCCTGGAAGAGGCCGAACGGCGCGCCGCCGGGCGTGGCCAGGTGCACGAACCGTCCGAAGGGGATGTCCATCGGCCCCATCGTCACCGACGCGCCGAGCGACCGGGCGCGGGCCGTCATGGCGTCGAGGTCCTCCACGAGCAGGTAGGACACCCAGTGCGGGTCGTCGACCTCGGTGCAGGCCCCGATGGTGAAGTGGCCGTCGTCGCCGAGCCTGGCGAGCAGCACGCCGTCGCCCATCGGCTCGGTGGTGAAGCCGAACAGGTCGCGGTAGAACGCGGCGGACCGCTCGACGTCGCCGGTGAGGCAGTCCTGCCAGCACGGGAAGCCGAGCTCGTCGACCGCGCCGTAGCCCACGATCCCCGTCGCCTGCCAGAAGGCCACGGTGACGCCGCCGGGGTCGGTGACGACGGCCATGTGGCCGTGACCGGGGATCTCCGTGGGCTCCTTGAGGATCGTGGCGCCGAGCTCCTGCGCCCTGGCCACGGTCGCCTCGACGTCGTCGGTCGCGAGATAGAGGGAGGCCAGGTCGTGCTGCTGCCCGGGCATGTCCGTGCCGATGCCGAAGACATAGCGGTCGTCGCGGTGGGCGACGGTGTAACCGCCGAACTCCGGGGTGCCGTCGGGGATGTCGTAGCCCAGCAGGTCCCGGAAGAAGGTCGCGGTGGCGGGGATGTCGCCGACCCACAGGTCGAGCCAGGTGGGGGTGCCGGGGGTCTGGGCCGTGGTGCGTGCGGTCATGGGGGTGCTCCTTGCGGACGGTGGAAGGGGGGCCGATGACGTCGTGGGGGGTGCCACGGGGTAGGATGTGAACACCGTATACATGGAGGTGTGATGACCGCAACACCCCGCAGGTCCAGCTATCACCACGGGGACCTCAGGGCCGCCCTGCTGCGCGAGGCCATCGACGTCTCCCGCACGAGCGGCCCCCACGCGGTGACCCTGCGTGACATCACGCGGCGGGCGGGGGTGTCCGTCAACGCCGCCTACCGTCACTTCGCGGACCGGGACGCGCTCATGCTGGTCGTCGCCGGGCACGGCCAGGGGATGTCGGCACGCGCCATGGAGCGCCGCCTCGACGCCCTGCACGAGCCCGCCGGACGGGACCGGATGCGGGCCGTCGGGCTCGGCTACATCGACTTCGCGAGGGCGGAGCCGGGGCTCTTCCAGGCGGCCTACCTCGAGCCGGTCGACCGGGCCCGCACCGAGGATCCGGTCGCCTACGGTGACAGCGGGCGGACGCCATACCAGCTGCTGTCCGACGCCCTCGACCAGATGGTCGTCGACGGCAGCCTGCCCCCGGAGCGGCGCCCGCACGCCGAGGTCCCGGCCTGGTCGGCGGTGCACGGCTTCGCGATGCTGGTCGTCCAGGGTCCGCTGCGCGAGCTGCCGCCCGAGGCGGTGGACGCGTTGTCGGAGCGGGTGGTCGACAGCATCGTCGTGGGGGTCACGCAGGTATGACGGACCGCCCGTCACCCGTCCGGACGCATCCCGCCCGGCGGTGAGGGCGGGCGTCGTACGGTATCCCGGTGCCTGACCATCTCCCGCCCCCCGTGGCGCTCGGCGACGTCGCCCGCCGCGGCCCGCAGCGGGGCCAGGCCGTCCTCACCGACGCGTCCGCCCACGTCGACGCCGTGCTGACGGCCGTCGCCGCCCTCGACCCCGTCGCCCTGGGGAGCGCGCTGGACGACGCCTTCGCCGCGGGCTCGGTCGAGCACGTCATCCAGCTCGTCCTCATGCCGCTGCTCCGCGAGATCGGTGACCAGTGGGAGAGCGGACGGCTGGGCGTGGCGCACGAGCACCTGGCCAGCGGCGTCCTCGCGCGACGGCTGTCGGCGCTGGCGCTCGAGGTGGAGCCCGGCACGCGCCACACGGCGGTGCTCGCCTGCCCGCCCGGGGAGCGGCACGACCTGGTGCTCAGCTGCTTCGCCCTGCTCCTGCAGCGCGAGGGCTGGCGGGTGCTCCTGCTCGGCGCGGACACCCCCACCGCGGCCATCGCGGTGACCTGTCGTCAGTCCTCGGCCGACCTGCTGGTCCTGGCCGGCTCCCGCCCCTCGGTCTTCACCTCGCGGTCGGCGAGCATGCGCCGGCTGTGCGCGCAGTACCGCACGGCCCTCGGAGGTGGTGGGGCCCGTCCCGAGGTCGCGCGCGAGCTGGGTGCGGCGCTGCTGCCGCCCGATCCCGTGCAGGCCGTCGACGTGGCGGCGCGTCTCGTGCGCGAGCCCGGTCCGGGGCCTGCCTCGATGGACGTCGCCGACGACTCCTTCGCGGGCGCCTCCTGAGGTCTGTGGGGGACTCGTGGAGCCTGTCCCGGGAGCGCTGACCGGCCGCTCGCCGGGCGTCTGCCTCCTGGGCATGGTCGGGGTCTGTCGGTCCTGGTGGCTAGGGTGGGGCAGTCGGGGTGGTCGAGGAGGTCTCAGTGGTGCAGCTGGTGCAGGCGACCCGCCTGACCGATCTGGACGCGGTGGTGCTGGCTCGCCTGTGCGGGTCGGGATCGGTCCAGCGCGGGCAGGCCTATGCCCGTCGAGATCGGGTGCTCGACATCGTCCCGTCCGGTGATCGTCGGCGCCTCCACGGCACCGTCGAGGGGTCCCGGGCCAAGCCCTACGCCGCCTGGGCCGAGCTGCGCGACCATCCCGGGCGACCCGGGCACTCGAGCTGGACCTCGTCGTGCACCTGCCCCGTCGGCGCCGACTGCAAGCACGTGGTCGCCCTCATCCTGCAGGCCCAGGTCCGCGACGCCGAGGAGCGCGCCGAGTCCGGCGCGCTCGACGACTCCGGTGGTCACTGGTGGCGAGGTATGCCGCCCGCCCACCGCGCCCACTGGCGCGACGCCCTCGGCGCGGTGGCGGCCGAGGACGTCCCCGATCGCGTGGCTCTGCAGCTGGCGGTGACCCAGCCGCCGCGGGGTCGTGGCGACTGGGGCTCGAGCATCACGATGACGCCGCTGGTCGAGGGCGCCCGCGGGTGGATCCGCACGGGCATCAGCTGGACCGGGCTCGACCCCGGCGCGCTCTACGGCACCGTCAAGGCCGACATCGACCCGCTGCAGGAGCAGGCGCTGCAGGAGATCACGCGCGCGGTGCGAGCTCGACGCACGGGTTCGGCCTACGCCGCCGTCGAGCGCGTCACCCTCGGCGAGGTGGGCCCCGCCGCGGTGCGGCTGCTGCGCGACGTCGAGCAGTCCGGGGTCGCCCTCGTCGACGAGCAGGGCCGCCCGGTGCTGGTGCCCGAGGAGTCCGGCCGCTTCGAGCTGCACCTGGAGCGTGAGGAGACCGAGCGCGGGTCCGAGGTCGTCATGCGCGCCCACCTCGCCCTCCCGCCCAGCCTCGACGGCGTCGAGACCGAGCCGATCGGCCTCCCGGCCGTCGGGGTTTACGCCACCACGGACGACGGCCTCGTGATCGTGGGGCTGGACCCGCCGCTCACGCGCGTCGAGGAGTCCCTGCTGCGCGAGAGCTCCCTGCGGGTGCCGATGGAGGACTGGCCGAGCTTCGTCATCGAACAGCTGCCGGCGCTGCGGCGCCGCGTGCACGTGGTGCTCGACCCCGACCTCGAGACCGAGGCGTCCGCCCAGCCCCGCCTGCTCGTGCAGGTGACACCGCATCCCGGGCACCGCACCGAGGTCCGGCTGGGCTGGCGCTACGACGTGGCGGGGCAGCACGTCGACATCCCCCCGGTCGCGCGCGAGGTGCCCGCGCCCCCCGCCGGCGGGGCGTCCCGGCGGGCTCGCCACTCCCAGCGCTGGTCGCCGCGCGACCCCGCGGCCCGAGCGGCCGAGCGGCTGCGCGACCACGAGGCCGAGGCGCTCGTCGTGGGTCGGCTCGACGACGTGCTGCGACCCCTCCTGGCGGGTGCCCTGCCGATCGGCACCGACTGGACCCACGCCCACGGCGCCACCCTGCAACCTGCTCAGACCATCGCCCTGGCCGACGTCCTGCCCACCCTGCGCGACGACCCGGACGTCGTCGTCGAGCAGGCCTCGGAGCTGCCGGACTACGTCGAGGCCACGTCGGCGCCGGTCGTGTCCCTCGGTCTCGACGACGCGGACGACGGCGGTGGCGCGGTCGACGGTGGTGCGACCGGCGGTGGTGCGGCGGGCGGTGGCGGCCCGGACTCCCCAGAGGCCGACGCCCTCACCCGCTCGGCGACCTCCGCGGGCGGTCACGGCAGCAGGAGCACCGACTGGTTCGACCTCGACGTGTCGGTGACCGTCGACGAGCAGGACGTGCCGCTGCGCGAGCTCATCGTGGCGCTGACCACCGGCCAGGAGGTGCTGGTGCTGCCCTCGGGCACCTGGCTGCGGCTCGACGACGAGCGCCTGATCGCGCTCGCGGCGATCCTGCGCGAGGCGGCCGACCTGCAGGACGAGCCCGACGGGCCGCTCCGGGTCAACGCCCTGCACGCGGGGCTCTGGGACGAGCTGGTCGAGCTCGGGGTCGTCGAGCGCCAGAGCAGCCGCTGGCAGCAGACCGTCGACGCCCTGCTGGGGCTCGCCTCCGGCGACCGCCCCGTGCCCGAGGGCCTGCAGGCCACCCTGCGGCCCTACCAGCTCGACGGCTTCCAGTGGCTCTCGCTGCTGTGGGAGGCCCGGCTCGGCGGGATCCTCGCCGACGACATGGGCCTCGGCAAGACGCTGCAGACCCTCGCGATGGTGCTGCGCGCCAAGGAGCGCGGCGACCTCGCGGACCCGCTGCTCATCGTGGCGCCCACCAGCGTCGTCGGCACCTGGGCCTCCGAGGCCGCCCGGTTCACCCCCGACCTGCGGGTGACCACCGTGATGAGCACGTTGCGCAAGAGCGGTGCCACGCTCGAGACGGTGATCGAGGGCGCGGACGTCGTCGTCACGTCATACGCGCTGGTCCGGCTCGACGAGGACGCCTATCTGTCGCGGCGCTGGGGCGGGCTCGTCCTCGACGAGGCGCAGTTCGTCAAGAACCACCAGGCCAAGACCTACCAGGTGGTGCGCCGCCTCGACGCGGGCATGAAGCTCGCCATCACCGGCACCCCGCTCGAGAACTCCCTCATGGACCTGTGGTCGCTGCTGTCCGTGGCTGCGCCGGGGCTCTATCCGAGGCCCGTCGAGTTCCGCGACACCTACGTCAAGCCGATCGAGGCCGGCGAGGGCGCCGAGCTCCTCACCACGCTGCGTCGCCGCATCCGCCCGCTGATGATGCGCCGGACCAAGGAGCAGGTCGCGCGCGAGCTGCCGCCCAAGCAGGAGCAGGTCGTGACGGTGCCGCTGCACCCGCGGCACCGCACCATCTACGACCGGCACCTGCAGCGCGAGCGGCAACGCCTGCTGGGGCTGCTCGACGAGGACTTCAGCAAGCACCGCATCGCGATCCTGCGGGCGCTGACCGCCATGCGCCAGCTCGCGCTGCACCCCGCCCTCGTCGACGGGTCCCACGCCGGCGCCGGCGAGAGCGCCAAGATCGACCTGCTCGTCCAGCACCTCGGCGAGCTCGCCGCCGAGGGCCACCGGGCGCTGGTGTTCAGTCAGTTCACCGGCTACCTGCGGCTGGTGCGCGAGCGGCTGGACCGTGAGGGCATCGACTACAGCTACCTGGACGGACGCACCCGCAACCGCGCCGAGCGCATCGAGGACTTCCGCACGGGCACGCAGCCGGCGTTCCTGATCTCGCTCAAGGCCGGCGGCTTCGGGCTCACCCTCACCGAGGCGGACTATGTCTACGTCCTCGACCCCTGGTGGAACCCCGCCGCCGAGACCCAGGCCATCGACCGCACCCACCGCATCGGGCAGGACAAGCACGTCAACGTCTATCGCCTGGTCTCGGAGGACACCATCGAGGACAAGGTCGTGGCGCTGCAGCAGCGCAAGCGCGAGCTGTTCGCCCAGGTCGTCGACGACGGCGACGCGATGTCCGGCGCGGTCACGGCTGACGACATCCGCGGTCTTCTCGACTAGAGGGGGCCTGGTCCTTCCCCTGTCGGCGGCCTGGATCAGAGGTCGTCATACGCCCGAATGGGTGACCAAAGAGGGGGGCAAACCCGAACGTTCCTCACCGTGCGTGTCCACGGCGGACACTGTGCTCATGTCGACACCGACGTCGCCCGGCCACGAGCCCGGCGCCATGCAGCAGAGCTCCGCCCACCAGCCGCAGGGCTGGTTCGCCGCACCACCCTCGGGACCGCCCCTCGACCGGAGCTTCCGGACGCTCGGCACGGCGCTCACCGTGCTGATCGGGCTCGTAGGACTCCTCGAGCTCGCCCAGCTCGCCGGGGGCATCCGGATGCTGCGACTCCTCGGCGAGGTCGGTTCCGGCCGCGAAGGGCTCGACTCCGACCTCGACGCCGCGGACCGCCTCACCCTCCAGCTGCTCGTCCCCTATCTGCTGCTCCTGCTCGCCGCCGGCATCTGCTGGCTGGTCTGGCAGCACCGGCTCGCCTCGAGCGCGAGGGTCGACCGTCGCGCGGTGCGGCGGTCGCCGGGCTGGCACGTCGGGTCGTGGTTCATCCCCGTCGCGAACCTGTGGTTCCCCTTCCAGAACGTCAGCGACCTCGACCGCGGGCTCGGGCACTTCTCCGACCGGGATCGGCGCCCGCCCCTGGTGGCGTGGTGGGTGCTCTGGCTGCTCGGCCTCGCCGTCACCCGCGTCTCGTCGGCGACGAGCTCCATGGCCGACACGCGTCTGGAGGCCGGTCAGGTGGAGGACGCGGTGTCGCTGATGTCGACGTCCGTGACGATGGACCTGGTGGGCACGATCCTCGGTGCCGTGTCGGCGATCCTCGCGATCCTGGTGGTCCGCAACCTCACCGAGCGCGCGACCCGGCCGGCCGACACGCCCTGGACCAGCCCCCACACGCACGTGCGGGCCGACCCGGGGACCCCGGGGACTACGGGGACCACGGGAGGTGCCGTCGGGTGAGCGTGCGGCCCGGCCTCGGACGCGGCTTCAGGCGCCTCGGGACCGCCGTCTGCGTCCTCGTCGGCGTGGTCGGTCTGCTGGACGCGCTGCTGCTCCAGGTGGGGATGAGCACGGTCGAGGCCTTCTACGACACCGCCACGGACGACGCGACCCACCAGCGTCAGCTCGTCTCCCTGGACCAGTGGTCGGTCGGCACCATGATCGTCTACGCCCTCGTGTTCCTGCCGGCCGGGGTCTGCTGGATCGACTGGCAGGGGCAGCTCGCGTCGAGCCCGCGGCTGGAGCGCGCCGGCGGCCGGCTCCGACCGGGGTGGCACGCCTGGGCGTGGTTCGTCCCCGTGCTCAACCTGGTCCTGCCCGCCCTGGCGATGCGCCAGCTCGATCGGGGCCTCGGGGTGCCCGGCCGTCGTCGGCTGCGCTCCCCGCTGTGGGTGTGGTGGATCTCCTTCGTGCTCAGCGTGGTTCTCGGTCGGTATGCCGCCTGGCGCGCCTACGCCGTCGAGGATCTGGTGGGCGCGGGGGACCTGGACCGGGCGATCGACCTCTACGAGCGGTGTCTCGTCCTCGGCGTGATCGGCAACGCTCTCGGCGTCGTGGCCGCGGTCCTCGCGATCGGGATCCTCCACGACCTGACGACACGAGCCCTGGAGCCGGTCCGCGACGACCTCGCCCCCGCCGCCGCGCGCTGACGTCGCGACCGGGTGGGCGCGGGCGTCATACGGCCTGGTGGGTGAGGAACAGGTGTGCCCAAGGTGCGGCCGGACCGCGATTTTGGCTCGTGGTGGGGTCCTTGGTGTGCGCGAGGTGCGTCGGGACCGCGACTTTGCCCCACGACGCGACGGCCCCCACCTCGATCAGGTGGGGGCCGCCGTGGCTCGGGTGAGGGGTCAGCTGCGCTGGTCGCGCGGGATCCAGTGCTGGTCGGTGGGGCCGGTGTAGATCTGGCGCGGACGGTAGATCCGACCCTTGGGGTCGTCGTGGATCTCCTTCCAGTTGGCGATCCAGCCGGGCATGCGACCGATCGCGAACATCACCGTGAACATGTTGGTCGGCAGGCCCATCGCGCGCAGGATGATGCCGCTGTAGAAGTCGACGTTGGGGTAGAGCTTGCGCTCCACGAAGTAGTCGTCGGACAAGGCCGCGTCGGCCAGCTCGCCCGCGATGTCGAGCAGCGGGTCCTCGATCTGCAGCTCCTTGAGCATGTCGTCGGCCGCGGCGCGCAGGATCTTGGAGCGGGGGTCGAAGTTGCGGTAGACGCGGTGCCCGAAGCCCATGAGCTTCACGCCGTCTTCCTTGTTCTTGACCTTCTTGACGTACTCCGAGACCGGGATCTCCTGGTCCTTGATCTGCTGCAGCATGTCGATCACCGCGACGTTGGCGCCACCGTGCAGCGGACCCCACAGAGCGCAGACGCCCGCCGAGCAGGACGCGAACATGTTGGCCTCGGAGGACGCGACCATGCGGACCGTGGAGGTGGAGCAGTTCTGCTCGTGGTCGGCGTGGAGCAGCAGGAACAGGTTGAGCGCCCGCGACACCGCCGGGGTCGGCTCGTAGTCCTTGTAGGGCTTGGAGAACATCATGTGCAGGAAGTTCTCGCCGTAGCGCAGGTCGTAGCGGGGGTAGACGATCGGCTCGCCCACGCTCGACTTGTAGGCCGCCGCCGCGATGGTGCGGACCTTGGACATGAGGACGGCGGCGGCCCGCTCGATGCCCGCGTCGTCGTCGGCCTCCCACACCTCGGGGTCGTGCGCCGAGAGGGTGTTGATCATGGCCGACAGGATCGCCATGGGGTGCGCGTTGGTGGGGTAGCCGTCGAAGTGCTTCTTCATGTTCTCGTCGAGCATGGAGTGCTCGGTCAGCATCCCCGCGAACCGGTCGCGGTCGGCCTGCGTCGGCAGCTTGCCGAAGATCACGAGCCAGGCGGCCTCGATGAAGCTGGACTTCTCGGCGAGCTCCTCGATCGGGATGCCGCGGTAGCGCAGGATCCCCTGCTCGCCGTCGATGTAGGTGATGGCGGACTTGCACGAGCCGGTGTTGCCGTAGCCGTCGTCCAGGGTGATGAACCCGGTCTCGGAGCGGAGCTTGCTGATGTCGATGCCGAGCTCGTGCTCGGTGCCCTCCACGACAGGCAGGTCGTATGACGTGCCGTCGAGCTCTAGGCGGGCGGTGTGGCTCATGCGTGACCCCTTCTTCGCGGTGAGTGCGATGTCCACCCGTCACTCTACGAGCCAGCGCAGGCGGGTGCAGGTGCGGAGCGGGGCGCTGCGGAGGGCGGCACGCACGGCGCGACCACCGGCTGTGACGCGCACCACGCGCGAGCTGCCGCACGAGCTGCCGGGCGAGCGCGGGTGGCGCCCGGCTCGGCACGGCCGGCTATCGGGACAGGTAGACCGTCCGGACGAAGGTCACGGGCTCGGAACCCTGGTTCTCGTAGGCGTAGCGGCAGTCGCTCGCCAGCCGCGCCGACCCACCCGCCGGGACGCTCCACCGGTCCGCGCCCACGCTCAGCGTGAGCTCGCCCTCGAGGACGTGGAACAGCTCGGCGGACCCGGCCGGGTCGGGCTGGCCCTGGTAGGAGTCGCCGGGGGCCAGCCGCCAGCGCCACAGGTCGACGCTGCGGTCGCCGGTCACCGACTGCAGCAGCTCACCGGTGCTCCCCGCCGGCGTCGACCACACGAGCCGCCGCTCGGCCGGACCGCCGACCGTGACGGGGGTGTCGGTGCCGTCCTGGTCGAGCAGCGCCCGGAAGTCGGTGCCGACCTGCCGAGCGAGCCGGGTCATGGTGACGAGGCTCGGGTTGGCCTGGCCCCGCTCGATCTGGGTGAGCAGGCGACGGCTGATCCCGGCGCGGTCGGCCAGGTGCTGCACCGTCCAGCCGCGGTCGGTGCGCAGGCGGCGCAGGCGTGTGCCGACGTCCGTCAGGAACTGGTCGTCCAGGGTGCCGGCGCCGGTCTCGTCGGCCCCGGCCGCGGTCTGGTCGACGCCGGGCGTGCTGGTCTCGCTCACACCGCGAAGAGCTGGTCGAGGTCGCGGAAGGCCTTGAACTCCAGGGCGTTTCCCGACGGGTCGAGGAAGAACATCGTCCACTGCTCTCCCGGCTCGCCCTCGAAGCGCACGTAGGGGTCGATGACGAAGTCGGTGTCGACCGCGGTGAGTCGGTCGGCCAGCTCCTGGAAGCGCTCGACCGAGAGCACGAGCCCGAAGTGCGGGACCGGCACGTCGTGCCCGTCCACGGGGTTGGTGCCGGCGACGGCGTTGGTGTGGTCGTCGACCTGGTGGGTGACCACCTGGTGGCCCTCGACGTTCCAGTCGGTCCATCGCACGTCCGACCGGCCCCGGGGGAACCCGAGGACCTCGCCGTAGAACGAGCGCGCCGCCTCGATGTCGTGCACCGGGATCGCAAGGTGGAAGGGGGGACGGGTGGAGCTCTCGGAGGTCGTCATATGGGAATTATGCTGCACATCGATGGGTAGTCAAGTGCCCGTCGGTGCGAGTGCCGCTCACCAGGGGTGTGGCTCGTAGTCCTTGAGGAAGACGCCGTGCAGGTCCTCGCCGGCCTCGCCGCGCACGATCGGGTCGTAGACGCGGGCGGCGCCGTCCACCAGGTCGAGCGGGGCGTGCCAGCCCTCGGCGGCGATGCGGAGCTTGTCGTCGTGGGGGCGCTCGTCGGTGATCCAGCCGGTGTCGACGGCCGTCATCAGGATCCGGTCGGTCTCGAACATCTCCCCGGCCGAGGTGCGCGTGAGCATGTTGAGCGCAGCCTTGGCCATGTTGGTGTGCGGGTGCCCCGGCCCCTTGTAGCGGCGCGAGAACTGCCCCTCCATCGCCGACACGTTGACGACGTAGGCCCGCCGCGCGCCGGCCTCCACCGCCGCCCGCATCGCCGGGCGCAGCCGGCTGACCAGGACGAACGGCGCCGTCGCGTTGCACAGCTGCACCTCGAGCAGCTCCAGCGGGTCCACCTCGTCGACCGTGTGCGTCCAGGAGTTGGTGCGCTGCAGGTCGGGCAGGAGCCCACCCGCGTCCACGGCCGTGCCGGCGCGGTGCGCGTCGAGAGAGGCGTGGCCCGCGGTGAGGGCGAGCCCGGTCATCTCGGCGGCCGTGCGCGCGGCGAGCACGTCGGGGGTGGCCTCGGGGGAGGCGCCGGCCCCGTCGGGCAGGTGCTGGGCGGCATACGTGCGCAAGGTCCCGGCCAGGGCCGACGGATGAGCCTCGCTGACCCGCTCGAAGGTCACCATCCTCGGGCGCAGGGCGGCGCCGGCCAGCGGGAGCGACTCCCCGTCGACGAGGTGCGAGTAGGCGCCGGGGGAGCGGCGGACGGTCTGCGCGGCGTTGTTGATCAGGATGTCCAGCGGCCCGGCGCTCGCGACCTCGTCCGCGAGACCGACGACCTGGGTGGGGTCGCGCAGGTCGGTGCCGATGATCGTGAGCCGGTCGAGCCACTCGTCGGCGTCCGCCAGCGCGGCGAACCTGCGCGCCGCGTCCCGCGGGAAGCGCGTCGTGATCGTGAGGTCGGCGCCGTCGCGCAGGAGGCGGAGAGCGATGTACATGCCGATCTTGGCGCGCCCACCGGTGAGGAGCGCCCGGCGGCCGCGCAGGTCGGTGCGCTGGTCACGACGCTCGTGGGAGGCGGCGGCGCAGCGCGGGCACAGCCAGTGATAGAAGGCGTCGACGGTCGTGTAGGTGTCGTGGCAGATGTAGCAGCCGCGCGGTGTGTGCAGCTCGCCGGCGACCGCGCCGGGGGTGGGCGAGACGAGGGGGATCCCGCGCGTCTCGTCGTCGATGCGCAACGGGCTGCCGGTGCCGGTGGCGGCGAGGACCCGCCGGTCGTGCTCGAGCAGCGGCCCGCGGACCTCGCGACGCGCGTCGGCGCGGCGGGCCTTGCGGATCCGGTTGCGCATGGTGCTGGTCGCGCGCTTGACGGTCTCGATGTCGGGGTGGCCGGCGGGGAGCCCTGGCAGCTGCGCGAGGACGCGGAGGGTGGTCGCCAGGTCGTCCGGGTCGATGCCGTATGCCGCCCCGCCGCCCACCTCGCCGCCCGCCGCCCCGCTCGCTGCCGCCCCGCTCGCTGCCGCCCCGTCTCCTCCGTCGCTCACCTGCCCAAACCTACCGGCGGCGAAGGCATCGACCGGCCGTCGTTCGCCAGGCTGATGCCTCTACCGGCGGCGGGTCAGACGTGCGAGGCCAGCCACGGGTCGACGACGGCGTGGAAGGCATCGCCCCGGGAGCGACGCACGCAGTGGTCGGCCCCGTCGATCACCGCCACCTCGATGCGGGGGTTGCCGACCTCCTCGATCGCGGCCCGCACGGTCTGGTCGATGATCACCGACTCGGTGCCGGTCACGACGAGCGTGGGCACCTGCAGGGCCGCGGCGATCTGCTCCCACGGCTCGTCGAGGACGGCCCGACCCACGGCGAGGAAGTCGTCGTCGCCGTCGGCCTTGGCCTGGGCCCACGGTCGCAGCTCGGACTGCGGCCAGCTCGGGTTGCGGGTCCGGCCCTCCGCCACCAGCGCGTCCAGGTCCGAGCGCGCACGACGTGCCTCGGCGACGCGGTCCTGGGCGGCCTTGCGGGACCGCGGGGTCCCCACCTCCGGCCCGCCGGCGAACCACACCGGGTCCTCCAGGACGGCGGCCAGCACCGCGTCGGGCATCCGCGCGGCCAGCGCTGCGGCCAGGCCTCCACCCATCGAGTGACCGGCGACCAGCACCGGCGTCGCGTCCTCGTCGACGAGGCGGGCGACGAGGGCCCGGAGGGCGTCATACGCGCTCTGCATCGGGTCGGGAGAGGCGAGCTCCTCGGGGGTGAACCGTCGAGATCGCCCGTGCCCCAGGGCATCCGGGGCGATGACCTGGCATGCCGACCCCCACCGTCTCGCGGCGTCCTCCCACGCGGGGCCGCTGTCGGTGAGCCCGTGCAGGAGGACCAGGCGTGGTGATCCGGACGGGGCGTCGCCGTCCCAGGTGTGGACCGCCAGGCCCGATGCGTCCGTCGAGGTGATCCAGGGTGTGCCGGTCATGCCTCCACGGTATGTCTCTGGTGGCAGGTGACGACGAGCTGGAGGCCCGATGGATCCGATCGACCAGGAACGCGACGAGACGCACGCGGAGCGGATGGACCGCAACTGGAACGAGCTGCTCCAGGAGCTGCGCGTCACGCAGACGGGGATCCAGGTGCTGGCCGGCTTCTTGATCACCCTGCCGTTCCAGCAACGGTTCTCGACGCTGGGGGAGGCGCAGGAGAACCTCTATCTCGTCGTCCTGGTCGCCGCGCTCGTGTCGATCGTGCTGCTCATGACGCCGGTGATCATCCACCGCGTGCTCTTTCGCCGGGGCGTGAAGCAGCAGGTCGTCGAGGTGTCCGACCAGCTGGCGCGGGCGGGGTTCGTGACGCTGGCGATCACGCTGGTGCTGGCGGCGGCGCTGATCGTGTGGGTGGTGACGGGGTCGACGGGCGGCTGGATCGCCGGCGCCGGCGTGGGTCTCGTGGTCGTCGGTCTGTGGCTCGTCCTGCCACTGGTGCTGCGGCGCCGCGTCTGAGCCGCCCCTCCCCGACCTCCTTGACTTCGGGAATGATCGGCGTATGATGGTAGTTGAAAATTCAACAAATAGCCACCAGGACCTATTGAGGAGAACTCATGACCACGCTCCAGCAGCTCGACGGCACCTACGTCATCGACCCCGCCCACAGCCAGCTCGGCTTCGTCGCCCGCCACGCGATGGTGACCAAGGTGCGCGGCACCTTCTCCGAGTTCGAGGGCACCGCGACCACCGGCCCCGACCTGCAGGGCGCCCAGATCGAGCTGACCGCGCAGGTCGCCAGCGTCGACACCCGCAACGCCGACCGCGACGGTCACCTCAAGACCGGCGACTTCTTCGAGGTCGAGACGTTCCCCACCCTGACCTTCCGCTCCACCGCCGTCGAGGCCGCGGACGCCGACACCCTGCGCGTCACCGGCGACCTGACCATCAAGGACGTCACCAAGCCGGTCACCATCGACTTCGAGTTCAACGGCGCGGCCACCGACCCCTACGGCAACCAGCGCATCGGCTTCGAGGGCTCCACGACCATCGTCCGCAGCGAGTTCGGCATCACCTTCAACGCCGCGCTCGAGACTGGCGGCGTGCTCGTCTCCGACAAGATCCAGCTCGAGCTCGAGGTCTCCGCGATCAAGCAGGCCTGACCTCGCGAGCCGGCCGTATGACGAGAGGCGCCCACCCCGCACGGGGTCGGCGCCTCTCGCGCGTCTGCGCCCATCCGGCCCCTGGCTCACTCGCCGGGGAGCACCTGGGCGATGTCGGCGCGCAGGTCATCGGGCGACGTCGTCGGGGCGTAGCGCTTGACGACGCGGCCCTGCGGGTCGACCAGGAACTTGGTGAAGTTCCACTTGATGGCGCCGCCGAGGACGCCGCCCTTCTCGCTGCGCAGCCAGGCCCAGAGCGGGTGGGCCCCGGACCCGTTGACCTCGACCTTGTCGAACATCGGGAACGCGACGCCGTAGTTCCGCGTGCAGAACTCACCGATCTCCTCGGCGGTCCCGGGCTCCTGGTGCGCGAACTGGTCGCAGGGGAACCCGAGGATCGCCAGGCCCTGGTCCGCGTACTCCTCGTGGAGCTTCTGCAGGCCCTCGAGCTGGGGGGTGAGCCCGCACTTGCTGGCGGTGTTGACGACGAGGACCGCTTGGCCCGCGTAGTCCGCGAGCGGTCGTTCCTCGCCGGTCAGGGTCGTCGCGGTGAAGTCGTGGAGGGTGAACGGCATGACGTGCTCCTTGGTCGTGGTTCGTCGATCATCGGGTGGGATCCGCCACCGTCATGGGTGGTCGATCCCACCCGTCGTTTGCGCGAGGGGCGCCCCTGGTCACATCTCCTCGTGGGTGTCCGGGTCCGCGCCGAACAGCCGCCCGTCGGGCCGGCCCAGCGCCGTGATCGCCCCCATCTCGTCCTCGCTCAGCTCGAAGCCGAACACGTCGAGGTTGCTGCGCTGCCGCTCCGGGGACGCCGACTTGGGCAGCGGGATCGAACCGAGCTGCACGTGCCAGCGCAGGACCACCTGGGCGGGCTCCACGCCGTGCGCCTCGGCCGCCGACAGGACCGCCTCCGAGCCGACCGGGCCGTCCTGCTTGGCGCGACCCAGGGGGCTCCACGACTCGGTGCGGATCCCCAGGCGCTCGTTGACGGCACGCATCTCGACCTGCGGGAACGCCGGGTGGAGCTCGATCTGGTTGACGGCCGGCGTGATCCCGGTGCGCTCGATGACCCGCTCGAGGTGGGCCTCGGTGAAGTTGCTGACCCCGATCGAGCGCACCAGCCCACGCTCCTGCACGTCGACCAGCGCCTGCCACGCCTCGACGTACCTGTCGACGGAGGGGTTGGGCCAGTGGATCAGCACGAGGTCGAGGTAGTCGGTGCCGAGCCGGCGCAGCGAGTCCTCGACCGACTGCACGGCCAGCTGGTGCTCGTGGAAGCGACCGGGGATCTTGGTGGTGAGCAGGACCTCGGACCGCGGGATCTCGGAGCGGACGAGCGCCTCGCCGACCTCGTGCTCGTTCTCGTAGCTGACGGCGCTGTCGATCAGCCGGTAGCCGGTCTGCAGCGCGCTGGTGATCGCCTCGACCCCCTCGACGCCCCGCAGCGGATAGGTGCCGAAGCCGATCTGCGGCAGCACCGTGCCGTCGTTGAGGGTGTGGGTCGGGATGTCGGTCGTCATACCTGCTCCTCCGTCGCTCGCGTGCACCTGGTCGTCGGCGGTCCTGCCACACTGACCGTATGGCGACCGTCGTTTTCCTGCATGCCCACCCCGACGACGAGGCATCCCAGACCTCCGGATCCATGGCCCGGGCCTCGGCCCAGGGGCACCGGGTGGTCGTCGTCTACGGCACCAACGGCGACCACGGCGAGGTGCCCCAGGACCTGGCCGAGGGGGACACCGTCGTCGCCTACCGCCGGCGTGAGGCGGAGGCGTCCGCGCAGGTCACGGGCACCGCGCGGGTGGCGTGGCTCGGCTACGCGGACTCCGGCATGAGCGGGTGGGAGCAGAACTCCGCGGCCGACGCGTTCGCCTCCGCGGACCTGGACGAGGCGGCGGGCCGCCTGGCCTCGATCCTCGACGAGGAGGACGCCGACGTGCTCGTCGCCTACGACTGGCACGGGGGCTACGGCCACCCGGACCACGTGCGGGTGCACCAGGTCGCGCACCGCGCGGCCGAGCTGGCGCAGCGACGCCCCCGGCTGCTCGAGTCCACGATGAACCGCGACCACATGCGGCGGCAGTTCCAGGCGGCGAAGGACGCGGGCCTGCCGATGGACTGGGACCCGGACGCGCCGATGGACGACGGCAACCCCTTCGGGACGCCCGAGGCCGAGATCCACTGGCGCGTCGACGTGTCCGACCTGATCGAGACCAAGCGGGCGGCGCTGGCCTGCCACCGCAGCCAGGCGACCGACATCGAGATGTTCCTCGCGATGCCGATCGAGATCTACACCGCCGGCTTCGGGCAGGAGTGGTTCATCGAGCCGGGGCGCGAGCCTGGCCTGGTCGACGGCTGGTGGCTCGACGAGGCCCCGCGCGAGGGCTAAATCGGGTGGGGGTCTGTCACACCCCGCACCTACAGTGACGAGGGTGCTGGCCTTCCCTCCCGACATACGCTCGTATGCCGATCCCGCCGCCGTCGTCCCGGACACCCGGACGCCGGCGAGGCTGCTGTGGTCGGTCATCCGGATGCAGGGTCGGTTGTTCGCGGTGGGCCTGCTGCTCGCGACGATCTGGATGGTGCCGCAGACGCTGGGGCCGTGGATGCTGGGACGGGCCATCGACGACGGCATCGTCGCCCGGGACACGGGCGCCACGACCACCTGGCTGGTCGGGCTGCTCGTGATCACCGTGGTGGGCGCGGTCAGCGGCATCGCCTACCACTCGGTGATCGTCGCGGAGTGGCTGGTCGCCCTCTACGGCACGACGCGCCTGGTCACCAACAAGGCGCTGCAGCTGGGCCACGTCCTGCCGCGACGCACCCCGACCGGCGAGGTGCTGTCGGTCTCGTCCAGCGACGGCGACCAGTTCGGCGCCCTCGTCGAGGTCACGACGCGCGCGCTGTCCCAGCTGCTCGCCTACCTCGCCGTCGCCGCGATCGTGCTGTCCATGTCCGTGCGGCTCGGCCTGCTGGTCCTGCTCGTCGCGCCGATCCTCGTGCTGGTGGCGCTGCCCCTGCTGCGGCCGATGGAGCACTGGCAGGGCATCGAGCGCTCCCGCAACTCCGACCTGACCTCCCGCGCCACCGACATCGTCGCGGGCCTGCGCATCCTGCGCGGCATCGGCGGCGAGGCGACCTTCGGCGACGGCTACGCCCGCCAGTCCCAGCTCGTGCGCGGCGCCGGCGTGCGGGCCGGCGCGTGGCAGGCCGCGGTCGACGCGGCCGGCGTGCTGCTGTCGGGTGCCTTCCTGGTGGCGCTGATGTGGCTGGGCGTGCGACAGGTCGCCGTCGGCGAGCTCACGGTGGGGGAGCTCGTGACCTTCCTCGGCTACGGCCTGTTCCTCATGCAGCCCATGCGCACGTTCTTCGAGTTCGCCCAGAAGTGGACGCGCTCGGTCGTCTCCGCCCGCAAGGCCAAGGCGGTCCTCGAGCAGGAGCCGCCGTGGCAGCCCGCCGCGCAGGCTGGTTCCGTGCTGCCCGTCGGGCCCGCGCCGTTGGTGGACCACGGGAGCGGACTGGTCGTGCGTCCCGGTGTCCTGACGATGGTCGTGTCCGCGGTCCCCGACGACAGCGCCGCCGTGGCCGACCGGCTCGGCCGCTACCTCCCGGGTGACCCCTCCGCGGTCGTGAGCGCCGACCTGCCCGAGGACCTCAAGGGCCGCGCCGCCCGTGACGAGCGCCGCCGTCGCGAGCAGGCCCGTCAGGCGCTGGTGCTCGCCGACCGGGAGCGCGCCGCCGAGGCGTGGGGCGTCACCTACGGCGGGGTCGACCTCGGCGACGTCGAGCTCGCGACCGTCCGTGAGCGGATCCTCGTCAGCGACACCGCCTCCCAGGTCTTCGCCGGCACGCTGCAGGAGGCCGTCGACCCGCTCGGCCGGCTGTCCCGCGAGCAGGCCGAGGAGGCGCTGCACAGCGCCGCCGCCGAGGACGTCTACGACGCCCTGCCCGGCGGCTGGCAGGGCATCCTCGACGAGCGGGGGCGCGGCCTGTCCGGCGGGCAGCGGCAGCGTCTCGTCCTGGCCCGCGCGCTCGCCGCGGACCCCGAGGTGCTGGTCCTCGTCGAGCCGACCTCTGCCGTCGACGCCCACACCGAGGCCCGCATCGCCGGGCGCCTCGCCCGGCACCGCGCCGGGCGCACCACCGTGGTGATGACGGCCTCCCCGCTCCTGCTCCACCACGCCGACGAGATCGCCCTGCTCGTCGACGGGCGGGTCGTCGCGCAGGGGCGTCACGACGAGCTGCTGGCGGGCGACACGGCATACCGCTCCGTCGTCGTGCGAGGGGAGGACGACCGATGACCGACCTGCTGGCCCCCGAGATCGCGCGTAGCTCGGCCGACACCTGGCGGGATGCACGACCGGCGACCGGGCTTGCTGCCGGTGCCGGTGCCACGGGCGATGCCGGCGCCGTCCCCGACCGCCTCGATGGACCGGACCGGGGTCTCGACCCTCGCCTGCTGCCCCCGGGCCAGGCGGGTCCGGTGGAGCGTGTGCGGGCCCTGCGCGAGCGTCACCGCCTGCGCGAGCAGCGGGCGCGGTCGTTCGTCGCCGAGGCCATGGGGCCACGCCGCGGCCTGCCGGTCGCGTCCGAGTCCGCGGTGCGCACCTTCCTCGGGTCCCTGCTGTGGCAGCGCCGCACCCTCGTCGTGGTCGTCGTCCTGGCCAACGCGCTGGCCGCCGTCGCCGGGCTCATGGTGCCGCGGCTGCTCGGCGGGCTCGTCGACGACACCGTCGGCCGGGTCCAGCGCGGGGCCACCACCGAGGCGCTGGACGCCGCCACCACCATCGCGATCCTCGTCGGGTCCGTGGTGGTGCTGCAGGCCCTGTTCACCTACGTCGCCAAGCTGTCCTCGGCCGTCATGGGCCAGGGCATCCTGGCCCAGGCCCGCGAGCACGTCATCCGCGCGATCCTGCGCCTGCCGCTGTCCCGCGTCGAGCAGGCCAGCACCGGCGACCTGGTCACCCGCGTGACCCGCGACGTCGGCACCATGAGCGAGAGCGTCCGCTGGGCCCTGCCCGAGGCGATCATCTCGGGCGTCACCGTGCTGCTCACCCTCGTCGCCATGGGGGCCAACTCGGTTTGGCTGGCCCTGCCGACCTACGTGCTGTCCGCGCTCGCCATGATCCAGATCCGCCGCTACCTGCGGCGGGCACCCTCGGGCTACCTCACCGAGTCGGGCACCTACTCCCAGATCAACACGACCCTCACCGAGACCGTCGAGGGCGCGCGCACCGTCGAGGCGCTGCGCCTGGCCGAGAGCCGGCGAGCCCGGGGTGTCCGCGACATCGAGGAGTCCGCGCAGGCCGAGCGCTACACCCTGACCCTGCGCAACCTGCTGTTCATCGTCATGGACGTCGCGTTCAGCCTCCCGCGGGCGCTGACGCTCGCGCTGGGGGCGGTCGGCTACGCCCAGGGGTGGGCGACGCTCGGTCAGATCACGGCGGCCATGCTCTACATCGAGGCCGTGTGGGGGCCCTTCGACCTGCTCGTGCACACGGTCGACCGCGTCCAGGTGGGGATGGCGTCCACCACGCGCCTGCTCGGCATCGCCACCGTCCCGCCCGACCGCGAGGCCGGTCCGGACCTGCCGCACGGGCGCACCCTCGAGGGCCGCGACCTGCGCTACGCCTACCGCGAGGGCCACGACGTCCTGCACGGCATCGACGTGACGCTGCTGACCGGTGAGCGTCTCGCCATCGTGGGGCCCAGCGGATCCGGCAAGTCGACGCTCGGGCGCATGCTGTCCGGCATCCACGCCCCGCGCACGGGGTCGGTCACCGTCGGCGGCGTCGAGCTGACCCGCCTGCCCCTGGACGTGCTGCGCACCGAGGTCGCCCTGGTGACCCAGGAGCACCACGTCTTCATGGGATCGGTCCGCGACAACGTCGTCCTCGCCCGCGAGGGATCCCCCGACGAGCAGGTCGTCGAGGCGCTGCGGGCGGTCGACGCGTGGGAGTGGGTCGAGGCGCTCCCGCAGGGACTCGACGCGCAGCTCGGCTCGGGCGGCGCCCCGCTCACCCCGGGCCAGGCCCAGCAGATCGCGCTGGCCCGGCTCATCCTCGCCGACCCGCACACGCTGGTCCTCGACGAGGCGACCTCCCTGATCGACCCGCGCACCGCCCGCCACCTCGAGGGCTCGATGAACGCCCTGCTCACCGGCCGCACCGTCGTCGCGATCGCGCACCGCCTGCACACCGCCCACGACGCCGACCGGATCGCGGTCGTCATCGACGGGCGGGTCGCCGAGCTCGGCTCCCACGACGAGCTCATGGCCCAGGACGGCGAGTACGCCGCGCTCTGGCGCGCCTGGACCTCCTGACGGTCGCCGTTACGGTGGCACCCCCTCGACCGGGCTCCCTCGACCGGGCTATCTCGACCGGGCCCGCGACGCTCACCGCCGGGTCACTCAGGCGACCGGACGGTCCGTCTCGGATGGTGGATGCCCGTCGAGAGGGGTGGGGGTCCCGCGTGTGGCCCGGTGTCCGGTCCGTAGATTGGTCGTACCACATAGCAGGCATCGATGCCCGCGCCCCGTCCGGGCGCGGGCATCGCCGTCGAGGAAGGCCCCCATGACCGTCACGTCCGCCCCGACCCGCACCGTCCCGGTGGCCGACGCCGCCGCAGCGCCGGAGTGGGAGGGGTTCGCCCCCGGCCCGTGGCAGCAGCAGATCGACGTCCGTGACTTCGTCCAGCGCAACTACACCCCCTACGAGGGTGACGCGTCCTTCCTGGCCGGCCCCACGGCCAAGACGCTCGCGACCTGGGACACCCTGGAGCGCGACTACCTCTCGGTGGAGCGGGCCCGTCGCGTCTACGACGTCGAGACGCACGTCCCGGCCGACGTCGACGCCTTCCCGGCGGGCTACATCTGCGAGCAGGACGACGTCGTGGTCGGCCTGCAGACCGACGTGCCGCTCAAGCGCGCGATGATGCCGGCCGGCGGCTGGCGGATGGTCGAGACCGCGATCACCGAGGCCGGCAAGGAGCCCGACCCGCGGGTCAAGGAGATCTTCACGAAGCACCGCAAGACGCACAACGAGGCGGTCTTCGACATCTACACCCCCCGCATCCGCGCCGCGCGCTCGGCGCACATCATCACGGGGCTGCCGGACTCCTACGGCCGCGGTCGCATCATCGGTGACTACCGCCGGGTCGCGCTCTACGGCGTGGACGCGCTGATCGCGGCCAAGGAGCGGGACCGCGACGCGGTCGCGGACCAGCCGTTCAGCGAGCACTGGGCGCGCTACCGCGAGGAGCACGCCGAGCAGATCAAGGCCCTCACGAAGCTCCGGCGGATGGGTGAGAGCTATGGCTTCGACCTGTCGCGTCCGGCCCGCACCGCGCAGGAGGCGGTGCAGTGGACCTACTTCGGCTACCTCGCCTCGGTGAAGTCCCAGGACGGTGCGGCCATGAGCATCGGCCGGCTCTCGGGCTTCATCGACGTCTACGTCGAGCGTGACCTGGCCGCCGGCACCCTCACCGAGGAGGGCGCCCAGGAGATCATCGATGCGCTCGTCATCAAGCTGCGGATCGTGCGCTTCCTGCGGACCATCGACTACGACCAGATCTTCTCCGGCGACCCCTACTGGGCCACCTGGTCGGACGCCGGCCTCGGCGAGGACGGGCGCACGCTGGTCACCAAGACGTCCTTCCGGCTGCTGCAGACGCTGCGCAACCTCGGCCCGGCGCCGGAGCCCAACATCACGATCTTCTGGGACCCCTCGCTGCCCGAGGGCTACAAGGACTTCTGCGCGGCGATCTCGATCGAGACCTCGTCGCTGCAGTACGAGGCCGACGAGCAGATCCGCGGTCACTGGGGCGACGACGCCGCGATCGCGTGCTGCGTGTCCCCGATGCGGATCGGCAAGCAGATGCAGTTCTTCGGGGCGCGGGTCAACGCCGCCAAGGCCCTGCTCTATGCCATCAACGGGGGCCGCGACGAGATGTCCGGCAAGCAGGTCGTCGAGGGCCACGAGCCGGTCCGGGGCGACGGGCCGCTCGACTTCGACGACGTGTGGCAGCGCTACGAGGAGATGCTCGACTGGGTCGTCGGGACGTATGTCGAGGCCCTCAACATCATCCACTACTGCCACGACCGCTACGCCTACGAGGCGATGGAGATGGCGCTGCACGACTCCGAGATCGTGCGGACGATGGGCTGCGGCATCGCCGGGCTGTCCATCGTCGCCGACTCCCTGGCCGCCATCCGCTACGCCACCGTCACCCCGGTGCGTGACGAGACCGGCCTGGTCGTGGACTACGTCACCGAGGGCGACTTCCCCGTCTACGGCAACGACGACGACCGGGCCGACGAGATCGCGGCGGCCGTGGTCCACACGGTGATGGCCAAGATCAAGGAGATCCCGCTCTATCGCGACGCGATCCCCACCCAGTCGGTGCTGACGATCACGTCCAACGTCGTCTACGGCCGCAACACCGGCGCGTTCCCGTCGGGTCACGAGGCCGGCACGCCGTTCGCCCCGGGCGCCAACCCCGAGAACGGCATGGACAGCCACGGCATGCTCGCCTCGATGCTGTCCGTCGGCAAGCTCGACTACGAGGACGCCCTCGACGGCATCTCCCTCACCAACACGATCACGCCGGCCGGCCTCGGGCGCACCAAGGACGAGCAGGTCGGCAACCTGGTCGGGATCCTCGACGCCGGCTTCGTGCCCGGCTGCTGACCCTGCCGGAGCACCTGCACGGACCACTCGCACAGACCACCCGCCCAGAGCACCGTCACAGACCACGACCACCGCACCCACCGCACCCATCAGCAGGACGGAGACCCCCATGTCGACCAGGACCTATGCCGAGCGCGTCGCCGAGATGACCGCCGCGCGCGCCGAGCGTGGCACCACGCCCGGCCTCTTCCACGCCAACATCAACGTGCTCGACCGCGGCACGCTCGAGGACGCCATGGAGCACCCCGAGAAGTACCCGAACCTCACCGTCCGTGTCTCCGGCTACGCCGTGAACTTCGTCAAGCTCACCAAGGACCAGCAGCGTGACGTCCTCTCCCGCACCTTCCACCACGACGCCTGAGGTGCCCGGCGCGGGCCCGGGCGGTCCGGCATACCTCCCGGTCGTCCCCCGGCTGAGGGCGACCGGCCGCGGCACCGCGGGCATCGCGTCGGCGGGGGAGATGTCGCACCACGAGCACCTCGAGGCGGTGCGCGCCGGTGAGCTCGGCTCGCTGCACTCCTGGGAGCTGGTGACGGGGGTCGACGGGCCCGGCACCCGCCTGACCGTCTTCCTCGCGGGCTGCCCCCTGCGCTGCCAGTTCTGCCACAACCCCGACACCTTCTACTCCGCCAAGGGCGAGCCGGTGCTGCTGGCCGACCTCGTCGCACGGCTGCGGCGCTACCGCGGCGTCTTCCGCGCCACCCACGGCGGCCTCACCATCTCCGGGGGCGAGCCGCTCCTGCAGCCGGCGTTCACGGGTCAGCTGCTCCGCGCGGCCAAGGAGCTGGGGATCCACACGTGCGTGGACACCTCGGGCTATCTCGGGGCCAACGCCACCGACGCGATGCTCGACGACCTCGACCTGGTGCTCCTCGACATCAAGTCCGGGCTGCCGGACACCTATCGCGAGGTCACCGGCCGCGAGCTCGAGCCGACGCTGCGCTTCTCGCGCCGCCTGGCCGAGCACGGCGTCGAGACCTGGGTCCGCTTCGTCTGCGTGCCCGGCCTGACCGACGCGCCGGACAACGTCGCCGCCGTCGCCGACCACGTGGCCGGGCTGTCGACGGTCACTCGCGTCGAGGTCCTGCCGTTCCACCAGATGGGGCGGGACAAGTGGGAGACCCTCGGCGTGGACTACCCCCTCGCGGACACGCCCCCGGCGCCGCCGGAGCTGGTGGAGCGGGTGCGCGAGCAGTTCCGGGCGCGCGGGCTGCAGACCTACTGACCCGTCAGCCCCCGACGTGCACGCGGGGCCGCTTGGCCGGGTCCGGCTCGGCGATGCGCAGGATCTCGTGCGTCAGCGGCGGGATGTCGCCCTCGCCGCCGGACAGGAAGCGCAGGACGTTGTCCATCGGGTCTCGCTCGCTCCACTCGAAGTATGCGTGCGGCGGCTCGGGCATGAGGTCGCGGACGTAGAGCAGGAAGGCCGCGAGCACGTTGGAGACCGAGGTGCCGGAGCAGCGCAGGATCTGGTGGGTGCCGGCGCGTCCGGCCGTGACCTGCACGGGCGAGGTGAAGTCGCTGGCGTCGTTGATGCGCACCTCGAGGAAGACGATCTGGTCCTTCGGCGAGATGTGGTTGCGCTCGCGGACGATGCGCTCCTTCTCGTCGTACTCGTCGAGGTCGCCGGCCTGCATCTTGTTGGCGATGAAGCGGATCGGCTGGCGGCCGAGCGCGGCCCGGGCGAGGACGACGTCGGCCGCGTCGTCGATCTCGACGCCGGCCACGCGCAGCTCACGGCTGCGGGTCACCCGCGACCACAGGCTGATGATCATGATCAGCGCGACGAAGACCAGGGCGATGACCAGACCGCCCGCGTGCGAGGCCATCGTCACGACGAAGGTGTAGACGAAGATCGCGCTGACCACGCCGAAGAAGATCGAGGTCCGCCGGTGCCTGCGGCGCAGCTCGGTGAGGAACACCGCCACGGCCGCGGAGGTCATCAGCGCCAGCACCCCGGTGGCGTAGGCCGCGGCCTGGGCGTCGACCTTGGCCTCGAACAGCACGGTGACGATCGCGGCGATGAGGACGAAGACGCAGACCAGGGGCCGGGTCGAGCGCGCCCAGTCCGGGGCCATGCCGTAGCGCGGCAGGTAGCGGGGGACGATGTTGAGCAGTCCCGCGAGCGCCGAGGCCCCGGCGAACCACAGGATGCCGACCGTGGTCACGTCATACACCGTCCCGAAGGTGTCCCCGAGCCGCTCGTGCGCCAGGTAGGCCAGGGCCCGCCCGTTGGCCTCCCCGCCGGGCCTGAACGCGGCCGGCGGGATCAGCAGGGTGGTGACGAAGGACGACCCGAGCAGCGCGACGCTCATGATGCAGGCGGCCGTGGTCAGGAGCTTCTTGGCGTTGCGGATGCGGCCGCGCGGCTTGGCGCGGGTGTCGCCCGGGTCGCCCTGGATGAGGGGCATGACCACCACGCCGGTCTCGAAGCCGGACAGGCCGAGCGCCAGGGCCGGAAAGACCAGCAGGGCTGCCGCGATGATCCCGAACGGCGCCGAGTGGCTCGCCGTCATCGCGGCACCCCAGTCGCTGATCAGCGACGGGTTGGCGACGATGGCCATGAGGCCGTCGACCACGACGACGGCGCTGAGCGACAGGTAGACGATCACGAGCACGACGGCGACGCCGATGGCCTCGGAGAAGCCCTTGAGGAACACCGCACCGAGAGCCAGCAGCAGCGTCAGGGTGAGGAGGACCTCGTGGCCGCCGAGGGTCGCGTGCAGCAGGGGGTTCTCGACGAGGTGGGCGGTGGCGTCGGCCGCGGACAGGGTGATCGTGATGATGAACCCGGTCATGACGAAGCCGAGCAGCGTCAGCACCAGCAGCTTGCTCGGCCAGTAGGTGAGGAGCTTCTGCAGCATCGACAGGGAGCCGTCGCCGTGCGGGCTCTCGACGGCGACCCGGCGGTACATCGGGAGGGCGCCGAAGAGGGTGATGACCACCAGCACGAGGGTGGCGATCGGCGCCAGGGCGCCGGCGGCCAGCGCCGCGATGCCCGGCTGGTAGCCGAGCGTGGAGAAGTAGTCGACGCCGGTCAGGCACATGACCTTCCACCAGGGGTGGACGTCGTCCTGCCGGAGAGCCTCCTCCTCGCGCTCGTAGAAGCCGCCCGGGTCGGCCTCCTCGGCGTCGAGGAACCAGCGCATGAACGGGCTGCGCGCCCTCGTGATGGTCACGAGCGACCAGGGTAGGGGCTGGACCGGGTAGGTCACGCATCGTCACCTGGGCGCCACCCAAGAGGGGGAGTGCTTCACTAGGGTGACGACGAGCGCTTCCCCCGCTGCGCGCTCCCCTCGTCGCAAACCCCGCAGGAGACGACCCCATGACCGACTTCGCCCAGGCCATGACCGACTGCCTCGGCATCGAGGGCGCGCTGGGGGCGGCCCTGGTGGACCAGAGCAGCGGTATGACGCTCGCGACCGGTGGCGATCCACCCGCGGTGGACCTGCACGTCGCGGCGGCGGGCAACAGCTCGGTGGTGCAGGCCAAGCTCCGCACGATGGAGGCGCTGGGCCTGGACGACGAGATCGAGGACATCCTGATCACCCTCGGTCGGCAGTACCACATCATCCGACCCGTCTCGAGCCGCGAGGGGCAGGGACTGTTCCTCTACCTCGTCCTGGACCGGGCGCGCGCCAACCTGGCGCTGGCGCGCTTCCGGCTCACCAAGATCGAGCAGGACTTCCGGATCTGACCGAGGTCGGTGCTGGTCGGGGGGCCGCAGGTCAGTGCTGCTGCTGGGCGAACAGCACGTCGTAACCGTCGCGCAGCTGCTCCCAGCCGTAGCGGCGGGCCGCCTCGGGACCGACGGGACGCGTCACGTCGTGGCCGGCGGCCCGGGCCTCGAGGCCGGACAGGCACAGGTGCCACCCCGCGGCGAGGGAGCTGGCCTGGGTGGGGTCCTCGAGCACCTGGCGCAGGGTGAGCCGCGAGCCCTCGGCGTGCGGGGCGATGCTCCACCGCAGCTCGTCGTTGCCCCAGCGGTGCACCAGCTCTCGAGTGGGCTCGGCGACCAGCACCTCGGCGTCGACGGGCTCGTCGTCGGCGTTCTCGCGGGAGGTGGCCGCACCGACGGTGTCGAGGGGGCGGTCGCCGACGACGGGGGACCAGGTGGCGGCGAGCCCGGGGTCGGTGATGAGGGCCCAGGTCTCCTCGGGGGTGCTGGGGAGCTCGTGCACCATCGTCAGCACGGCCTCGCCCTGGGTGGTCGCGAACGTCGCGTCGACGGTGCGGGACTCGACATAGCTGGTCAGCAGATCGTTCACCGGGGGCTCCTCGTGGCTCGTGCGGGTCTGGACCTATTGTGCCGTCCGGCGAGTCGGGTGGTGCACCGTGCCCGCGGGTGCGCGCCGTGGTCCATCCGTGTGGGATGGACCACGAAGGTCCTGGGCACCACCCGGGGCCGGGCACACTGGTGCCAGCACCGCTACCGATCGGTAAGGAAGGCACGTCATGGGCAAGTACGACATCAGCACGACGACCATCGGGGACCTGCTCAAGGACCCCCAGGCCGTCGAGATCTTCGACAAGCACGCCCCCGGGCTGACGTCGCACCCGATGATCGGGATGGCCAAGGGCATGAAGGCCGAGAAGGCCATGAAGATGGCCTCCGGCAAGATCCCGCAGTCGCGGCTCGACGCGATCGTCAGCGAGATCTCCGCGCTCTAGCCGCGCCCGCTGCCGCTGCCGACGCCGTCGTCGGCCTCCTCGTCCGCCATACGGCCGGGTTGTCGTGACAACCTGGCCGTATGACGTCGCCCGGTGTGCGCGCGCGGAGCCCGCGGCGCGTGGCGGCCACGGCGTGGTCGCGGATCTGGCCCGGAGGGCCCACCCGATGGCTCGACGTGCCGCGCCGGCTGCGACCGACCGTCATGCAGGTCGGCCGCCTGACGGTCGCGGGGGTGCTGGCCTACCTGCTCACGGTCGCCCTGACCGACGGCGCCATCGACCTGACCGGCGCGCTGACCGCGATCCTCGTCTGCCAGGCCTCGACGCTGTCGTCGGTGCGCATGGGGGCGGTCCGGGTGGGGGCGGTGCTGACGGGCGTGCTCGTCGCCGTCACCGTGTCGAGCATGGTGGGGCTGACCTGGTGGTCCCTCGCCATCGCGATCGGCTCGTCGCTGACCCTCGCCAAGGTCTTCCGCCTCGGCGACCAGGCCCTGGAGACACCGATCTCCGCGATGCTCATCCTCTCGGCGGGCGGGCAGGAGCTCGCCGTCGAGACCCGGGTGATCACGACCTTCATCGGCGCCTTCGTCGGGGTCGGCATCAACCTGTTCTTTCCCCCGACGATCCCCACGCGCGCCGCCACCTCGTCGGTGCGCTGGGTGGCGCTGGAGCTGGCCGAGGCGGTGGACCGCGTGGCGGACAGCCTCGCGACGACCCCGCTGGTGCGCCAGGACTGCGAGCAGTGGCTGGACGAGGTCCGTGGCCTCAGCACCCGGGTGGCCCGGGCCACCACGCTCGTCCAGCAGGTCAAGGACGCCCGCCGCCTCAACCCACGGGCCCTCGCGTCGGTGAGTGCCGAGCCGCCGTTGCGCACCGGCCTGGACCGGCTCGAGCAGTGCCAGCTCGCGGTCCGGAGCCTGCTGCTGCTCATGGTCGAGAGCGCGCCGCCCGACGGCGAGGACGACGGCTACAGCGAGGAGGTCCGCGTCGCGTTCAGCGTCGTCCTGTCCGACGTGGCCGACTGCCTACGTGCCTTCGGCGACCTGGTGGCCTCGGAGGCGGGCGCCGAGATCGGCGACGTCGAGGAGCAGCTCGAGCAGACCCTCGAGACGCTGGGCGAGACCCGCGCGGTGCTCACCGAGCTCATGCTGGTGGACCCGCACTCCGAGACGGGGCAGTGGATGCTGCGGGGGTCCACGCTCGCGGCCGTCCAGCAGGTCCTCAACGTCCTCGCGGTCGACGTGCGCCGCCGGGAGCGCGAGCACTGGGAGTCGACGGCCCGGGTGGCGGTCCCGATCGCGCCCCTGCTGCGCGACGCCCTGCCAGACTGGCGCAACCAGCGTCACCCGTGATCGTCCGTGGAGGTCCCATGCGCACGCCGACCGATCGCCCAGCGGCTCCGCTGCCCGGCTGGTGCGCCGACCTGCTCGACCGCCCGGACGCGCTGCACCGGGTGGCCGGTCGGGTGTGGTCGACCACCTCCGGGCTGAGTGCTCGTTCGGCGCCCCGCGATCGCGGTGCCGAGGGGTATGACGCCCTCGCGGCCTCGCGCGGATACCTGCGCACCGCCTGGGGCCTGGACCCGGTGGACCAGCGGTCCTTCGCCCGCTCCGCCCTCGCGTCGCGGCGCGGACCGTTGGTGGACGTCGCCTGCGGGGGATTGGCCCTCACCGCCGACCTGTACGCCCGGTCCCGGCGCCCGCTCCTGCTCGTCGACCGCTCGTTGGCGGTGCTGCTGCGGGCCGAGGAGCGGCTGGCCCGCCGCGGCGAGGTGGTGCTGGTGCAGTCCGACCTCGACGTCCTGCCGCTGCGCGAGCGGGCGGCCGACACGGTCGCCTGCCTCGGCGTCGTGCACCTCGTCCCCGACGCGGAGGCGCTGGTCACGCGGCTGGCGGGCTGGGTCCGGCCGGGCGGCACCCTCTATCTGTCCAGCCTCACGCGGGGCCGCCCGGGCAGCGACCTGCTGCTCGACGCCATGCACCGCGCCGGCGAGCTCGCGCCGCCCCGGACGCCGGCCGAGGTGGTGCGGTCCGTGCCGCTGACCGACCCGCGCGTCGTGCAGCGCGGCGCGATGACCTACGTCGACGGAGTGGTCGCCTGACGGGACCAGGCGTCTCGGGAGGCGAAACATCGAGGTGGTCGCTAGCGTCGGATCCATGTCCCCTCCCTCCGACGACGAGCGCCGCCGTCGGGAGCGCCGTGCGCGGGAGCGGTCGCGACGCGGGCACCCGGTGGGTCGCGAGCTGCCCGGCGCCGCGGTGCCCCCGGTCGTGGCTCGCTTGGGCGAGGTCGTCCGCGCCGGCACCCACCTGGACGTCCTGCTCGAGGTGTCCGCGCTGCTCGACGAGGTCGAGCGAGACGGCCCCGAGCTCGACTCGCGCTGGCTCGTGTCCGCCCTGATCGACCACGAGAACGTCGTCACCACCACCGCGCTCGCGATCCTGGCCCGCCTGCTCGGCGACGAGATCCTGCAGGCGCGGGTGCGACGAGAGCTGCGACTGCGCGAGGACCCGGTGCCGGGCTGGCTCTCCGACCTGGATGGGTTCGTCCACCTCAGCGGTCGGACCGACCGCACCATGACCCTCGATCTGAGCGAGCCGCTGGCCCTGCGCCCCATGGCCCACCTGCACGCGCGCCTCGATCCCGCCGATGGACGGGTGCTGGACGGCCGGATGGTGCCGTCCGGGCCCCTGTCGTCCTGGCCCGACTGCGGCCCGCTGGTGCGGTGGGCCGTGCGGGTCGCGCCGACCGTCGCGCCGACCTAGGGTGGGCGTCGGCCGGGCGCTCGCGGCGACCTGTCGTGCGGGCGGCCCCCGGCATACGGCCTCTCCCGCCGTCGCCCACCCTCCCGACCGGAAGGCTCCACGATGTCCACCTCCCTGACCGAGACCCTGCTCGCACCCTCCCGGCGTGACACCGTCGTCGACACCCTCGTGGGCGTCATCGACGCCGAGGTGGCGGGCAAGCGCGGCGTCGGCGGCGCGATCATCAAGACGGCCTACGGCGCGGTCAAGAAGGTCAACGACGGCGTCGTCCGGCGTGCGGTCAACGGCATGCTGCCGGACGCCGCCGCCTCCCTCCAGCCGCTGTGGGACGCGCGCGGCGACCAGACCTTCGGCGCCTACCTGACCTCCCACGGGGACCAGGCCGCCGACGCCCTGCTGTCGGTCAGCGACACCCGCGCCGCCAACCCTCGGCACGCCGCGATCGCCACGATCTACAACGGCGTCCGCCCCAAGGCCAAGCAGCACGTCGTGGAGGCGCTCCCGAGGCTCGGGACCGCGATCGAGACCCTCGCGTCATGACAAGAGGTGACGCGTCGTTAGACTCCTGGTCAACGACGCGTCATCACCGCTTGGAGGCTCCATGCCCGGCAGCAGCGTGGAGCCCACCGAGGTCTTCGCCCGGCTCAACACCCTGATCCACGGCCGCCCCGAGGCGCAGGCCGTCTACCAGGCCGTCGTCGCCGCGGCCGTCGAGCTCGTCGACGGCTGCGACCACGCGTCCATGATGCTGGTCGACCGGGCCGGCCGGTTCTACAGCGCCGCCGCGACCGACGACGTCGCCCTCGCCGTGGACGACCTGGAGCTCGCCGTCGACGACGGGCCGTGCGTCGACGCGATCGTGGAGGAGTCCTTCCAGCACGACCCCAACCTCGTGGACGGCTCGCAGTGGCCCGAGCTGGCCCGCCGCGTCGTCGCGGAGACGACGGTGCGCGGCCTCATCGGCTATCGCATCCTGCTCGACGGCGAGAAGGTCGGGGCGCTCAACCTGTTCTCCGACACCGCCGACGCGTTCACGACGACCTCGGTGGACCAGGCGGCCGTCCTGGCGTCGTTCGCGTCCGTGGCCGTCATGACGGTGCGGGCGCAGAACGACAGCGCCAACCTCGAGCGGGCCCTCGGCACCTCGCGCGAGATCGGCAAGGCGGTCGGTCTGCTCATGGCCGCCCACAAGGTCGACGACGACGAGGCCTTCGAGCGGCTGCGCAAGACCAGCCAGGACCTCAACATCAAGCTGGTCACGCTGGCCGAGGAGGTCGTGCAGGGGCAGCGCGTGCAGTACGTCGCCAACAAGCAGCCCCAGCCGTAGCAGGCCGGCGGTCGCTGGGCGCCCGAGTGCTGGACACCGACTGTCCACCCCGTGGCGGGCGGCTAGGGTGCAGGCACATCCATCACGACCGGCTGAGGGACAGGCCCGACGACGCCGGGGCAACCGCCCGAGGGGGACACCCCGAGGGTCAGGTGCCAAGTCCTGCGGAGGCCTCGCGGCCCACCGGCAGATGGGTCGATACGCCGGCGCGTCCGGCATACCGCTCCCTCATGGTCGACCGCAGGACTGGGCCCGCTCAGACTGCGAAAGGCGACACCATGACCGAGCTCTCCCGCCTCACCCGCGCGATCCGCACCGGACTCGAGACCGACCCGGCTCACGGCGCGGTCGTCCCCCCGATCTACCTCTCGAGCAACTACACGTTCGAGGAGCTCGGGACCCCTCGCCGCTACGACTACACGCGCAGCGGCAACCCCACGCGTGACCTGCTCGGCGACGCGCTCGCCACGCTCGAGGGCGGTGCCGGGGGCGTCGTCACCACCACCGGCATGGGCGCGATCACCGTCGTCGTGTCCGCGCTGCTGTCGCCCGGCCAGACCGTGGTCGTTCCGCACGACTGCTACGGCGGGACCTGGCGGTTGTTCGACTCGCTGTCGCGCAAGGGCGCGTTCGAGGTCGTGACGGTGGACTACACCGACCCGGCGCAGGTCGAGGCCGCGCTGCGCGCCGACAAGGCCCCGACGGTCGTGTGGATCGAGACCCCGTCCAACCCGCTGCTGCGCATCACCGACGTCCGCGCCGTGGCGTCGGCCGCGCACGAGGTCGGGGCGACGGTGGTCGCGGACAACACCTTCCTGTCCCCGCTGCTGTGCCGCCCGATCGAGCTCGGCTGCGACGTCGTGCTGCACTCCACCACGAAGTACGTCAACGGCCACTCGGACGTCGTCGGCGGCGCGATCGTCGGCGCGACCGAGGAGCTGCACGAGCAGCTGGCCTGGTGGGCCAACGTGCTGGGCCTGACCGGGAGCCCCTTCGACAGCTATCTGACCCTGCGCGGCCTGCGCACGCTGCACACCCGCATGAAGGCCCACGAGGAGAACGCCCGCGCCGTCGCCGAGCTGATCGCCGAGCACCCCGCCGTGTCGCGCGCGCTCTATCCCGGCCTGGCGTCGCACCCCGGCCACGAGCTCGCGACCTCGCAGCAGGACGGGTATGGCGCGATCGTGTCGCTGGAGCTCGCCGGCGGAGAGGCGCAGGTGCGGGCCTTCCTCGACGGGCTGCAGTGCTTCTCGCTGGCCGAGTCGCTCGGCGGCGTCGAGTCGCTGGTCGTGCACCCCTCGACGATGACGCACGCGTCGATGACGCCGGAGGCGCGCGAGGTGGCCGGCATCGGCGATCAGCTGCTGCGCCTGTCGATCGGCATCGAGGCGACCGAGGACCTGGTGGCGGACGTGCGCGCCGGCCTGGACCGCGCCCTCGCCACCTCCTGACCTACCGCCGGTAGAGGCATCGACCGGCCTTCGTTCGCCAGGCTGATGACTCGGCCGCCGGTAGAGGCATCGACCGGCCTTCGTTCGCCAGGCTGATGGACCTACCTGAGGTAGGCATATCCGCCTGGGTTGGTCCGGCGGCCTGAGCGAGTCCATCAGCGCCTGACGGAGCCCGTATGCCGTGGCCCGGCGACCCGCGTGGTCGCCGGGCCGCGCCGTGCACCGGCGCGGCGTGCGAGCGGGCGGGCGACATACGGCCAGGGCGCCCGGCACAGGCGGGGGCCGACGACCTAGGCTGGGAGACAAGCAGATCTGCCCCAGCACCTCGAACGTCAGGAGCCCCCATGCGTCGCCCCACCGCATCCGTCGCCGTCGTCGCTGCCCTCGGCTGCCTGCTCGCCGCCTGCGGGTCGAGCGAGGGCGGCGCGACGAGCACGACCGCCACCACCAGCACGGCAGCCGGCGACGCCCACGCCGGTCACGGCTCAAGCTCGTCAGCCTCGGGCAGCTCGAGCGCCCCCGCATCGACGGGCGCCACCTCCGGGGCGACGCCGATGCAGGGCCGGGCGGGCGACGTGATGTTTGCGCAGATGATGATCCCGCACCACGCCCAGGCGCTCGACCTGGCGGAGATGGCTCTCGCCGGTCACGGTGCGTCGGCCACGGTGCAGGACCTCGCCCGACGGATCCAGGCGGCCCAGCAGCCCGAGATCGACCAGATGACAGCCATGCTCAAGGGCTGGGGAGCCCCGGTCTCGGCGGGCGACCACGCGATGCCCATGGAGGGCATGGTCAGCGAGGGCGACCTCAAGGCGCTGTCGGGGATGCAGGGCCCGGCCTTCGACGCAGCCTGGGTCAAGGCCATGATCGGCCACCACGAGGGCGCGGTGAGCATGGCCGAGGACGTCCTGACGACCACGCAGGACCCCGCGGTCAAGAAGCTCGCGCAGGCCATCATCACGGGCCAGCGCAAGGAGATCGCCGAGATGCAGGCGATGCCGACCACCTGATCACGGTGACGGGGCTCGGCGACGCTCGTGCGTGTCGAATGCCAGCGATCACCCGTGTGGCCCCGTTGGTGGTCACGGTGCGTCGAGGCCGTCTCGACTGAACGGCTGCACCTGCGCCAACCTCTCCTGCCTGGTCGAGCGGCTGCCTATGGTTGCCGCATGTGCCGCAACATCCGCGTCCTGCACAACGTCGACCCGTCGACGACGCAGGAGGAGATCGAGGCCGCCGCCCTGCAGTACGTCCGCAAGGTGGCCGGCTCCCCCAAGCCGTCCAAGGCCAACGAGGACGCCTATGCCCGCGCGGTCGAGCAGATCACGGCCGCCACCTCGACGCTGCTCGACGAGCTCGTGACCACGGCGCCGCCGCGCAGCCGCGAGGAGATGGCCGAGCGCGCCCGCGCCCGCAACGTCGCCCGCTTCGGCTGACCTACCTCAGGTGGTCACATCCGCCCGACTTCGCACGCCAGGTCGATGTGACTACCTCAGGTAGATCCGGTCGGAGGCCGGTCAGACGTTGGCGGGCAGCTGCGTGCCCGCACCACGACGGCGGGGGCTGACGACAGGGGCGTCGAAGGCCGCCGCCGCCGAAAAGCCTGACGGGGCGGCGGGCGCGCCGCCCTCCCCGGACGACTGCCGGTCTTTCGCCTGCTCGCTCGCGGCCGGCTCGTCCGCCGCGTGTCCGCCACAGCCGGATCCCGCGGATCCGCAACCCCCGCAACCGGATCCGCCGGCGTGACCGCCACACCCGCTGGGGGCGGCCGGCTCGGCATACGAGCTCACGTCGATCGCGTCGAGCCGCTCGGCCCAGTCGTCCGGAGCCCCCTCGGGCACGAACCCGTTGTCCCGCAGCATCTCCAGGTCCGAGCGGCCGGGTGCGCCCTCGCTGGTGAGGTAGTCGCCGAGGAAGATCGAGTTCGCGACGTGCAGCCCCATCGGCTGCATGGTCCGCAGGTGCACCTCGCGCCCGGCCGCCATCCGGATCTCCGTCGTGGGGTTGACGAAGCGGATCATCGCCAGGATCTTGAGGCAGCGCTGGGGGCTGATCATCCCGTGGCCGGCCATCGGCGTGCCCTCGAACGGCAGCAGGAAGTTGACCGGGATCGAGTCCGCGCCCACGTCGCGGAGGGCGAAGGCCAGGTCGACCAGATCTTCGTCGGTCTCGTCCATGCCCGCGATGAAGCCGGAGCAGGCCGACAGCTCGGCGAGGTGCGCCTGCCGGACCGTGTCGACGCGGTCGGCGTAGGTGTGGGTGGAGCAGATCTGGTCGTACTTGCTCTCCGCGGTGTTGAGGTTGTGGTTGTAGGCGTCGACGCCGGCGGCCTTGAGCCGGTCGCCCTGGTTGCCCTTGAGGAAGCCGAGGCAGGCGCACACCTCGACGGCCGGGTCGGCGTCCTTGATGGCCTCGACGATGCCGGTGACCTTGTCGATGTCGCGGTCGGAGGGGCCGCGGCCGCTCGCGACGAGGCACACCCGCGCGGCGCCGCCGGCGATCCCCGCGGTGGCGGCCTCGACCGCCTTGTCCTTGCTCAGCCAGGAGTACTTGAGCACGTCCGCCTCGGAGCCGCGGGCCTGGCTGCAGTAGGAGCAGTCCTCCGGGCAGAGGCCGGATTTGAGGTTGACCAGGTAGTTCATCTTGACCCGGTTGCCGAAGAATGCGCGCCGCACCTGGCCTGCCGTGGCCACCAGGTCGAGGACGGCCGAGTCGGGCAGGGCGAGCACCGCCAGCGCCTCCTCGCGGGTGCACGGGTCGCCGGCGCAGCCGCGCGTCGCCATCGCCTGCAGGTCCATGGGGTTCTCCTCGTCGAGCGGTCAGCGGCGTCATGAACACCGTTCAATGAACGCTGTTCATGTTAACTAGGAGGTGGTGGTCGCTCAACGTGAGGGGCCCTGGTGTGGCCGGGCTCTCGTCCCGCCCCGCCCCGCCCCACGGTCAGGAGGAGAGCCCGTATGGCGCTCACGCGGCAGGCCGTCCTCGACGAGGCGATCCGCACGCTCGACGCGTACGGCTTCGCCGACCTGTCCATGCGCAAGCTCGCCGGTGCGCTCGAGGTGCAGCCGTCGGCGCTCTACTGGCACTTCGCCAACAAGCAGTCGCTGCTCACCGCCATCGCCGAGTCGATGCTGGGCCAGGTGGCGGCGCCGGACCCCCGGCTCGACTGGGACGGGCAGGTGCGGTCGTGGGCCCACGGCCTGCGCGCGGCCCTCTCCTCCCACCGCGACGGGGCCGAGCTGGTCGCGTCGGTCCTTTCGATGCGTGCCGAGGGCGTGGACCCCACGCGCGGGCTGGTGGCGATCCTGCACCGGGCGGGGCTGCGCGCGCCTGATGCCCGGGCCGCCGCGGCCGGCGTGCTGCACTTCGTCATGGGGCACGCGGTCGACGAGCAGGGCCACGCCCAGATGCAGGCCTTCGGCGTCGCCTCGGCCGGCCCCGGCGTGGCGCCGGACGACCCGGACCAGCGGTTCGCCTACGGCCTGGAGCTGCTCGTCGACGGGATCCGCTCGCGCCTGACCTGACCCACTCCGTCATACGTGCCAGCATCGGAGCCATGGATCGAGACCGTGAGGCCGCCCTCCGCCGCCGCTATCTGAGCCTCGGGGTGGGGGAGCTCGTCGCCGCCGGGGTGTTCCTGGTGGCCGCGCTCCAGATGGCGCTGCCACGGCTGACCCCCACGGAGGCCCGGGCCCTCTGGGGAGGGCTGGCCCCGCTGCTGATCGTCCTCGTCGAGGCCGGCGCCTACTGGCTGGCGGCGCGGACCTGGACGCCGCACTCGACGATGCCACGCGCGATGGCAGGCGCCTATCAGGCCCTGCGCGTGCTGAACCCGACCCTGCTCGCCGCCGGCCTCGTCGTCATCGCCCTCCACTGGCCGTCGAGGCCGGGGGCCGCCGTGCTCGTCGTCGGGGTGTGGGCGTTCGCCGTCGTGGAGCACGTCAACTACTTCGTGGTGCGGCTCTCCTACCCGGCCACCGAGTGGTTCGGCGCCGTCACGCGGTGGCGCACTCCTCGGCTCGTGCAGGACGTCCGCGAGGCCCGGGCTCGGGATTGACGCGTCAGCGGTGGTGCCGACGCAGGCGTGCCAGCGCGGCGAGGACGGTGGCGGCAGCACGTGCACAGTCGTTCGGGGGGCGAGCCCGGCGAGATGTGGCGGGACGTCATACGGCCGGTGCGAGCAGGTCGGAGGGTGCGCTCACCTCGCTGGGCGGCGGGCCTCGACCAGGTGGCGCGTCGAGTGGGCCACCGCCCGATCCGCAGTGCCTCATCGACCGGTCCAGCTCACGCAGCTCGTCCAGGTACCGATCGGCGGCGGAGTCCGGCACCCACCAGACGCACGTGCGCAGGATCCACACGACGGCGCCCACGTCGTAGAACTGCATCCGACACCGTGCCGTACGCAGCTGCTCGACGACGAGCCCGGCGTCCTCAGCCTCAGCGGCCTCGCGATGGGGGTCTCGACCCTGGCGCGCATCAGGCAGGAGCCGGAGGAAGCGCTCGGTCGTGTGGGCCGGGCGAGATGCGGCGAGGCGTCATGCGGCCCGGGCAGCCGCAGATGCCTGGACCGCACCTGATCACTCGTCGTCGTCTCCCGCCTGCCCGGTGACGCCGTCAGGCGAGGGAGTCTCGGATCACGCTCGTGATCTAGGGGATGTCGGTCTGAGCGGTGCGGCGGATGGTCTCGGGATCCACCAGGAGATATCCGTGGGCGATTCGATTGCGCATCCCCCACATCAGCGGCCAGCTTCCACCGAACAGCTGGTCGCGAACGGAGGGGTCTAGTCGGTTGAGGGTCTCGATGCCGGCCGACATCCGCATGGAGGCCGCATCAACCGCCATCTGGTCGTCGGCAGTGGCGTTGGCGTAGTCGACGGCGAGCGTGAAGTGGAAGAGGGCTTCCCTGAGCAGCTCGTCCGTCGACCTCACAGCGTGACCGCTTCGGCGAGGACCCGTTCGCGGATGTTGGGTCGGAGCGCGGACTCAGGCACGAGGTCGACGGGCATCCCGAGCAGCTCGGCGAGTCGGCCCTCGACGCGGCCCAGCTCCATGAGGCTCAACGTCCGACCTGCGGAGAAAACGAGGTCGACGTCGGAGGCCGGTCCGTCCTTGCCGGTGGCCACCGACCCGAACACGCGCACGCGGTTCCCCCCGGCCCCACCCACGATCTCGCGGACCCGGTCGGCGTTGGCTCGCAGGACCCGAGCCCTCGGGGACGTGCCGTGGAAGCGCAGCAGCCGTGAGACCTCCGGCTGGCTTCGACCGATCTGCCGGGCGATCTCCGTCTGGGTCATGCCTGCGGAGGCGGCCCGCCTCACGGCGCTCACGAGGTCGGCCCGCGCCTGGGCGGTGACCTCGTCGGTGTGACGCGCAACGGCATGCAAGCTCATCCCCATGCGGACATTATAGCAAGTGCTATTGGGCCGACGTCGCGGACCCCCGCCTCTCGCTGGAGGGGCCAGCGTCGACAGATCCGCCTGAGCTCGGCACATCGACCTGGGGTGCGAAGTCGGGCGGATGTGCCTGCCCGAGGTAGGTTCTGGGGATGGCGGAGCGCGTGCAGCAGGTCGTGGCGGTCATGGGTCGCGGGGTCGTCGACCGCGGCACGGGGCTCGCCAGCGGCGACGACCTCGGACTCACCAGGGGCGACGGCTGCTTCGACGCCACGCTCGTGCGCTGGGACGGCGAGGGCTGGCTGGTCCACGACCTCGACGAGCACCTCGAGCGGCTGCGGCGGTCGGCCGATGCGCTCGGCATCCCCCTCGCCGACGACGACGCGTGGATCGAGCTGGTCGGCGACGCCCTGCAGGTCTGGCAGGGCGCGGACGAGGCGGCCCTCAAGATGGTCCTGACCCGCGGCGACGAGCACGGCGACGGCACCCCGCTCGCCTTCCTGACCCTCACCGCCGTCGACGAGCGCATGCAGGCCCAGCGCGCGGGCATCAGCGTCGTGACCCTCCCGCGCGGCTATGCGAGCGACGGCTTCGATGGCGCGCCGTGGCTCCTCGGCGGGGTCAAGCTCCTGTCGTATGCCGTCCACGTCGCCGCCAAGCGCGAGGCCTCCGCACGCGGGGCCGACGACCCGGTGTTCACGTCGAGCGACGGCTACGTCCTCGAGGCGCCGACCTCGGCCGTCGTCTGGCTGCGCGACGGCGTGGTCGCGACGACGCCGACCGGCGCGACCGGGATCCTCGACTCGATCAGCGCCCGCAAGATCCTGGGCGGTGCCGAGCAGCACGGCTGGCGTGCGGAGCGTCGCCTCGTGACCCCGGCAGAGCTCGCGGAGGCCGACGCGGTGTGGCTCGTCTCGTCGGTGCGCAGCGTGGCGCCGGTGACGGCGCTCGACGGTCGGGCCCTGCGCACGGACGACGAGGCGACGCGGATCGTCCGCGCCCTCAACGGTTTCTGAGGCAGGCGGCGGGCGTGCCGTCATACCGGATCACCCTGGACGTCATGGACGTGCTCCAGGGTCACGCGCCTCCCGAGGTGCTGCAGACCGCGGTCGCGACGGTGCGCGAGACGCACGTGGTCGAGGCGGACCAGCTCGACGTCGTCGGCGGGATGCCGCAGATCACGGTGAGGTTCACGATCGACGCGAGCAGCCGCGACGAGGAGGACCACGAGGCGCGCGTCGTGCGCGCCCGGCCCCCGCGCCTAGCCCGTCCCGCCGAGGTCCGGCCTCTAGCCCCGGCCGCCGCGCCGCCGCTCCAGCCAGGGCCCGAACTCCCGCGACAGCGCCTCGCTCCAGGTGGGGATCTCCACGCCCTCCTCCTCGCGCCACCGCCGCCGGGCCAGGGCGCGCGAGCGATAGAGACCCACCAGCCCGATCGCAAAGACCGGCAGCTGCACCGCCATCGCCAGGCGAAAGCCCTCGAGCGTGTAGCGCCCGCCCGACGACGTCGCGTCGAGCACCAGGCCGATCCCGAGGATCGCCAGCAGCGCGCCGGTGAAGGCGCCCATGATCACGACGCCCGTCGCGGCCCCGAGGCGGTGCGAGGGGTTGAAGGTCCGCGCGAAGTCGAACCCGATCGACGACCCCGGACCGCCCGTCGCCAGGCCGACGACGAGCACGACGAGCAGCCACATCGGGGCGTGACCGGGCCACAGCAGCACGGCCACCCACGGCACGACGTTGCAGGCGGTGACCATCAGCGCGAGGTTGGAGCGGCGCAGCGGATGGCGCTGGGTCAGCAGCCCGAGGACGGGGCCGATGCCGAGGCCCAGCACGACGAAGAGCGTGAGCAGCGCGGAGGCGGTCTGCGGCGAGAGACCCTCGCCCTGCACGAGATAGGGGACGCCCCACATCATCGCGAAGACCATCGGCGCGAACCCCGTCACCCAGTGCGTCCACAGACCGAGCCGCGTGCCGGGATGCCGCAGCACGGCGCTGACCTGGCGCAGGATCGGCGGTCGCTCCACGGGCGCGGCGGTGGCGGCGCCGGGTGGGGCGTCGCGCAGCAGGGTCGCCGCCAGCAGGCAGGACGCGGCGGCGATCGCGGCGGCCGTGCCGAACGCCACGGTCCACCCGGGCCCGTGCAGCAGAGCCGACAGGGGGATGGCCGCGAGCACCTGCCCGGCCTGGCCGAGCAGGCCCGTGAGCTGGGTGAACAACGGCACCTGACCCGGGGGGAACCACGCCGGGACGAGCCGTATGACGCTGCCGAAGGTCATCGCGTCGCCGGCGCCGACGAGGACGCGGGCCGCCATACCGGTCGGGACGTCGTCGGCCGTGGCCATCAGGATCTGGCCCACCGCCATGAGGGCCGCGCCGATCGTGACCATCCGCCGCGTCCCGAACCGGTCCAGCGCGATCCCCACCGGCACCTGCAGCCCGGCATAGACCAGCAGCTGCAGCACGACGAACGACGCCACGATGCCCGCGGGCGCGTGAAAGCGGTTGGCCGCGTCGATCCCCGCGACGCCCAAGGAGGTTCGCTGCAGCACGGCCGCGGTGTAGGCAATGACCCCGACGACCCAGACGATCCACCCTCGCGTGCTCACGGGTCCAGTCTCGCCTACGGTCGAAGGCATGACGGACATCCCCGACACCACCGACAGCCGCTCGATGCGCGAGCGCCGCGACGCCGGCGACCCCTATCGCGTGGACGAGGAGCTCGGCGCCGCCATGGAGCGGGCCCAGGCCACCATGCGGCGCGCCAACGCGTGCGAGGACGCCGACGAGCGCCGCCGCCTGCTCGAGGAGCTCCTCGGGTCGTATGCCGAGACCGCCCACCTGCGCGCCCCCGTCTACGTCGACTACGGGGACAACCTGCACGTCGGCGAGGGGACGTTCGCCAACTACGGACTGATGGCCCTGGACGTCGCGGAGATCCGGATCGGCGCCCAGGTGCAGATGGGACCCAACGTCCAGCTCCTGACGCCGACCCACCCCGTCGAGCCGGGTCCCCGCCGCGAGGGCTGGGAGGGCGCGCGCCCCATCACGATCGAGGACAACGTCTGGATCGGGGGCGGCGCGATCGTCCTCGCCGGGGTCACGGTGGGTCGCGACTCGATCGTCGGCGCGGGCGCGGTGGTCACCAAGGACGTGCCCCTCGGCGTCGTCGTCGTGGGCAACCCGGCCCGCGTCGTCCGCGAGCTCTGACCCGACGGGTCACGTGGAACGTTCAAAGATCGCGGTTGCGCACCCAAGATGCCCCGACGGGTCACTTCGGGGCGAGACGAATGGCGGAGCACGCGCCGGGTGACGGTGTGGCATCCGTTCGGCGGCGCGGCGCCGGCATACGGCCTCGATGGTGCACGCTAGGTGACGAACCAGGGCTGCCCGACCACGGACGGCCCTGCTGACGACCTTGATCCCGACGAGAGGCCACGGCACGACGATGGACGCACGACCGACGGACGACCCCGGCACGCCCGGGACGACGGCCGACCCCGCCACCACCGCCCACACCGCCACCACCGACGCGGGCGAGGGCGCCGGAGCCAGCAAGGTCACCAAGCGCCAGGCCCGCGACGACGCGCACGAGGGAAGCCTGCGGCGCGGCGCCCAGATCGCCGACCAGCGCGCGCAGGAGTGGACCCGCCCCGGCGGCATACCTCGGATGCTGGTGATCCTCCTCGGCCTGGCCGCCGCCTGGATCGGCATCCAGGGCATGACGGCCAACAAGGACCTCATCGCGCCGGTCTTCTTCGCGATCAACCTGATGATCGCGGCCTACCCGCTCAAGGGGTGGCTGACGCGCAAGGGCGTGCCCGAGTGGATCGGCTCGATCCTGGCGGGGCTGGTCGTGTTCGCGGTCATCATCGCGTTCTTCTCCGCGCTGGGCTGGTCGATCGCCTCGCTCGTGGCCGAGATCCCGCAGTACAACAGCAAGTTCGAGCAGCTCTACACCCAGTCGCTGGACCAGCTGAGCAGGTTCGGCCTCAGCGAGTCCACGCTGCTCGACCAGCTCAAGGGCATCAACCCGCAGAGCATCATGGGCTATGTCACGACCGTGCTGACCGGTCTGCAGAGCTTCACCGGCCTGCTGGCCGTCATCCTCACCGTCCTGTTCTTCCTGATGATGGACGCGACGGGCTGGGGCAAGCGCATGGACCTCGGGCGCCGGCACCACCCCCGCATCGTCGAGGCGCTCGACGCGTTCGGCGGCGGCGTGCGTCGCTACTGGATCGTGTCGACGGTCTTCGGCCTGATCGTGGCGGCGCTCGACTGGGCCGCGCTGCTCGTGCTCGGCGTCCCGCTGGCCGCGGTGTGGGCCGTGCTGAGCTTCCTCACCAACTACATCCCCAACATCGGCTTCGTCATCGGCCTGATCCCGCCGGCGCTGATGGCGCTGCTGGCCAAGGGCCCCATGACGGCGCTGTGGGTGGTCGTGGCCTATTGCGGGCTCAACTTCGTCGTGCAGTCGATCATCCAGCCGAAGTTCGCCGGCGACGCCGTCGGCGTGACCCCCACGCTGTCTTTCCTGTCGCTGCTGTTCTGGGCGTCCGTGCTCGGGCCGATGGGCGCGATCCTGGCCCTCCCGATGACGCTGCTGATCAAGGCCGTGCTGATCGACTCGGACCCGCAGGCGCGCTGGGCCAATGCCTTCATCGCGGCGAACCCGGCGACCGCCGAGTCGGGGATGGTCAAGGACACGGTCGATCCGGAGAACGAGGACGACGACGCCGTCGCCTGACCCGCCCCCGGCAGAGGCATCAGCCGGGCCTCGTTCAGCAGGCTGATGATCCGCAGGCCGGTCGATCTGTCCGAGCCGATGGACCACGCGCCACTTTGTAGATACGTAGTACCCTCCTCGTGGAGGTGGTTTCATGACTATCGTGAACGCGCGAACGTTCAACCATTCGCCGTCCAAGGTCAAGGCGATGGCCAAGGAGGGTCCGGTCTTCGTGACCGACCGGGGCAACCCGACCCTTGTCGTCCTCAGCATCGACGAGTACGAGCGGTTGTCCGGGGCCGGTAGCGTCCTCGACTCGCTGCGCATGGACGTCGAGGTGGACGTCGAGCCGGTGATCAGCCGGACCCTGGGTGAGGTCCCAGCGCTGTGAGCTTCCTGCTCGACACCAACGTCGTCTGCGAGCTCCGCACGCCTTCTGCCGACGCCGGCGTCGTGACCTGGGCCGCCCAGCTGGCCAGGCGCGACGCCTACCTGAGCGTGGTCACCATCCGCGAGATCGAGGCCGGCATCATCTTGGTCGAACGACGCGAAGAGCGTCAGGGGGCAGTCCTGCGGTCTTGGCTCGAGGAGCGGGTCCTCGTGCAGTATGCCGACCGCCTGCTTCCCGCGGACCTGACGGTCGCCCGGCGTGCGGCGGCTCTGCACGTCCCAGATCCTCGGCCCGAGCGGGATGCGTTGATCGCGGCCACCGCGCTCGTGCACGGGCTGGTGGTCGTCACCCGCAACGTGAGCGACTTCGCCCCCACCGGCGTGGAGGTCCTCGACCCGTGGGGTGCGGCCACCTGAACCAGCGAGTCAGCGCCTGCGCCACGTGCGCCCACTCACGGGCCAGGGGGATGCGCTCCGAGGGTCGACCCGGTGGAGGGCCGGGGCCAGGCGTGGTCAGGCCAGGCGTGGTCAGGCTAGGCGTGGCCGGGGCGGACGAGGCGGAGCGCGAGCGTCGTGAAGTGGTCGGCCACGGCCTGCGCCGTCCACGACCCGTCGTCGCTCCACCAGCGGGCCACGTCAACGCCCAGCGAGATGAGGGCGGTCACCGTCATCCGGGGCTGGTCGGTCTCGAACTCCCCGGACGCCACCCCGGCCTCCACCACCGACCGGAAGACGTCGGTGATCTGGCGGCGGAGGTCCCCGACCTCGGCCAGGTGCTCCGGCGTCAGCGCGTCCAGCTCGTAGTTGACGATCCGCGAGACCGTGTGCCGCTCGGCGTGCGTCAGGACCCAGGCGTGCACGAGCGCCCGCAGCTGCTCGGTGGGGGTCTCGCCTGTCGCGACGGCCTCCCGCGCCAGCCCCAGCACCTCGGCGTGCCCCTCCAGCGAGAGGGCGTGCAGCAGCGACTCCTTGCTGGCGTGGTGGACATAGACGGCCGCCGGGCTCATCCCGGCGGCCGCAGCGATGTCGCGGGTCGTCGTCGCGTGGAAGCCCTTGGCGGCGAAGGACCGCAGCGCCGCGGCCTTGATGCGGTGGCGCGCGTCACGGGTCGGGCCGGGCGGCATACGGATCACCCCTCTCACCTCTTGACCCGGGCCTGGGTCATGGGTGATTCTCTAGCGAGACCATGAACTAAGCAAGCGCTTAGTCAGCCCGTCCCACATGATCCGCCAGCCGAGGAGACGCGATGCAGCGCACCATCTACGACGAGGACCACGAAGCCTTCCGACAGTCCGTCAAGGAGTTCGTGGACCGGACCCTCGCGCCCCGGGCGGAGGAGATGATCCGGGACCACGTCATCGCCCGAGACATCTGGGAGGAGGCCGGGTCCCAGGGCTTCTTCGGCCTCAGCATCCCGGAGGAGTATGGCGGCGCCGGCATCGACGACTACCGCTTCAACGCCGTCTTCGCCGAGGAGATCGGCAGGTTCACCAACGCCGCTGGCTCGTGCTTCGGCATCCACGCCGACATCACCGCCCCCTATCTCGTGCACCTCGGCACCGAGGAGCAGAAGCAGCGGTGGCTGCCCGACGTCGCCGCCGGCAAGAAGATCATGGCCATCGGGATGACCGAGCCCTCCGGCGGCTCCGACCTGGCAGCGCTGAAGTCCACCGCCGTCCGCGACGGCGACGACTGGGTCATCAACGGCTCCAAGACCTTCATCACCAACGGCCACCAGTGCGACCTCGCCGTCGTCGCCGTCCGCACCGACCCCACCAAGGGTGCCAAGGGCATCTCGTTGTTCGTCCTCGAGGCCGGCATGGAGGGCTTCACCAAGGGCAACAAGCTCGACAAGGTCGGCCAGGAGGAGTCCGACACCTCCGAGCTGTTCTTCGAGAACGTCCGCGTCAGCAACGACCACCTCCTCGGGCCCGAGGGGATGGGCTTCATCGAGATGATGAAGCACCTGCCGCAGGAGCGCCTCGGTGCCGCCGTCGGCAACCTCGCCAACGCCCGCCAGATCCTCGCCGAGACGATCCAGTACACCAAGGACCGCAAGGCCTTCGGCCAGCCCATCGGCACCTTCCAGCACAACAAGTTCAAGATCGCCGAGATGGTCACCAAGTGCGAGGTCACCCAGGCCTTCATCGACCAGTGCGTGATCGCGCACTCCGAGGGCACCCTCACGGCCGTGGACGCGGCCAAGGCCAAGTGGTGGGCGAGCGAGGTGCAGTGCGCCGTCCTCGACGAGTGCGTCCAGCTCCACGGAGGCTACGGCTACATGAACGAGTATCGCGTCGCCCGCGCCTGGCGCGACGCCCGCGTCCACAAGATCTGGGCGGGGAGCAACGAGATCATGAAGGAGCTCATCGGGCGGGACCTGGGCCTCTGAGCCTGGCTCTGCACCAGCCTGTATGACGTCCTGGCGTCGCCGGGGTGCGGGCGGGCGGCCTTCCACTCGCCGCTCGTCCCTCGCGGCTCCCGCCAGACCCGCCTGTCCGCCCACCCGCACCCCGGCTCCACCCTCAGCACCCACCCTCTCTACTACGCAGCAGACGACGAAGGAGTCAGGTAGTGAACAGGTTCGACGGCAAGGTCGGGATCGTCACGGGGGCGTCCCGGGGGATCGGGCTGGCCATCGCGCGGCGGCTCGTCGCCGAGGGCGCCAAGGTCGTGATCACGGCCCGCAAGCCCGAGGCGCTCGCCGCCGCGGTGGAGACCATGGGCGGTGAGGAGCACTGCATCGCGGTCGCGGGCAACGCCGGTGACCCCGCCCACCAGGACGAGGCGATCCGGACGGCCGTCGAGCGGTTCGGGGGCCTGGACCTGCTGGTCAACAACACGGGGATCAACCCGGCCTACGGGCCGCTGATGGAGATCGACCTCGACGTCGCGCGCAAGATCCTCGACACCAACGTCGTGGCGGCGCTCTCCTGGGTGCAGAAGGCCTATGCCGTGCGGATGCGCGAGCACGGCGGCTCCGTCGTCAACGTCGGCTCGGTCGCGGGCCTGCGGGCGGCGCCGGGGATCGCGTTCTACGGCGCGAGCAAGGCCGCGCTGCTGCACCTGACCGAGGAGCTCGCCGTCGAGCTCGGGCCCGCCATCAGGGTCAACGCGGTCGCGCCCGCCGTGGTCAAGACCAGGTTCGCCGTCGCGCTCTACGAGGGGCGCGAGGAGAAGGCGTCGCGCGGCTACGCCCTCAAGCGGCTCGGCGAGCCCGAGGACGTCGCGGGGGCCGTGGCCTACCTGCTGTCCGACGACGCCGCGTGGACGACCGGGCACACGATGGTCCTCGACGGCGGCGCCACGCTCATCGACGGCTCGGCGATCGGCGGCTGACCGCGATGGAGGCGTTGCGCGACAAGGGAGTCGTGGTGACCGGAGCGGCCGGGGGCATCGGCCGCGCCATCGCCGAGGCCTGCCTCGCAGCCGGGGCACGCGTGGTCGTCAACGACCTCGACGCCGAGCGGCTGCTGGCGACCGCGACGGAGCTCGGCGCGTATGCCGTGCCCGCCGACGTCTCGACCAACGACGGCATCGCGGCGCTGATCGAGCTCTCGACCGCCCACCTCGGCCGCATCGACGTCTGGGTCGGCAACGCCGGCATCCAGGGCGGCCGCGGTCTGGAGACGCCCGACGAGACCTGGCAGCGCGCCCACGAGGTCCACGTCATGGCGCACGTGCGTGCCGCCCGGCTGCTCGTGCCGGCCTGGCTGGAGGGCCGGGGCGGCCGGTTCGTCGTCACCGCCTCGGCGGCGGGGCTGCTCACGATGATCGGCGCGGCGCCCTACTCCGTCACCAAGCACGGGGCGGTGGCCTTCGCCGAGTGGCTGGCGGCGACCTACGGCCACCGCGGGATCGACGTGCACTGCCTGTGCCCCCAGGGCGTGGACACCGCCATCTATCGCAACGCGGGCGAGGTGCAGGGGCTGCTCGCCGCGGACGGTCTGCTGACCCCCGCCGAGGTCGCCGCTGCGCTCCTCGAGGCGATCGAGCAGGGCCGGCACCAGGTCCTGCCCCACCCCCAGGTCCGGGAGTATGCCGTCGCCCGGGCCACCGACACCGACGCGTGGGTGCGCGGGATGCAGCGCCTGCAGCGCCGGTATGACGCCCCGCCCCGATCCACCGAGGAGAACGCATGAAGGCCTGGACCGTCGCCACCCTGGGCGAGCCCACCGAGGTGCTCGAGCTGAGCGAACGTCCCTCACCCGAGCCCGGCCCCGGGCAGGTGCACGTGCGCGTGCGGGCGACCGCCGCGAACTTCCCCGACGTGCTCATGATCAAGGGCCTCTACCAGGTCAAGCCGCCGCTGCCGTTCGTGCCCGGCGTCGAGATCTGCGGCGACGTCATCGCCGTCGGCGCGGGCGTGCAGCACGTCCGGCCGGGGCAGCGCGTCGCCGGCATGGCCGCCGTCCCGCACGGCGGGTTCGCCGAGGAGGCCCTGCTCGACGCGACCGCCACCATGCCCGTGCCCGACGGCATCTCGGACGAGGCGGCCGCGGCGCTGACCATCGCCTACCAGACCGGGTGGTTCGGCCTGCACCGCCGCGCCCACCTGCAGGAGGGCGAGTGGTTGCTCGTCCACGCCGCCGCGGGTGGGGTCGGCAGCGCCGCCGTGCAGCTGGGCAAGGCCGCCGGTGCCCGGGTCATCGGCGTCGTGGGTGGGCCCGACAAGGCCGAGGTGGCGCGCCGCCTCGGCTGCGACGCCGTCGTCGACCGGCGCTCCGAGGACGTCGTGGCCCGCGTCAAGGAGATCACCGAGGGGCACGGCGCGGACGTCGTCTACGACCCGGTGGGCGGTGCGGCCTACCAGCAGTCCACCAAGTGCATCGCCTTCGAGGGCCGCATCGTCGTGGTCGGGTTCGCCTCCGGCGACATCCCCGCGCCGACGCTCAACCACGCGCTGGTCAAGAACTACGCGATCCTCGGGCTGCACTGGGGGCTCTATGCCACCAAGGACCCCCGCTCGCTGCTCGCCTGCCACCAGGAGCTCGCCCGCCTGCTCGCCGCCGGGGCCATCGCCCCGCTGGTCAGCGAGCGCGTCCCCCTGGAAGACCTGCCCGACGCCCTGTCCCGCCTTGGCGCGGGCGACACCACTGGACGGGTCGTCCTGACCCCCTGAGACTGGCGGTGAGCACGGTGGCCCCCGGCCCCGCGAGCGCCGCACCCGCACGGCCCGACATACGACCACTCGACGAGGAGTCCCCATGACCGCTCAGCCCGACCAGACCAGCACCCAGCGCACCGCCATCGTGACCGGTGCCGCCCGCGGCATCGGTGCCGCGGTCGCCCGCCGGCTCGCCTCCGACGGCATGGCCGTCGCCGTCCTCGACCTCGACGAGGCCGCCTGCCAGGGCGTGGTCGACGAGATCACCGGCGCCGGTGGCCGCGCGCTCGCCGTGGGCGTCGACGTGTCCGACGAGGCCGCCGTCACCGCCGCCGTGGAGCGCGTCGCCGCCGAGCTCGGCGCCCCGACCGTGCTGGTCAACAACGCGGGCATCATCCGCGACAACATGCTCTTCAAGATGAGCGTCGACGACTGGGACTCCGTCATGGGCGTGCACCTGCGCGGCTCGTTCCTGATGACGCGCGCGGCGCAGCGCTACATGACCGAGGCGAAGTACGGCCGCATCGTCAACCTGTCCTCCACCTCAGCGCTCGGCAACCGCGGCCAGGCAAACTACGCCGCGGCCAAGGCGGGCATGCAGGGCTTCACCAAGACCCTGGCCCTCGAGCTCGGCAAGTTCGGCGTGACCGCCAACGCCATCGCCCCCGGCTTCATCGCCACCGACATGACCAAGGCGACGGCCGCGCGCATGGGCATCACCTTCGAGGAGTTCCTCGAGGGTGCCGCGAAGCAGATCCCGGTGGGCCGTGCGGGCCAGCCCGAGGACATCGCCGCCACGGCGTCCTGGCTGTGCGCCGAGGAGTCGGGGTTCGTGAGCGGCCAGGTGATCTACGTGGCCGGCGGGCCGAAGGACTGACCGACAGGCGCAGCCTGATCGGGAACTGACCACTCGACGGGAACTGACCACTCGACGGGTCTGACCGACGAGGAACGAGCAACGGGAGAGGACTGACATGAGGACGTTCAACGGGATCGACGAGGTCGTCGCCGCGACGGGCGAGCACCTCGGCTACAGCGACTGGCACGAGGTGACCCAGCAGCAGGTCGACCTGTTCGCGGAGGCGACGGGCGACCACCAGTGGATCCACGTGGACCCGGAGCGGGCGGCCCGCGAGACGCCGTTCGGCGGGACGATCGCGCACGGCTACCTGACCCTGTCGCTGATCCCCGGGCTGCTGCCCGAGGTCTACGAGGTGCAGGGCATCACGATGGGGATGAACTACGGCGCCAACAAGATTCGCTTCCTCACCCCGGTGCGGGTGGGGTCTCGCGTCCGGGTCGGCATCCAGCTGCAGGAGACGTCGCAGACCAAGGCGGGCCTGCAGATGGTCCTCGCGATGACGGTCGAGATCGAGGGCGCCGACAAGCCCGCGTGCGTGGCCGAGGTCGTCTACCTCCTGGTGCCCTGATGGACGACGCAGCGGCGGCCGCCCGGGCCGAGGTGCCCGGCCTGGACCTGGGCGCCCTGCGCGGCTACCTCGACCGCGAGACCCCGGGCCTGCTCGAGGGTGAGCTGTCGGCCCGGGTGCTGGCGGGTGGCAAGTCCAACCTGACGTATGCCGTCTCCGACGCCTCGGGGGCCACCGTCGTCGTGCGGCGGCCCCCGCTCGGGCACGTCCTCGCGACGGCCCACGACATGGCGCGCGAGCACCGGGTTATCACGGCCCTGCACGACACCGCGGTGCCCGTGCCGGTGACCCACGCGTGCTGCGAGGACGAGGCAGTGATCGGCGCCCCCTTCTACGTCATGGAGCACGTCGCCGGGACGCCATACCGGCAGGCCTCCGAGCTGGTCGCGCTGGGTCCGGAGCGGACCCGCGCGATCAGCGAGCGCATGGTCGACACGCTCGTGGACCTGCACGCCGTCGACCCGCGGGCCGTGGGGCTCGAGGACTTCGGGCGCCCGGAGGGATTCCTCGCCCGGCAGGTCAAGCGGTGGGGCACCCAGCTGGAGGGGTCGCGCTCCCGCGACCTGGCCGGGGCCGACGAGCTGTATGCCGCGCTGACGCGTGGCGTGCCCGCCGACCAGCCGCCGGCGATCGTGCACGGCGACTTCCGCCTCGACAACCTGCTCATCGGCCCCGTCGCCCCCGTCGGCGCCGAGGTCGACGGGAGGGACGAGGTGCGGGCGGTGCTGGACTGGGAGATGGCGACGCTCGGCGACCCGCTCACCGACGTGGGGCTGCTCGCCGTCTATCAGCAGCTGGCGCGGCTCGGGGCGGGTGGCGCCATGATCACCGACGTCTCCGAGGCACCCGGCTACCTGCCGCTGCCCGAGCTGCTGGCCCGCTACGCCGAGCGCAGCGGACGCGACGTGCGCGACCTCGGGTTCTACGTCGCCCTCGCCTATTACAAGCTCGCCGTGATCCTCGAGGGCATCTACTACCGCCACACCCAGGGACAGACCGTGGGCGCGGGCTTCGCCGAGATCGGCGGCTACGTCGAGCCGCTCGTTGCGGGCGGGCTGCGCGCCCTCAAGGAGGAGAGCTGATGGACTTCACGATCGACGCCGCCACGCAGGACTGGATCGACCGGACGCGGGCTTTCCTCGACGAGGAGATCCACCCGGCCCAGGCCGACTTCGCCCGCGAGTGCGGCGAGCTGGGCTGGCACTGGACCGCCTCCCCGACGCTCCAGCGGCTGCAGGCGGAGGCGCGGTCGCGCGGCCTGTGGAACCTCTTCCTCCCCGGTGAGCACGGCGCGGGCCTGACCAACCTGCAGTACGCCCACCTCGCCGAGCTCAGCGGTCACGCGATCGAGCTGGCGCCGCCGGCCATGAACTGCGCGGCCCCCGACACCGGCAATATGGAGGTGCTGGCGCAGTTCGGCTCGCCGGAGCAGCAGGAGCGGTGGTTGAGGCCGCTGCTCGCGGGCGAGATCCGGTCGGGCTTCGCGATGACCGAGCCCGCCGTCGCCTCCTCGGACGCCACCAACATCGAGATGACGATGCGCCGCGAGGGCGACGAGATCGTCATCGACGGCCGCAAGTGGTGGACGACCGGGGCGATGAATCCCGACTGCCAGATCTTCATCGTCATGGGCAAGACCGACCCGGGCGCCGAGCGGCACCGCCAGCAGTCGATGGTGCTGGTGCCGCGCGACGCCCCCGGCCTGACCGTGCAGCGCGGGCTCACCGTCTTCGGCTACGACGACCACGACCACGGCGGGCACGGCGAGCTGGTCTTCGACGGGGTGCGCGTGCCGGCGAGCAACGTGATCGGGAGCGAGGGCATGGGCTTCGCGATCGCCCAGGCCCGCCTCGGACCGGGCCGCATCCACCACTGCATGCGCTCGATCGGCCTCGCGGAGCGGGCGGTGGAGCTCATGTGCGAGCGGGCGTCGGAGCGCGTGGCCTTCGGTCGGCCGTTGGCCGAGCAGGGCGTGATCCGCGACTGGATCGCCGAGTCCCGGGTGCGGATCGAGCAGCTGCGCCTGCTCACCCTCAAGACCGCCTGGCTCATGGACACCGTCGGCAACAAGGGCGCCCACACCGAGATCCAGGCCATCAAGATCGCCACCCCCCGCACCGTGGAGTGGATCCTCGACAAGGCGATGCAGGTGCACGGCGGTGGCGGCATCAGCTCCGACACCCCGCTCGCCCGGATGTTCGCGGGGATCCGGACCCTGCGCTGGGCCGACGGGCCGGACGAGGTGCACAAGAACGCCCTGGCCAAGGCGGAGCTGCGCCGTCACGCGGGTCAGCGGCGGGGTGACACCGCCGGCTGAGGGCAGCCGTCTGCCGTCCAGACGCGGTCCCCGCCGGCGCGCTTGGCGGCATACATCGTCTGGTCGGCGTGGAGCAGGGCCGGCTCCAGGGACGGCGACGTGATGAGCGCGACGCCGACGCTCACCGTCACGGGGGCGAGCGGCTCACCCCGGTGGTCGCGCCACTGCGTGCAGGCCGCCACCGCACGGAAGTCGTCCAGGTCGCGCACCAGGCCGGTCGCGTCCGCACGGGGGTCGGCCTGCTCCGAGCGCGGTAGCCGTATGACGACGAACTCCTCGCCGCCGTACCTCGCCACGAGGTCGTCCGCCGGCAGGTGCGACCGCAGGAGCTGCCCGAAGGCGCGCAGCACCGAGTCGCCCGCGGGGTGGCCGTGGGTGTCGTTGACCTTCTTGAACCCGTCGACGTCGATCATCGCGACCTGCCCCGGCCGCTGCGGCCCGGCGTCCGCGAGCGCGCCATCGGCCACCCCGAGCAGGTGCTGCCGGTTGTGCAGCCCGGTCAGGGTGTCGCGGATGCTGAGCCCGCGGATGCGCTCGTGGGCCGCGCGGAGCTCGGCGAGCGCCTGCTCGAGGCGGTCGGCGCGCGCCGCCTGCCGCTGCCGGTCGCGGCGCAGCTGAGCGGTGCGGTGCCAGACGTCGAGGGCGCGGGCCTTCGCGGAGGCATTCTCCCCGAGCTGGCGGGCGTGCAGGTCCGCGGAGAGCCGGGCCTCGGTGAGCGCGCCGCGCAGGTCCCCGACGGCCTCGAGGCACCGGGACAGGGTGCGGCGGACCATCTGCTCGTCGCAGGCCGGCAGCTGCTCGACGAGGCAGGCCCGCGTCAGCTGGACGCCCCGCTCGGGGTTGCCCTGGCGCAGCGCCAGCTCGGCCAGGGTGCAGGCAGTCGCGCAGCGGGCCTCGAGGGTGGCGATGGTGCTGGGGTCGGGGATGTCGCGCAGCATGCGGGCGGCCCCTCGGTGTCCCCCCGCGCGAGCAGGCTGTCGGCCCGGAAGCACCGCGCCCTGACGTAGCCGTCGCGCCAGCTGCCGCGCAGCAGCCGCAACGCCCGGTCGAGGTAGGCCTGACGGGCGGCCTCGGGCATGCCGAGACGTTCCCCGGCCTCGACGATGTTGAGCAGGATGGTGCCGGTGAGGCCGTCGTCGCCGGCGGTCTCGGCCAGCTCCAGGGCCTCGAGCAGCATGGGGAGCGCCTCGCGGTCGGTGCGGAAGCCCAGGAGGGCGCGGGTCTGCAGGGAGGAGGAGCGCCCGATCTGGCAGCCGACGCGGTCGTAGCCGTCGGACGCCGCGGCGAGGTAGGAGACCGCCGCGTCGTCCTGCTGCAGCACCACCAGGATGTTGCCGATGATCTCCAGGGCGCGGGCATGCCACCGGGTGCCGTCGGGGATGTCGCGCTCGGCCTCCATGGACAGGCACAGGGCGTCGTCCCAGGCGAGGCGCGCCTGCGCCAGCAGGCCGCGCAGCAGGGTGGCGGCCGGGGAGCGTGGGAGCGCCCCCACCGCCCGCGCGAACTCCGTGGGGTGGTCCTGGCGCAGGTCCCAGGCCCGCTCCAGTGCCGGGTCGCCGTCCTCGCTCCCCGCCACACGGCCGGCGACGCCGCACGCGTCGGTCCTGGCCCTCGTGGCGTCTCCGCTCATGCGGCCCATGGTACGCAGGGATACCCCGCGGTAACCGGGCGTGACGAAAGCGCTGGTCGTGCCTTCCCGGAGGCCAGGGGCCAGGCCCATAGACTGTCGCGGTGCTGACAACCCTCCTCGACGGCCAGGTCATGGCCGAGAAGCACGGCTCCGGCAGTCCCCGCGTCCTCGCGATGCACGGCTGGGCCCGCACGCGCCACGACTGGGCCCCGGTGCTCGGTGGTTACGACGCCGTCGCGGTCGACCTCGCCGGGTTCGGCGCGACGCCTCCCCCCGAGGGCGAGTGGTCGACCGAGCAGTATGCCGAGAGCCTGCTGCCTCTCCTGGACCCCGCCTCGCCGCTCGTGCTGATGGGGCACTCGTTCGGCGGACGCGTGGCGGTGCACCTCGCCCGGCTGCGGCCCGACGCCGTCCGCGGTCTGGTGCTCACCGGCGTCCCGCTGCTGCGCCCCGACGCGTCCGGCGCCCCGGCGCGCAAGGGCGGCCCCCTCGACCTGCGCATCGCCAAGGCCCTGCACGCCCGCGGGATCGTCCCCGAGTCCGTGGTTGACAAGTACCGCAAGAAGTACGGCTCCGCCGACTACAAGGCCGCGCAGGGCGTCATGCGGACCGTCCTGGTCAAGGCGGTCAACGAGGACTACACGCGCGAGCTCGAGGCGGTGCGCGCGGCCGGCATACCGGTCGAGATGGTGTGGGGCGAGGGTGACACGGCCGCCACGGTCGCGATGGCCCGCTCCGCCGCCGAGCTGATCGGCCCCACCGCCCACCTGGACGTCGTCGCGGGCTCGGCGCACCTGCTGGACGACCAGCTGGGCGCGCACCTGCGCACCGCCCTGGACCGTCTGCTCGACACCCCGAAGGAGACTCAGCCGTGATCCTCGACGTCATCACCTGGGCCGCCGTCGCGGCCGCGCTCGCCGCCGAGGACTCGCGCTGGCTGCGGGTCGCGCAGCGCGAGCACTACGAGCCGGGCCGCGCCACCGCGATGGCCGGGCTGTGGAGCAGGGTCAAGCCGGCCAACCAGCTGCTGCTCGCCGCCGCCGCGCTCTGCATCGCCGGTGGCCTCTGGGCCCACCCGGCCACGCTGCTCGGGCTGGCCGCGATCGCCGCGTGGCCGCTCGGCCTGCCGGTGCGTGGCCGCTCCGCGAAGTTCGGCTGGACCGACCGGATGAAGCGGCTCACCGCCGTGACCGTCGGGCTGCAGCTCGTCCTCGCGGCCGCCGCCGGTCTGCTCGGCGGGCCGTATGCCGCCGCCGTGGTCGCCCTGCTCGCCGTGCCCACCGTCGACCTCGCGATGGCGATCATGCGCCCGGTGGAGAAGAAGCTGGCCCAGCGGTGGGTCGTCGAGGCCCAGGACAAGCTGCGCCGGCTGCGCCCGACCGTCGTCGCGATCACCGGGTCCTACGGCAAGACGTCGACCAAGCTCTACGTCAACCAGCTGCTGTCGCGCTCGCACGCCGCCGTGGCCTCACCCGCGTCGTTCAACAACCTCATGGGCCTGTCCCGCACCGTCAACGACCGGCTCGTGCCCGGCACCGAGGTCTTCGTCGCCGAGATGGGCACCTACGGCCCCGGCGAGATCCGCGAGCTGTGCCGCGTCTTTCCCCCGACGATCGCCGCCATCACGACGATCGGCGAGGCCCACCTCGAGCGGATGAAGAACCGCGAGACCATCGTGCGCGCCAAGTCCGAGATCACCGAGGACGCCGCGATCTCGGTCCTCAACGTCGACGTGCCCGAGCTGGCTGAGCTTGCGGACCGCCTCGACGGTGTCAAGCGGGTCGTGCGCTGCTCGACGACGCCCGGTGCGCGGGCCGACGTGGTCGTGGCTCCGGTCGACGAGGGTCGCTGGGAGGTCACCGTCGACGGTGCGCAGGTCACGACGGTCGACGCGCCCGCCGCCGGTCACCCGATCAACCTGGCCGTCGCCGTAGGCATCGCCCGCGCGCTCGACGTCGACCCCGCCACCCTTGCGCCGCTCATGGTGGACCTGCCCGGCGCCGCCCACCGCGCCGAGCTGCAGCGCGACGACCGCGGCGTGGCCGTCATCGACGACACCTACAACTCCAACCCCGACGGCGCGGCGTCTGCGCTGCGCTCGGCTCGGGCGGCCGTGGGCGAGGGCGGCCGGATCTACACCATCACCCCCGGCATGGTGGAGCTCGGCGACGAGCAGGCCGAGCGCAACCGGACGTTCGGCGCCGACGCGACGGCCGCGCCCCACCAGGTGCTGGCCATCACGCAGCTCACCAACAAGAAAGCGCTGCTCGCCGGCGCCGAGGGTCAGCCGGGTGAGGTCCGCACCTACGCCTCGCGCGAGGAGGCGGCCGCCGCGATCATGCCCGAGACCCGCGCGGGCGACGTCGTCCTCTTCGAGAACGACCTGCCCGACAACTACCCCTGACCCGGCCCGCCTGGGCTGCGAGCGCACGACGTGGCGGCGGCGCGCCGCGAGACGCTCACCCCGCCGTGCGGCGGGCGGGCGGCATACGATCGCCTGTAGCCACCCTGCCGTCTGCAGAAAGGTCTCACGACCATGTCCCAGACCGTGACCGTCGTCTTCGGCGGGCCGTCTGCCGAGCACGACATCTCGATCCTCACCGGCCTGCAGTGCGAGCGCGTCCTGCAGCGCGCGGGCGCCCAGGTCCAGTGCCTCTACTGGGACCGCGGTGGTCGCTGGCACGCCGTGCCGCCGCAGACCGAGGCGCGGGACTACCTCGACGGCGCCCCGGCCAAGGCGCAGAGGGTCGAGCTCAAGATCGGCGTCGGCGCCGACGACGGCTTCCAGATGAAGGCCGGCTTCCGTGGCACCAAGACCCTCGACCTCGGCTCGTTGCTGCTCGCCCTGCACGGCGGCGCGGGCGAGTCCGGCGGCACGCAGGCACTGTTCGAGCTGCTCGGGGTCCCGGCGACCGGCTCGTCCCCGGCCGCGGCGGCGCTCGGCATGGACAAGCTGGCCTTCGGCGCGCTGATGGCCGATGCGGGCGTCCCGGCGCTGCGCCGCGAGATCGTCTCCCCGGACTTCCGGCCCAGCTTCGAGGGGCCCTACATCGTCAAGCCGCGCTTCGGTGGCTCGTCGATCGGCATCGAGGTCGTCGAGGACTACGACACGGCCCTCGCCCTGCTCAAGTCCAGCCTGCACATGCGCGCCGGCGCGGTCGTCGAGCCCTACCGCGAGGACCTGTGGGACCTCAACATCTCCTTCACCACCGCCCCGCAGTTCAAGACCTCCCTGATCGAGAAGCCCCTGCGCAAGGAGGGCGGCGCGATCTACGACTACGCCGGCAAGTACATGGGCGGCGGGGCCGACGGCATGACCTCCGCGCCGCGTGAGCTACCCGCGCAGATCGACCCGGCGCTCGAGGCGCAGGCCCGCGAGCTCGCCCGCCAGGTCCAGCAGCTCACCGGCCTGACCGGCATCAACCGCCTCGACTTCCTCACCGACGGCACCGACATCTACGTCAACGAGGTCAACTCGATCCCCGGCGCGATGGCGCTCTACTTGTGGCCCGACGAGGACCCAGGCAGGCTCCTGCTTGCCATGGTCGAGGAGGCCAAGACCGCCAACCGGCGTGTGCCGACCGCCTCCTTCGAGGAGGGCGCGGCGCTGCGCGCGGCCGGCGGCATCTCCGGCAAGCTGACCGGGCTCGGCCCCCAGCGCTGAGCCGTATGCCGAAGCCCCCCACCGCTGCTCGTCGCGGTGAGGGGCTTCGGCATACGGCCGCCCGGATCAGCCGGCGGCCTTCTCGACCTTGTCGGCCTGCTTGCCGAGGACGCTGTCGACGAGCTTGTTGGCCTTGTCGACGTCCGTGCCCTGGGTCTGCACGACCACGAGGTTGTTGCCGCGGTTGACGGCGCCCATCGAGACCGCCATCTTCTGCCCCATCGCCTCGGCCGACATCTGAAGGCCCTTGGCGTCCTTGGTCTCGAGCTTCGGCGAGCTCATCTTGAGGTCGATCGACACGGCCCCGGTCCCCATCTTGATCGTCTTGCAGGAGTCCGCCACCTTGGTCAGCTGCGCCGGCACGTCCTTGGCCTTGCCGAGCGTCTCCACGACCACCTCGACCTGGGTCTTGTCCGTGCCGCTGCCCTTGGCGAAGCTGCGCTTGGCGTAGGACGACGGGTTGTCGGCCGACATCGTGCTCATGGCGTTCATCGCGTCCTTGCAGGCCTGCGGGACGTCCTTGGCATTCTTGAAGATCTGCTCGGCCGACTTGTCGTCCTGCTTGGGCTTGGTCTCGTCCACGGAGCCGGCCTCCCAGCCGCCGTCGGGCAGGTCCCCCGCCTCCAGCATGGACGACTTGGCCATGTCCTGGGACAGGTCCTTGGGTGCGCCCCCGCACGCGCTGAGACCCAGCGCGGTGGCGGCGATGGTGGTGATGACGAGCGTGCGACGCACGAGACTTCCCCCTCGATCGATCTGCTGTGACCCGTCGAGCCTAGGGGGACCACCGGCGCCCGTGTCCAGGACCCGGCAGATGGGGGTGGCCACGGCAGCCACGATGGAGTATGACGGAGGTGGCGGCTTCTCGCCATACGGCACCTGTCCCCGACGAAGGTGAGGCACCCTCATGGCCGAGCTCAAGAAGACCCTCGGGTTCCTCCCGCTGATCGCGCTGGGGGTGGCGGGGGTCATCGGGTCGAGCTGGATCTACACCAACTCGGCGTTCTTCGAGCAGTACGGCGCGGGCGGCATGATCTTCGGCCTCGCCATCGGGACGCTGCTGGCGGCGTGCGTGGCGCTGGCCTACGCGGAGCTGACCACGCTGTTCCCGCGCGCGGGTGGGGAGGTCGTCTACTCGTTCACCATCCTCGGGCGGCGGGCGAGCTTGGTCACGGGCTGGATGCTGATCGGCGCCTATGTCTCCAGCCTGGCGTTCTACGTCACGGCGTTCGGGCTGCTGCTCGGCAAGTTCCTGCCCGTGATGGAGGAGCATCCCCTCTACTCGATCAACGGCGAGGCCGTGACCGCGCCCGTCCTGATCGCGGGCGTGGCGCTCACGCTGCTGCTGTTCGCGCTCAACTGGTGGGGCGTGGAGATCGGCGCGCAGGTCCAGGTGGTGCTGTTCGCCGCGATGATCCTCATCGGGCTGGCCCTCGTCGTCGTGGGTCTCGCGTCCGGCTCGCCGAGCAACTTCTGGCCGCCGTATGCCGCGGACCACGACGCCCTCAGCGACACGCTGCGGTTCGTGGTGCCGGGCATGACCTACATGGCGGGCTTCGGCCTCGTCGCGGTGCTCGCGGAGGACGCGAACCTGCCGCCGCGCAAGATCGCCCGCGCCGTGATCTGGACCGTCCTCCTCGCGGGCAGCTTCTACTGCCTCGTCCTGCTCTCGAGCGCGTGGGTCGTGCCGTGGGAGGACGTCGCGGGCATGAAGCTCGGCACGATCGACGCGTTCAAGGCCGCCGGCTTCCCGCTGCTCGGGTGGGGCGCGTTCGCGATCGCGATCCTCGGTCTGCTGACGAGCTTCCTCGGGCTGTTCATCGCGACGTCCCGCATCGTGGTGGCGATGGCGCGAGCCGGGCTGCTGCCCGCCGGGCTGGCGCGGCTGGACGAGCGCCGCGGCACCCCGCGCAACGCGTTGGTCTTCACCGTCGTGGTGACTTTGGCGCTCGGCTGGCTCGGCAAGGCGGCCGTCGTGTGGTTCCTCGACACCGGCGGCATCTATCTCGGCGCCGTGTGGATCATGGTGGTCCTCGCGAAATACGCGCTCCCGCGCCGCTATCCGCACCTCGCGGCGCGCCGGCGCCTGCAGACCTCGTGGATCCCCGCGGTCGGCGCCCTCGGTGCTGCCGTGGTGATCGTCATGGCCCTGTGGCCGGGCACCAACGTGTCCCTGGTCTGGCCCGCGGAGTACCTCATCCTCGGGGTCTGGCTCGTCCTCGGCGTGATCCTGTATGCCGTGAGCCGCCCCCTGCCCCGGGAGGAGGCGCTGGGCGCGCTGCTCGGGGAGTATGCCGACACCCTGGTCGAGGGCGACTCCGAGGCATCGAGGGCATCGAGGGCATCGAGGGCATCGAGGGCATCGCGGGAGTCGCGGGAGTCGAAGGCATCGAGGGAGTCGCGGGAGTCGCGGGAGCCGCGACGATGACCGCCCCGGCCCGATGGCTCGTCGAGCCGGACCCCGCTCTGCTGCAGGCGCTCTCGTCCCTGCCGTCGTTGCCGCCCCTGGTGCCGGCCGCGCCCGAGGAGGCCGTCGACGCGGTGGTGGCGGGGGAGTGCGGCGAGGAGCTCGTGGCACTGCCGCCCGGGCTGGGTCGCCGACACTGCTATCGCGAGCTCGACCTGCCGACCGCGCCGCCCGAGATGCGGCTGCGCCGCGGTGTGGTCGAGCGGCTCCTGCAGGCGCAGGAAGCCCTGCCGCAGGGGTACTCGCTCGTGGTGCTCGACGGGTGGCGGACGCCTCGGTTCCAGGGCGACCTGCTGGCCTACTACCGCGAGCAGACCGGTGAGGCGCTCGACGGCTACGTCTCCGACCCGGCGTCCCGCACGCGGATGGCGCCGCACACCACGGGTGGGGCGGTCGACCTGACGCTCGCGCACGAGGGGGTGGCGCTGGCGCTGGGCACCGACTTCGACAGCTTCGACGACGCGGCGCACCTGCTGGCGCTGGAGTCGGTGGGCGACGACGCCGAGCCCCGTCATCGCGTGGCGCGTGACCTGCGGCGCCTGCTCGGGCACGTGCTCACCGGCGCGGGCCTGGCGCCCTACCCGCTGGAGTGGTGGCACTGGTCCTACGGCGAGCAGCGCTGGGCCGCACAGCACCGCATGGGTCGCACGATCTACGCGCCGGTGGAGGTCCACTAACGGCGTCGACCGATCCGTGCGCTGACGCGCACGGTCCAAGGTGCGTCGGGGCAGCACCTTTGCCACACATGGCGGTGCCCGGTGCGTCCAAGGTGCGTCGGGACAGCAGCTTGGTCACGCATGGGGGCGCTGGGTGCGACCAAGGTGCGGCGGGGCAGCACCTTTGTCACGTAGGGCGCGGTCGATCGCGCCGTCAGCGACGACCAGGACGCTCAGCCCCGGCTGACGCCGTGCTGTCGTCCGCCGCGGGGGTGAGGGGCAGGCGCAGGGACAGCAGGCCGCGCGTCGCGATCGCCGCGGCGAGGGCCCAGCCGAGCAGGTGGCACCACAGCGGGTCGGCGATGAAGACCAGCACCATCGCGGCCAGCACGGGGACCAGCCATCGCAGGGCGCGGACGACATACCCGCCAAAGCTGGGCATGGTGACCCCGGCGTTCTCGGCGACGGACTTGACCATGAAGTTGGGGCCGTTGCCGATGTAGGTGATCGCGCCGCACAGCACGGACCCGAGCGAGATGGCGGTGAGGTAGAGCTCGGGCACGTTGGCGACGCGCGGCTCGCCGGGCAGCTGCGAGGCCATCTCGAAGAAGGTCGCGTAGGTCGGGGCGTTGTCGAGGACCGCGGACAGGCCACCGCTGAAGAGGAAGAAGGTGACCTCGCCGAGCGGCAGCGACGGCGCGATCTGCCGCAGGAAGCGCAGCGCCGGGATCATCGTGAGGAAGATGCCGATGAACAGCGCCGCGACCTCGACGATCGGCGCCCAGGTGAACCCGTTGTCCTCGAAGCGGGTCCGCTTGTCTCCCAGCCGGTATGACGCGCCCGCCGCCCCGAGCATCACCAGCTCGCGCCAGGGGACCAGCTGCAGGACGCCGGTGTGCCCGGACTCGATGGCGTGGGCGTCGACCGACGGCAGGAAGGCCACGGCGGCGACGATCACGGCCAGCCAGACGATGTTGGCCCGGCCGTGCAGGCCGAGGGGGGTCTGCTGGGCCTCGTCCGCCTCGAGGTCGGCCGCCCGCTCGTCGCGGTAGGCCCGCCGCTCGACGCCGTAGTAGGTGACGAGCAGCAGCACGTTGACGAAGAGCCACTCGGGGGCGAGCGAGAAGGTCCAGGTGAAGGGGACGCCGCGCAGCATCCCGAGGAACAGCGGCGGGTCGCCGAGCGGGGTGAGCAGGCCGCCGCAGTTGGCGACGACGAAGATCGCGAAGACCATCGTGTGGACCTTGTGGCGACGCTCGGAGTTGGTGTTGAGCAGCGGGCGGATCAGGAGCATCGCGGCGCCGGTGGTGCCGATGAAGCTCGCCAGGACCCCGCCGACGGCCAGGAACGCGGTGTTGTTGCGGGGTGTCGCCCGGATGTCACCGGCGAGGAAGAGCCCGCCCGCGACGACGAACAGCGACAGCAGCAGGGTGATGAACTGGGCGTACTCCAGCAGGGCGTGCCAGACGAGCGCGTGCTCGCCGGCGAGGATCACCCACAGGGCCGTCGGCAGCCCCAGCGCGAGCGCCACCGCCACCTGCACCTCGGGTCGCTCCCAGTGGTGCGCCGTCACGGGGTGCAGGGGCAGCACCGCGATGGACAGCAGCATCGTCACGAAGGGGATGAGCCCCCACCACGCCACCTGCATGTGACCGCACCTCCTGGTCCGCGAGCCGCCAGTCTAGGGAGGCGATGCCGGTGCGCGCGCAGTGACTCCATCCAGCCTGACGCATAACCATCCGCAGGCGTAAAGCGCCTGAAACATCAACAACACCGAGCCGTGATCTCACGCGCTTAGCGTCCCGGACGTGACCGACCTCGCCACGCCCGCGACCTGCCGCCCCACCGTGATCGGCGTCGCCCGCATCGCCCCGATGGAGCGCGCCCCGCTGCTCGTGCTGATCTCCCGCGCCGGCGAGCAGCTCCGCGGCGTCGACCTGCGCCTCTCCACCCCGCACGCGCTGGCCGGCCACCTCGACGCGGCCTCCGGCGCCCCCACCGTGGTCGTGCCCCTCTCGCTCACCCCCCAGCGCCAGCTCCTGCAGGAGATCCAGGTCGAGCTCGCCCGGTCCCGCAGCGGCGTAATCGTCGCGAACGCCCTGGGGACGGACGGGACGATCGCCACGGCGCTCGGGCGCCGCCTGCTCGACCAGGGCCTCGACTCGCCGGAGGACGTCTGCCTGGTGGTCGCGCCGTTCGGCTGGGAGTCGGAGGTGGAGGTCTCGCTCGCCTGGGCCGGTATGACGATCCAGGCGCAGACCCCGGCCCGCGTCATCCCCTGCCGCGCGGACCGTCTGGAGGAGCAGGTCCGCCACCACCGGTCCCGCACGCGGGGTCACGTCGCGGTGGTGCCGTGGGAGCTGGTCACCGGGTCGTTCACCGTGCGGCTGCGCCAGACCGTGCGGCACCTGCCCGTGCCCGTCCTCGACCCGATCGGGCCGACGCACGAGGTGGCGGGCCGGCTGGCGGCGGCGTACCGGCATACGCTCGGCCGCAACCGCAACCACACCTGGACGTCGATGGCCGCGTCCGCCTGAGCGGGCACTGGTCGAGTCGTGTCTCCGCCGACCTCGCGCACCGCGCGCCTCGGGCGTCGGGCGTCGGGCGTCGAGGGGACGCAGATGCGTGCGACACGCCGCGCGATGGGACATCTGCGTCCCCTCGGCCTCACCCCGCCCGACATGAGCGCCCGACGGGCCCGCGCGGACGCACCGTCAGGAGGTGGGCGGGCGCGACCAGTGCTGCGTCAGCAGGCGCTGGGCCTCGAGGGGAGACAGGCCCGCGATCTCCTGGTCCGTCAGGTGCAGCTCGGCGCGCAACGCTGTCTGGAGCCATGGGGGCAGGTCCGGCGCGGGAGCGGGCTCCGGTGTGACGGGGGTGGATTCGTAGAGGCGCCCCATCGACGCCACCACCGCTGCCAGGGGGCGCAGCTCGGGGGCGTCTCCCATGCGCTCGAGGCGTTCGCGCAGCTCGGCGTAGACCTCGCTGTCCGCGCGAGCCCCCACGGCCCACACCTCGGAGACCTCCAGGACCGTGGTCCCGTCGGCGTCGCGGGTGACTCGCCAGATGATGCGCCAGTCCCGGTCGCCGACCACGAGCTTGCGGAACCCGACGAGGGGACCGAGCAGCGGCTCGCCGGCGTCGGGGGAGCGCTCGAGCAGGAGCATCTTGGTGAAGGCCGCCCGGACGATGCGGGGATCCTTCTTGTGCAGCCGGCGCAGGTCGTCCACCGCATCGTCGGTCAGACGGACGACGCACCGGCGGCCCGGGCCGTCGGTCATGCCTGGCGCGCGGTGATGTCGAGCGCGAGCTCAGCCTCGAGCTCGGCTCGGGTCAGGCCGAACTGCTCGATCGCCTCGTCGAGATCGGTGCGGGCGCCGGAGTCCGTCGCGAGCCGCGCCATGACGAGAGCCGCCTCCCGCAGCGTCTCGCGATCCCGGCGCAGGGCCTCGATCTCGTGCTCGGGCACCACCTCGGCCACCACGCGGCCGTGACGCGACAGCGTCACTCCCTCGCCGGCCTCGGCGCGGCGGACGAGCGTGGAGATGCCGGCCGAGGCGGCTTCGGTGATCGTGAGGACGGCCATGTCTCGACTGTACAGAATTCTGGGCAGTCGTGACCACGCCTGGACGTCGAGGGGACGCAGATGCGTGCGACACGCCGCGCGACGCGACATCTGCGTCCCCTCGGCCTCACCCCGCCCGACATGAGCGCCCGACATGAGCGCCCGACATGAGCGCCCGACGGGCCCGCGGCGGACGCGCCGTCAGGAGGTGGGGAGCTCTCGCTTGAGGATCTTGCCGGTCGCGCCCTTGGGCAGGGCGTCGACGAAGCTGATGTGGCGGGGGTACTTGTAGGCCGCGAGGCGGGCCTTGCAGAACTCGCGCAGCTCCTCGGCCGTGGCGTCGTCGCCGGCCAGGCCGGACTCGGGCCGCAGGGCGACGAACGCGGTGACCTCCTCGCCGTAGTGCTCGTGCGGCTGGCCGACGACGGCGGCCTCGAGGACGGCCGGGTGCTCGTAGAGCACCTCCTCGACCTCGCGCGGATACACGTTGTAGCCGCCACGGATGATCATGTCCTTGGCGCGGTCGACGATGTAGTAGTAGCCGTCGCTGTCCCGCCGCCCAAGGTCCCCGGAGCGGAACCAGCCGTCCTGGATGGCCTCGGCCGTGGCGTCGGGCCGGCCCCAGTAGCCGCGCATGATGTTGGCGCCCTTGATGACGATCTCGCCGATCTCGCCCTCGGGCACCGGCTCGCCCTCGGGGGTGCGCAGGTCCATCTCGACGCCCTCGATCGGGGTGCCGATCGAGCCCGGCTTGCGCACCCGCTTCGGGTGGTTGAAGGACGCGACGGGTGACGTCTCGGACAGTCCGTAGCCCTCGAGGATCATCGCGTCGAAGGTCTCCTCGAACGCCCGCAGCACCTCGACGGGCAGGGACGCGCCCCCGGAGATGCAGGTGCGCAGCGAGGACAGGTCGGGGATCTCGCCACCGGCGGCCGTGATTGCGCGCGCGGCCTGCAGCATGGCGGCATACATCGTCGGTACCCCCTCAAAGATCGTGGCCCGGTCGCGCTGGATGACCTCGAGCGCCTTGTCGGGCGCGAACCGCGGGATCAGGCTGAGGGTCGCGCCGGCCAGGATCGCGGTGTTCATGGCGCAGGTCATGCCAAAGACGTGGAACAGCGGCAGGCACCCCACGACCGTGTCCTCGGGGGTGAGACGCAGGAGGGTGCGGCCGCAGACCTCGGCGTTGCTGCGCAGGTTGCGGTGCCGCAGCTCGGCACCCTTGGGGCGTCCGGTGGTGCCGGAGGTGTAGAGGATGACCGCGGTGTCCTCGTCGTCCCGCTCGACCGCCTCGGCGACGGGCTCGGCCGCCGCGAGCAGGCCGGGCAGGTCGGTGACGGGCACGAAGGTCGCGCCGGCCTCCTCGGCCCCCTCCGCGGCGTCGGGGGTGGCGGCGATGATCAGACGCGCCCCCGAGTCCTGCAGGTAGTAGGCCACCTCGCGGGGCTTGAAGAGCGGGTTCATCGGCACGACGACCCCGCCAGCGCGCAGGATGCCGTAGTAGGCGACCACGAACGCCGTGATGTTGGGCAGGCTCAGCACGACCGGGTCACCGGGTCCGACACCCTGAGAGCGAAGCCACCCCGCGGCGAGGGCGACGCGCTGGTCGAGCTCGGCGTAGGTGAGCTCCTCCTCGTCCTGCCGGAGGGCGATCCGGTCCCCGTGGCGGGACGCGGTGTCGGTGAGGATCTGGGCGAGGTTGGCCATCGGATGCTCCTGGCGGCGTTGCACGGGGCGGTGGTCACCCTCGGGGGCGAGGGCTACCCGAGCGTAGGCGAAGGGGTTCCCGGCGTCCATAGACCGTCCGAGGGCCGGGCGCGGTGGTTGTCCCTGGGTCGGCGGGCGTGGTGGGATCGAGGCCCTGACCTGCCCGTCGTCGTCGACCGAGAGGTGCCCCGCATGAGCAGCACGAGCCTCGAGACCGCAACCAGCGCTGCGAGCCAGTCGAGCCCGTCGAGCCTGTCGAGCACGGATCGTGAGCTGGACGTCGTCGTCTACGGCGCGACCGGGTATGTCGGAGGCCTGATCGCGGGCCACCTCGCCCGGCACGCGCCGGACGACCTGCGGATCGCCCTCGGCGGACGCTCCGCCGACCGGCTCGAGGCGGTGCGGGCCGGGTTGCCGCCGCGGGCAGCCGACTGGCCGATCGTCGTGGCCGACTCCGACGACGTGGGGTCCCTGGCCGCGATGGCGCTGCGCACCCGCGTCGTCCTGACCACCGTCGGCCCCTACGCCCGGCACGGTCTGCCGCTGGTCGGGGTCTGCGCCGAGCTGGGCACGGACTACGTCGACCTGACCGGCGAGACCCTCTTCGTCCGCGACTCGATCGACCGCTTCGACGAGGCGGCGCGGGACTCGGGGGCGCGGGTCGTGCACTCGTGCGGCTTCGACTCCGTGCCGTCCGACCTCGGGGTGCTGCTCACCGCGGACCAGGCGCACGAGGACGGCGAGGGCACGCTGCTCGAGACGACGCTGCACGTCCGGCGCATGCGGGGCGGCTTCAGCGGCGGGACCCTGGACTCCATGCGGGTGCAGGTCGACACGGTGCGGGGCGACCGGTCCAAGGTCCGCGTGGCGATCGACCCCTATGCCCTGAGCCCCGACCGCGACGCCGAGCCGGAGCCGGTCGGCCGCATCGGCCAGGTGTGGCTCGAGCGCAGCGCCGATACCGGGTCCTGGGCGGCGCCGTTCTTCATGGGCGCCTACAACGGTCAGATCGTGCGACGCAGCAACGCGCTCGCGGGGTGGAGCTACGGCCGGGGGATGCGCTACCGCGAGGTCGTGGACACCGGGCGCAAGGGCGCTGCGCCGCTCAAGGCGGTCGCGATGGCCGCCGTCATGCCGGCGCTGGTCACGGGCTTCTCCACCCCCGGGCTGCGGCAGGTCGTGGACCGGGTGCTGCCCTCGCCGGGCGAGGGTCCGAGCGAGAAGTCCCGCGCCGCGGGTGAGTTCGTCATGGAGGTCCACGCGACCACGACGACGGGCGCTCGCTACGTCACCACCGTGTCGGCGCCGTTCGACCCGGGCTACGACGGCACCGCCGTGATGATCGGCGAGGCCGCGCTGGCCCTGGTCCTCGACCGGCCGCGCCTGCCCGAGATCGCGGGTGTCCTCACCCCGGCCACCGGGCTGGGCGAGATCTATGCCGCGCGCCTGGTCGACCAGGGCTTCACCATCGAGACCCGCCGAGCCTGACTGAGCGCCGCATCTGCGGCGGCTATGCTTGGTCCTGTCCGCATCTGCGGTCAGGATGGGAGGCTCGTCGTGGAACGCATCCGCATCAAGGACGCCGCCGCGCTGCTCGGGGTCAGCGACGACACCGTGCGGCGGTGGGTCGACCAGGGCCAGCTCGGCGCCGGCAAGGACGCGTCAGGGCGCCTCGTCGTGGACGGGCCGGACCTCGCCCGCCTCGCCCGCGAGCAGGCGGCTGAGCTCCCCGACGTGCTCGGGGTCGGCTCCTCGGCCCGCAACCGCCTCGTCGGGCTGGTGACGGAGGTCGTCGCGGACGGCGTCATGGCCGAGGTGTCCCTGCAGTGCGGCCCGTTCACGATGGTCTCCCTGATGAGCCGCCGCTCGGCGGAGACGCTCGGGCTCGAGCCCGGGCGCGTGGCCGTGGCCGTCGTCAAGGCGACCACGGTGATCGTCGAGACCCCGGCGGGGCAGTCGTGACCGGCCGTATGCCGACCGCGCGTCGCACACCCCTGACCCGCACCGCGCTGGTCGCCGCCTCCGTGCTCGCCGCACCGGTCCTCGCCGTGTCCGCGTGCGGGGCCGCCACCGGCCCGAGCGGGAGCGCCGCGTCGGGGTCCGGCGCCTCGGGCAGGAGCGCCGGGTCCTCGGGCGCGGGTTCCTCGGGCTCTGGCTCCTCCGGCTCGGCGACGGCTGGGGCGACGCGGACGCTCACGGTCTTCGCCGCCGCCAGCCTCCGGCAGACCTTCACCCGGCTCGGCGCGGAGTACGAACGCGCGCACCCCGGCTCGACGGTGTCCTTCAGCTTCGCCGGGTCCAGCGACCTCGTGGCACAGCTCGAGCAGGGGGCGCCGGCCGACGTGCTGGCGACCGCCGACGAGCGCACCATGACCAAGGCGCTCGGCGCACGCCTGCTCGGCGCCGAGCCGCGCCCCTTCGCCACCAACACGCTGACGATCGTGACCCCGCCTGACAACCCCCGGCAGGTCACCCGCCTCGCCGACCTCGCGCGGGACGGGGTGTCCGTCGTCGTGTGCGCGCCCCCGGTGCCCTGCGGCGCCGCGACCGAGCGCGTCGAGAGGTCCTCGGGCGTCACGCTCAAGCCCGTCAGCGAGGAGCAGTCGGTGACCGACGTCCTCGGCAAGGTCCGGGCGGGCCAGGCGGATGCCGGCATCGTCTACGCCACGGACGCGCGGTCGGCGGGCTCCGCGGTGCGCGTCATACCGCTCCCCGAGGCCTCCGCCGCCGTCAACACCTATCCCATCGCCGTCACGGCGACGGCGCGCGGCGCCGACGCCCAGGCCTTCGTCGACCTCGTGACCGGTCCGCAGGGCCGGGCGGTGCTGACCGAGGCCGGGTTCCAGAAGCCGTGAGCCGCAGGGGTCCTCGCGTCGAGGCCGGCCGCCTGCCCTGGTGGGCCTGGCTGCCGGCGCTCGCGGGAGCGGCGTTCGTGCTGCTGCCGCTCGTGGCGATGCTGGCCCAGGTCGACCGGTCGCGCTTCGTCGAGCTAGTGACCAGCGAGTCCTCGCTCGCGGCGCTGGGGGTGAGTCTGCGCACCGCGCTCGCCAGCACCGCGCTGTGCCTCGTCCTCGGGGTGCCGCTCGCGCTCGTCCTGGCCCGCACCCGACTGCCCGGTCTCGGCGTCCTGCGGGCCCTCGTCCTGCTGCCGCTGGTGCTGCCGCCGGTGGTGAGCGGGCTGGCGCTGCTGCTGACCTTCGGGCGGCGCGGGCTGCTCGGGCAGCACCTCGAGCTGCTCGGCATACAGGTGGGATTCACGACGACGGCGGTGGTCCTCGCGCAGGCGTTCGTGGCGCTGCCGTTCCTCGTCGTGTCCCTCGAGGGGGCGCTGCGGTCGGCGGGGGAGCGCTACGAGACCGTGGCGGCGACGCTGGGGGCCTCACCGACGACGGTGCTGCGCCGCGTGACCCTCCCGCTCGTGCTGCCGGGGCTGCTGTCGGGGACGGTGCTGTGCTTCGCCCGCTCCTTGGGCGAGTTCGGCGCGACGCTGACCTTTGCCGGGTCGCTGCAGGGCGTCACCCGCACGCTCCCGCTCGAGGTCTATCTCCAGCGCGAGACGGATCCCGCTGCGGCCGTGGCGCTCTCGCTCGTCCTGGTCGTCGTCGCCGGGGTCGTCGTCGGGCTCGTGCACCGTCCCAGTGCGCGGGAGCGTGTCGCGTGACGGCCCTCCAGGTGCGCGTGGAGGTCCCTGAGCGCGGGGTCGTCATCGACGAGACCTTCGACGGGGCAGGGGTGTCCGCCCTCGTCGGCCCCAACGGTGCGGGCAAGTCCACGGTCCTCGAGGTCGTCGCCGGCCTGCTGCGGCCCCACCGCTGCCGCGTGGTCCTCGGCGACCGCGTCCTCGTCGACACCGACGCCGGCACCTGGCTGCCGCCGCACCGGCGCCGCGTCGCCCTGCTCGGCCAGGACCCCCTCGCCTTTCCCCACCTGGACGTGCGCGGCAACGTGGCCTTCGGGCTGCGCGCCCAGGGGATCCCGCGGCGCGAGGCGGGGGTGCGCGCAGACGAGTGGCTCGAGCGCCTCGACATCGCCCACCTGGCCCGACGCCGCGGCTCCGAGCTGTCCGGCGGCCAGGCGCAGCGCGTCGCCCTCGCCCGCGCGCTCGCCGTCCAGCCCGACCTGCTCCTGCTCGACGAACCCCTGTCCGCCCTCGACGTCGAGGTCGCCGCCGACGTGCGGCACGTCCTGCGAGACCTGCTGCACGGCAGCGCGACCCGCGTCCTGCTCGTCACCCACGACCTGCTCGACGTCGTGTCGCTCGCGCACGACGTCACTGTCGTCGAGGCGGGCCGGGTCACGGAGCGAGGCCCCGCCGTCGAGCTGCTCGACGCACCCCGCAGCCCCTTCGCGGCGCGGTTCGTCGGCCGAAACCTCCTGCGCGGCGTGGTCATCGCCCCCGGCCAGGTGCGGTTGCCCGACGGCCTCGTCGTCCACGGTCGTGGCGACCTGCCGGTCGGCGCAGAGGCGGTGGCCCTGTGCGATCCGGCCGACGTCGCCGTGCACGTCGGACCCGTGACCGGCAGCCCGCGGACCGTCATACCGGCCCTCGTCACCGAGCTGGCCACCCACGCAGGCGCCGTCCGCCTCTGTGCCCGGACCCCCTCCGGGGTGCGCGTCGGCGCGGACGTCACCGCCCTCGCCTGCGCCGAGCTCGGGCTGCGGCCCGGCAGCCCCGTCACCCTGGCCGTCAAGGCTCAGGCTGTGCGGATCCTGCCCGCACCCTGAGGGTCGGACGGGGTCGGATCAGGGGTGACCCTCATGGCGGGGCGGCCCGGCGTCGGCCAGGCTGGAGCCACATCCACAACCGAGGAGGACACCCGTGAACTCGATCTACGCCGCCATGCGCAAGAACGGCCTCACCCGCCCCCGCTCCGGACGCATCGCCATGGGCGTCTGCGCCGGCATCGGCCGCAAGCTGGGCGTCGAGGCCAACATCGTGCGTCTCGTCTTCGTCGCGTCGCTGATCATCCCCGGGTCGCAGGTGCTGGTCTACCTCGCCCTGATGATCCTCATGCCCGAGGACTGATCCTCGCCCCAGGCCACCGCCGAGTGGTCACTTCCGTGCGACTGAGGGGGACGTACGGACGTGACCACTCGGCGGTCCTGCGTCTCCGACTGGTCACTTCCCGCCGACTGGTCACTTCCCGATGGCGGGAAGTGACCAGTCGGCGAGGTGAGATCAGGTCTGCTGGACCAAACACTCACGATGTCGGAGGTGGAGGGGCGCTTCCGGCGTCGCGGCGTCGCGGGGTGGGGTCAGCGGTCGACCCACTTGTCGGCCGCGTCGCCGGCGGCGGGCGCGTGCGTGTCCAGGGCGGCGAGCAGCTCGTCCACCGTGGGGCGCGCGATCAGCAGCTCGCGATGGGACGGGCGCAGGAACTCCTCGTCGCGCGCGTGGTCGAGGAAGGTCAGCAGCGGCTGCCAGTAGCCGTCCACGTCGAGAGCGCCGACGGGCTTGCGGTGCAGCCCGAGCTGGGCCCACGTCAAGATCTCGGCGAGCTCCTCGAGCGTGCCCATCCCGCCGGGCAGGGCCACGAAACCGTCCGCCAGGTCGGCCATCAGCGCCTTGCGCTCGTGCATCGAGCCCACGACGTGCAGCTCGGTCAGCCCGTCGTGGCCGACCTCGTAGTCCATGAGGTGCTGCGGGATGACGCCCACCACCTCACCACCTGCCGCGAGGGTGGCCTCGGCCAGCATCCCCATGGTGCCCACGCGGGCCCCGCCATAGACGACGCGGGTCCCGCGCGCGGCGAGGGTGGCCCCGAGCTGGGCCACCGCGGCGGCATACGACGGGGACCGGCCGGGAGAGGAGCCGCAGAAGACGCACAGGGAACGCATGCCCGCAACTGTGCCACTCGATCTCGATCAGGTGACGTTCAGATATCTGATCTCGTATGCCGTACCGCACGCCTGCATACTGTTGCGCGCTGCCCAACGACGTGACAGGAACGCTGACATGGCCTACACCACGAGCCCGACCATCCCCGAGCCCAAGGAACGACCGCGGGATCGGTCCCACTGGCTCTACATCGCGGTGATCATCGCGGTGCTCGCCGGCATCACCTTCGGCATCGTCGCGCCCGACGCGGCCAAGGGCTGGAAGTGGGTCGGCGATGCGTTCGTCGACCTCATCAAGATGATGATCAGCCCCGTCATCTTCTGCACGATCGTCCTCGGCATCGGGTCCGTGCGGGCCGCAGCGACCGTCGGCAAGGCCGGCTCGATGGCGCTCGTCTACTTCCTCACCATGTCGACCTTCGCCCTGGCGATCGGCCTCGTCGTCGGCAACCTCATCCAGCCCGGTCACGGCATCACGGTGATCCCCGGCTCCGGAGCCAAGCTCGCCGCGGACGCCGAGCACGCCGGTGGAACCGTCGAGTTCATCCGCGGGATCATCCCCGAGACCCTCTTCAGCTCGCTGATCTCGGGCTCCGTGCTGCAGACGCTCTTCGTGGCGCTGCTCGTCGGCTTCGCGATCCAGAAGCTGGGCAAGCAGGGCGAGCCTGCCCTCGCCGCCATCGCCCTCCTGCAGAAGGTCGTCTTCCGCATCCTGACCATGGTCCTGTGGCTCGCCCCGATCGGCGCGTTCGGCGCCATCGCCGCCGTCGTCGGCACCTCCGGCCCCAAGGCCGTGGGCGAGATGCTCAAGCTGATGTTCGGCTTCTACGTCACCTGCCTGCTCTTCGTCGTCGTCATCCTGGGCACCGTCCTGTGGCTGGTCGCCCGGGTCAACATCTTCAAGCTGCTGAAGTACCTCGGCCGCGAGTTCCTGCTCATCGTCGCCACCTCGTCCTCGGAGTCGGCGCTGCCGCACCTCATGGCCAAGATGACGCACGCCGGCGTCGACCGCTCCACCGTCGGCGTGGTCGTCCCCACCGGCTACTCGTTCAACCTCGACGGCACGGCGATCTACCTCACCATGGCGTCGATCTTCATCGCCGACGCGATGGGCAAGCCCATGAGCATGGGCGAGCAGATCGGTCTCCTGGTGTTCATGATCATCGCGTCCAAGGGCGCCGCCGGCGTCACCGGCGCCGGCCTCGCTACCCTCGCCGGGGGCCTGCAGGCCCACCGCCCCGAGCTGCTCGACGGCGTCGGCGTGATCGTCGGCATCGACCGCTTCATGTCGGAGGCGCGCGCCGTCACCAACTTCGCCGGCAACGCCGTCGCGACCATGGTCATCGGTCGGTGGACCGGCACGCTCGACAAGGCGCAGGCCGACGCCGTCCTCGGGGGCCACGACCCCTTCGACTACGCCACGCTGGACGACGACCCGCACGCCACCGAGGTGCGACCGGGCCGGGTGCCCCACCCCGTCAACCCTGCCGACCGTCTCCAGCCGACGCCGCAGGTCAACCTGGACGAGTATGCCGCGCACGCCCGTCACGCCGACGGGTCGACCCGCACCGACGACTGACGGCACCCGCCGGCACCCTGCAACGCCGAGTGGTCAGTTCCCGACGTTGGGAACTGACCACTCGGCGTTGGAGACGGGCGTCGCTGGTGGCAGAGTCGGGGCCATGAGCGACAGCGACGCCGCGGGCCGACGTGACCTCGTGGACCCGGTGGACCCCTGGACCAGCGAGCAGGTCATCACCTATGCCGACGAGACCACGGGGCTACGGGCGGTCATCGCGATCGACGACACGACACTCGGTCCGGGCTTCGGCGGCGTGCGGTGGCGGCCCTATCCCTCGACCGCGGCGGCCATCCGCGAGGCGCAGCGGCTCGCCCGGGCCATGACCTTCAAGCACGCCCTGGCCGAGCTGCCGTACGGCGGAGCCAAGTCCGTGATCATGGCGGACGGGGTCACGCGCGACGAGCCGGCGCGGCGGGCGTTGTTCGAGGCGTTCGGGGACGCCGTGGCCCGCACGCACGGTCTCTACATCCCCGGGGTCGACATGGGCACCACGCTCGCGGACATGGACGTCATCCGCTCCCGCGGCGCCCGCGTCTACTGCGCGGACGCCGACCCCTCGCCGTGGACCGCGCGCGGTGCCTACGTCGCCATGCGGGCCGGGGTGCAGCGGGCGTATGACGTCCCGACGCTGGCCGGCCTCACCGTGGCCGTCCAGGGTGCGGGCAACGTCGGGGGCGAGCTCGCCCGGCTGGCGGCACGCGACGGCGCCCGGGTGCTCGTGGCCGACGTGGACGCCGAGCGCGCGGCGTCGGTCGCCGCTGAGTGCGGTGGCGAGGTCGTGGACGTCGCGGAGGTCGTGACCTGCGAGTGCGACGTGCTCGCCCCGTCCGCCGTCGCGCGGGTGGTGACGATGGACGTCGTGCCGCGGCTGCGGTGCCGGGTCATCGCCGGCGCCGCCAACGACATCCTCGACGAGCCGTCCTGCGAGCAGGCGCTGTCGGAGCGGGGGATCACCTTCGTCCCCGACTTCGTCGCCAACGCCGGGGGAGTCATCCACGAGCACGCCCGCGCCCAGGGGTGGGACGACGCGCGGCTCACCGCCGCAGTGGACGCGATCGGGCCCCGCGTCAGCGACCTGCTCGAGCAGGCCGGCGACGGCAGCGCCGTCGAGGCGGCCCTGGAGCGCGGACGCGCCCGCCTGGCGTCGGCCCGGCGCTGACGCCGCTGATCCCGGGCGCCCACGTACGCCCGACCGGCGACCGGCGCCCGGCGCCCGGCATACGACCCCGGGTCGATCAGGCCGCCCTCAGTGCTGCTCGTTGGGGTCCTCGTCGGCGTCCTGCTTGGTCGCGTGACGCGTGCCGTGCACGTGGTCAGGCGGGCCGTAGAGCGAGTAGACCTTGAGCACCGTGTCGCCGATGTTGACGACGTTGTGCCAGGAGCCGGCGGGGACCATCACGATGTCGTCGTCCGACACGACCTCCTGGAACTGCAGGTCGTTGCTGGCCTTGCCCATCATCACGCGGCCCCGGCCGGCCTCGACCCGCAGGAACTGGTCGGTGTCGTCGTGCATCTCGAGGCCGATCTCGCCCCCCGGCGGGATGGCCATGACCGTCAGCTGCAGGTGCTGCCCGGTCCACAGGGTGTCGCGAAACATGGTGTTGTCGAGCGTCGCTCGCTCGATGTCGGTCACGAACGGTGCAGGGCCCTGGTCGGCCATGTCCACTCCTCTGGCTCGGGTGCTGTGGTCCCTCCACCCTAGACTCAGGCTCTGACACACCCCACCCGAGGAGGCCCCGTGGCCCGCGTGCCCAGCGACTGGGAGCAGATCGTCGCCGCCGACCCCACCCACTCCGAGCGCTACGTCGAGCGGTTCCGTCGGATGGCGCGCGAGGGGCACGACCTGGCCGGCGAGGCGCGGATGGTCGACGCCATGCTCGGGCGCGGCTCGCGGATCCTCGACGCCGGGTGCGGACCCGGCCGGGTCGGGGCCTTCCTGCACGAGCTCGGGCACACGGTCGTCGGGGTCGACGTCGACCCGGTGCTGATCGAGGCCGCCGAGGCCGACCACCCCGGCCCGACCTGGCTGGTGGGTGACCTCGCCGAGCTGGACCTGCCGGCGCGGGGGATCGACGAAGGGTTCGACGTCGTGGTGTGCGGCGGCAACGTCATGACCTTCCTGGCCGCGAGCACGCGGGTGGAGGTGCTGCGCCGGATGGGGTCGCACCTGGCCGACGGCGGGCGCCTGGTCGTGGGGTTCGGCAGCGGGCGCGGCTACGACTTCGGGGCGTTCCGGATGGACGCGCGCGTGGCGGGGCTCACCGAGTCGCTGATGCTGTCGTCGTGGGATCTGCGGCCGTTCCGTCAGGGCAGCGGGTTCCTCGTGGCGGTGCTCGAGCGCTGACGCAGGCGCGTCTCCTCGGCCACGGTGCGGGGGAGCGTGGCCTCCACGACCCCGGCGGACGTGCCGACGAGCAGTCGCCGACCGAGCAGCGGATGACCCGGCGGCCCGGGCAGCACGGCCACCTCGTCGGAACCCTCGTCGGACCCCTCGACCTCGACGTCGTCATCGGGCGGTGGCAGACCAGCGCCGCTCGATCGCGCCACGACCGACACCTCGCCGGTCCAGTTCTGCAGCTCCAGCACGGTGTCGCGACCTCGGCCTCCGCCGAGATCGAGCCCGCGGCCGCTGCCGGGACCGTGAGCATGACCATGACCGTATGGCGCGTCGCCCACCAGGCGCCACGGCTGCCACGGCCCGCTCCGCAGCGCCGATCGCCACGCGAGCATGCGTGCCCCGGCCACCCCGGCCCAGCCGAGACCCACCACCAGCGCGAGACGCAGGAGGTTCTGCCACCACTGCGTGACGGCGGACGGGGCGGGGTCGTCGACCGCGCCCACCGTCTCGGGGTCGTCCGGGTCGACGACCACCGTCAGCTGCGTGCCCACCGGCACCACCTGCGGATCCACGCCGTGCACGACCGAGGCATAGGTCCGGCCGCCCTCCACGTGGGTCACCCGGACCCACGGGGAGTGACCGAGCCCGGTGTAGGTCCACCCCGAGGCCGTCACCTGCGCCGGCGTGCGGACCCCGCGGTCGTGCAGCTCTGCGCTCGCCATACGGGTCATCAGTCCCGTGCCCAGCAGGAGCAGGAGGGCTGTCGCCGCGAGGGCGAGCGGCGGGGCCAGCCGGCTGCGGCAGGCTCGCTGCCAGGCAGGGGCGGTCTCGGGGTCGTCCCAGGCCACCCCGACGGGCTCCGAGCCAGCTGCGCCGTCTGCCCCGTCCACGCCGCCAGGCAGGTCGGCCGTCGCCAGCACGACCCGACGCTCGGGGTGGTGGGCGCGGATGCGCTCGGTGACGCGGTCGCGCGCCCGGCCCAGCAGGGCCCAGCCCGCCAGCAGGGCCGCTACGACGAGACCGACCACGACGACGGTGGGGTTGACGGCCGGGGGCTGGCCGGGTCCTCGGTGCCGGGCCCACCCGACGAACGCGTGCGCCGCGACGCCCAGCACCAGGATCACGGCACAGGTCAGGGCACCGACCCGGATCCGGTCGGTCGCAGCGGTCCGCATGGGTCCACCTCCACGTGGGCACGCGCCTCCGACGGAGGCGGCTCGCACGGTCACTCTGGCACGGTGGGCAGCCCGTCCGGGGGAGCAGCGCCGTGGGCGCCGGTGGGCAGTTGGGACCAGACCGGAGGAAGGATTAAAATACGTCCGCTGCCCCGTGCCCGGGAGCCAGCGCGTCGTTCAGCCCCAGCGACAGACCGTGCGCCGTCTCGGTGCCCACCCCCATGGTTCTGGAGCGACGTGAGCGACCTGCGTGACGACCGACCCACGATCCGCCCGGCGTCGTGGCGGGTCGAGGTGCACAGCCCTCGGGACCTGGACTGGTCGATCTCTCCCGAGCTGTACGCCCTCCACGGTCTCGAGCCCGGTCGCGGGCCGGACGGTCTGGACCTGTTCATCGCTCACATCCATCCGGACGACGCCGATCTGGCCGAGAAGGCCTCGGCGGCTCTCCGGCGGGGCGAGGCCTTCGCCCACCGCCGGCGCCTCGTCCGACCCGACGGCCAGTCGCGCGACGTGCTCGCCGTGGGCCTCGGTGAGTATGACGCCGCCGGCACCCTGGTCGGGGCGTCCGGCTACCTGCTCGACGTCGGACCCATGGTGCAGCAGGCGGTCGCGGAGGAGATGACCGGTCAGCTGGGTGAGGTCGTCGAGGCCCGCGCGATCATCGAGCAGGCCAAGGGGGTGCTGGTCGTGGCCTACGGGATCACCGCGGACCACGCCTTCGCCCTGCTCGGGTGGTACTCCCAGCGCACCAACACCCGCGTGCGGGCCATAGCCGCCCGCCTGGTCGAGGGCGCCACCTCCCGCGTCGGCGACCCGGCCGACCTGGACCGGATCCTGTCGGTCTTGCTCGACCCACGCTGCGCGGCGCTGCGCGACGCCCCCGAGGGGGGTGGCGCCCAGAACTGGGCCGCCGCGCGCATGCCGCCGGTCGTGACCGTGCGCCGTCACCGCGGCGTCCCGGTCATCGCGGTCACGGGTGACGTCGACGCCGCGCGGGCCGCCGAGGTGGTCCCGCAGCTGCGGGACGAGCTGGCGGCCCTGCCCCGGCCGACCCAGCCCCACGTCCTCGACCTGTCGGGGGTGGGCTATCTCGGGCCGGCCGCGGTGATGGCGGTGGCGGGTGTCGTGGCCAAGCACCTGTCCACCCCGGCCGACCTGCGCGTCGTCGCCGGGGGCGCCCGGGCCCAGCTCGTCGCGGCGGGCCTGCCGCGGAGCCGGGTCGTGCGCCGCGCTGGCGCGTCCGAGTCGGTCTGACCCGCGAGCCTGCCCCGAAGGGGTCACCCCGGGTGACGTCCGCCGCGGGCACGGCATACGGTCTGGTCATGGGCACTCTCCCCGCACCGCGCGACATCTCCGGCCCCGAGGCGACCGCCGCGATCCACGAGCAGGGCGCGCACCTCGTCACCTGGACCCCCACCGGCGGGCAGCCGGTGCTGTGGGTCAGCCGCGACACCCTCCTCGAGGAGGGGACGGCGATCCGGGGCGGGGTGCCGATCTGCTTCCCGTGGTTCGGCCCCGGCCGCTCCGGCGACCGCAAGCCCTCCCACGGACCCGCGCGCACCACGCGCTGGGAGCCCGTCGTGATCGAGGAGGGACGGGCCGAGCTGACCCTCACCCTGGGTGCGCTCCGCGCGACGTATGCCGTCCGCGCCGGCCGCCACCTCGAGCTCGCGCTGCGCGTCACCAACGTCGGGTCGCAGGAGGAGACCTACGAGGAGGCGCTGCACACCTACCTCGCCGTGGGCGACGTGCGGCAGGTGTCGCTCGAGGGGCTCGACCGTGCGTCCTACGTCGACAAGACCGACAAGGGCGCGACGCGGCGCCAGGAGGGCCCGGTGACCCTGCGGGGCGAGACGGACCGCGTCTATCGGTCGGCCTGCCCCGTCACCGTCGTCGACCCGGTGCTCGGGCGGCGGCTGCGCATCACGACGTCCGGCTCGGCCAGCACCGTGGTGTGGAACCCCTGGGCGGACAAGGCCGCCGGCCTCGCCGACATGGGCGACGACGAGTGGACCGGGATGGTCTGCGTCGAGGGCGGCAACGTGCTCGCCGACGAGATCACCCTGGCGCCGGGGGACTCGCACACGCTGCGCTACGAGATCGAGGTGCTCCCGCTCTAGCGGGCCGGGTGCAGGGCAGCCTCAGGTGATCTCGGCCCACGCCGCGGCGATCGCGGCCACGGCTCGCTCCAGCGTCTCCACCGGCTGCGTGAACGGCGTCCGCAGGTAGCCCTCCAGGCCGCTGCGGTCAGGGCTGAACGCCGCGCCCGGCGCCAGCCGCACTCCGCGCCGCGCAGCGGCCGTGACCAGGGCGGACGATCGTGGCTGCGGGAGGCGCCACCACAGGCTGAGCCCACCGCGGGGGACCTGGGCCTCCCAGCCCGGCAGGGTCGCGGTGACGAGGGCGTGCAGGCTGTCGCGCTGGTGGACCAGGGCGGCGCGCCGCTCGGTGTCCGGCTGGGGGTGGCGCAGCAGGTCGGCCAGGGCGATCTGCTCGAGGACCGGGGCGCCGAGGTCGAGGGAGAGCCGCGCCTGCTGCACGGCCGCCAGGAGCGGCCCCTCGGCGCGGACCCACCCGAGCCGCAGGCCGCCCCAGTGCGACTTGCTGCACGAGCCGACGCTGATGGCCGGGCCGTGCGCTGCCACGGGGCGGGGCAGCACGGGGGCGTCCAGAGCCATGTCGATCGGCGTCTCGTCGACCACCAGCGGCACGCCGGCGCGCGCGAGGCCGCGGACCAGGAGCGCGCGACCGTCGTCGTCCAGCAGGTGACCCGTCGGGTTGTGGAAGTCCGGGATCAGCAGGGCCGCCCTGGCCCGCGAGGCCGCCGCCGCCGTCACGATCCCCTCGACGTCGAACCCGTCCTCGATCATGGGCACCGCCACCGGCCGCGATCCCTGCCGCTGCAGTGCGGCGATCGAGTTGGGATAGCTCGGGGACTCCAGGACCACCCGGTCGCCCGGCGAGGCCAGGGCGCGGAGCACGGCGGCGACCCCGGCCAGCGCGCCGCTGGTGATGATCACCTGGTCAGGCGTGGTCGGCACCCCGCGCGCGGCATAGTGCTCGGCCACCGCCTCCCGGAGCACGGGGAGCCCGGCCGGGTGGTAGCCGCTGCCCGCGAGGTAGCGCGGGAGCTGGGCGATGGCCCGCTCGAACGCCGCCACGAGCCCTGGCACCGTCGGCGGCACGGTGACGGTGAGGTCGGCGACGGTCGGAGGCGCGTCCCCGCTCAGCGTGCGCCCTGGCAGCCCGAAGGGCTCCTCGCCGGCGGGAGCGGGCGGCCCCGGCAGGCGCGTGCGGGTGCCGGACCCCTGCCGCGCCTCGGCGTAGCCCCGCTCCACGAGGTCGGCGTAGGCCCGTGCCACGGTCGTGCGGCTGACCCCGAGCTGGGCCGTGAGGGCGCGCTCGCCCGGCAGGGTCGTGTCGGGGAGGACACGTCCGTCAGCGACGAGCAGCCGGATGCCGTCCGCGAGCCAGCGATAGGCCGGGACGCCCGGGCCGGCCGGCCCCAGCTGTTGCGCCAGGCGGTGCGGAGTGAGGCGGCGGGGCGTCATACGGTCCACTATGACTCAAGTGGCTATGTCGGACCAGTCCACTTGTGGGGGATGATGGTCGTATGACGCGCCCCACCCGCTCCCTCCAGCCGATGACCCCGATGCAGCAGCTGCGCGCCGGCCGCCTGCCGCGACGGCTGGTGCAGCTCATGGTGGGGCTCACCCTCTATGGCATCTCGATGAGCATGATCATCCAGGCGGCGCTGGGGCTCGACCCGTGGGACGTGTTCCACGTCGGGGTCGCCCTGCACCTGCCCATGTCGATCGGCGTCACCGTGATCGTCGTCGGGGTGGCCGTGCTGCTGGCGTGGATCCCGCTGCGGCAGTGGCCAGGTCTGGGCACCGTCGCCAACGCCATCTGGATCGGCGTCGCCACCGACTGGACCCTGAGCTGGCTCGACGCGCCCTCCTCGCTGTGGGTGCGGGCGGTCTTCCTCGTCGCGGGGATCGTGCTCAACGGCCTAGCGGGCGCGCTCTACATCGGCGCGCAGCTCGGGCCCGGCCCCCGCGACGGCCTGATGACCGGCCTCGCCCACCGCACCGGCCTGTCGCTGCGGCTCGTGCGGACCTCGCTGGAGGTCGCCGTGCTCGCGATCGGCTGGCTGCTCGGCGGCGGCGTGGGCCTCGGCACCGTGCTGTATGCCGTGGGGATCGGCCCGATCGTGCAGCACCTGCTGCCCTGGTGCATCGTCCCGGTCACGGACCCCACCCCCTCGTCGAGTGGTCACTTCCCGACGGCTTCGCGCGTCGGGAAGTGACCACTCGGCGGAAGGTGACCAGTCGGCGGGAGGTGACCAGTCGGCGGGAGGTGACCGGAGCGGGGCTAGGGGGCGGCGGGCAGGCCCTCGTCCGCGCTGGGCGTCGCCGGGAGGGCTGCGGTGTGGCCGCGCCGACGGGTGCGCCGCTCGATCAGCCCGGCCAGCGTGGTGAGGGTGTAGTTCATCGCGATGTAGAGGACGGCGACGAAGATCAGGGCGGGCACGACGTTGCCCTGCCAGGACCCGATCTGGTCGGCCTTGCGGAGCAGCTCCTCGTAGAGGATGACGTAGCCCAGCGCCGTGTCCTTGAGGACGACGACGAGCTGGCTGACCAGCGACGGAAGCATCGCGGTGAGGGCCTGGGGCAGCTGCACCGAGCGCATCACCTGGCCGGGGCGCAGGCCGATCGAGAGCCCGGCCTCGGCCTGACCCTTGGGCAGGTTGTTGACGCCGGAGCGGATGAGCTCGGCGATGACGGCGCCGTTGTAGAAGGTGAGCCCGGTGACGACGCCCGCGAGGGACTCGTAGCCCGGGAACATCCCGCGGTTGACGAAGAGGGCGTAGCTGCCCAGCATCATGACGAGCACGGGGATCGCGCGGAAGACCTCGACGACCGCGCTGCACAGCCACCGCACCGGCCGCACGGACGACAGGCGCCCGACGCCGAGCAGCAGGCCGATCACGCCGGCGGCGGCGATGGAGATCGCCGCGGCACGCAGGGTGCCGAGGATGCCGGGCAGGAGGTACTCCGACCACACGTCGGTCCACAGCAGGGGGCGCCACTTGGCGGCGTCGAGCTGCCCCTTGGCGGCGAACTGCATCAGGATCCAGACCCCGATGCCGATCGCGATCAGCAGCAGGACTCCGGCCACGATGCGCTGGTTGCGGCGGGTCCGCGGCCCGGGGGCGTCGAACAGGACGGACGCGTCGGAGCTCATCGCTTGACCTCCATGCGGGTGGCGAGCCGGGTGAAGAACAGGCCGGTCGGCAGGGTGAGGATCACGAAGCCCAGGGCGACGATCAGGAAGAAGGTCATGATCGCGTCGGGCCGGTCCTCGATGACCTGCGCCTGCAGGTAGGAGATCTCCGCGACGCCGATCACCGACACGACCGTGGTGTTCTTGGTCAGGGCGATGAGGGTGTTGCCCAGCGGCACGATCGCCGCGCGGAAGGCCTGGGGCAGCACGATCTGGGTCAGCGTCTGGCGGAAGCCGAGGCCGAGGGAGCGCGCCGCCTCGGCCTGCCCGACGGGCACGGTGTTGACGCCGGACCGCAGCGCCTCGCAGACGAAGGCCGCGGTGTAGATCGACAGCGCCGCGACGGCGAACCGGAAGTTGTTGTCGCTGATGAAGGTCGGCGACTGCGCGCTGGCGAGGCGCAGGTTGAGCTGCGCGACCAGGCCGAGAGAGCAGAAGACGACGATCAGCGTCAGCGGGGTGTTGCGGACGATGTTGACGTAGAGCGCGCCGAGGAAGCGCAGCATCGGGACGGGGGACAGGCGGAAGATCGCGAGGATCGTCCCGATGACGAGGGCGCCGATGCCGGACAGGACCGTGAGCTTGATGGTCATCCAGAACGCGCCGAGGATGTCGAACTCGCTGAAGAGCTCTTGCATCCGCACTCCTTGGGGGTGAGGGGACCGGCGGGGTGGCGGTGAGCACGTATGCCGGGGCGCTCCCGGCATACGTGCTCACCGTGCGGCGCGCCTCCCCGCCGCGAGGAGGGGAGGGCGCGGACCGGCCGAGGTCAGGCGCACGCGGCGGGCTTCGGGGGGTTCTTGCTGGTGTCGACCTTGAACCCGCCGGTGCCGAGGTTCTTGTCGACGGCCTTCTGCCACTCGCCGGACGAGATGTACTTGTTGATCGCGTCGGTGACCTTCTGGCAGGTGGCGGTGTCGCCCTTCTTGACGCCGACGCCGTAGTTCTCGGTGCTGAAGGTCTTGCCGACGACCTTGAGCTTGCCTTGGTACTGCGACTGGCCGGCGTAGCCCGCGAGGATCGTGTTGTCGGTGCTCAGGGCGTCGATGGAGCCGCTGGACAGGGCCTCGACGCACTTGGAGTAGGTGTCGTACTCCTGGAGCTGCACGTTGGGGTACTGATCCTTGATCTTGGTGGCCGAGGTGGAGCCCTTGACCGAGCAGAGCTTCTTGCCGGACAGGGCGTCGGGGCCGGTGATCGAGGTGTCGTCGGCGCGGACCAGCAGGTCCTGGCCGGCGACGAAGTACGGGCCGGCGAAGGAGACCTTCTCCTTGCGCTTGTCGGTGATCGAGTAGGTGCCGACGATGTAGGCGACCTTGCCCGCCTGCAGCGTGGCCTCGCGCTGGGCGCTGACGGCCTCGACGAACTCGGGGGTCTTGCCCATCTCCTTGGCGATGTACTTGGCCAGGTCGACGTCGAAGCCGGAGTAGCTCGAGCCCTCCTTGAGGCCCAGGCCGGGCTGGTCGAACTTGATGCCGACCTTGATGGTCTCCCCGCCGGCCGCGCCGGAGGCGGCGCCGGACGAACCGGAGCCCGAGCTGCTGCTGGAGCTGCCGCAGGCGGCGATGGAGGTGGCGGCGAGCGCGATGGCTGCGGCGGCGGTGGTGGTGCGACGGATCGTCATGAGATCTCCTCGGGTGGTGGCCGGTGGGCCGGCTCAGTGGGTGAGGATCTTGCCGAGGAAGTCCTTGGCGCGATCCGACTGCGGGTTGGTGAAGAACTGCTCGGGGGTGGCTTGCTCGACGATCTGCCCGTCCGACATGAAGACGACCCGGTCCGCGGCCTTGCGGGCGAAGCCCATCTCGTGGGTGACGACGATCATCGTCATGCCGGTGCGGGCGAGCTGGGTCATGACGTCGAGGACCTCGTTGATCATCTCGGGGTCGAGGGCCGACGTCGGCTCGTCGAACAGCATGACCTTGGGGTCCATGGCGAGGGACCGGGCGATCGCGACGCGCTGCTGTTGGCCGCCGGAGAGCTGGGCGGGGAACTTGTCGGCCTGGTGGCCGACGCCGACGCGGTCGAGGAGTTGGCGGGCGCGAGCCTCGGCGTCCTTCTTGCCGAGCCCGCGGACCTTCATCGGGCCCAGGGTGACGTTGTCGAGGATCGTCTTGTGGGCGAACAGGTTGAACGACTGGAAGACCATGCCCACGTCGGACCGCAGCTGGGCCAGCGCCTTGCCCTCCTCGGGGAGGGGTCGGCCGTCGATGGAGATGGAGCCGGACTCGATGGTCTCGAGCCGGTTGATGGTGCGGCACAGGGTCGACTTGCCCGAGCCGGAGGGGCCGATCAGGACGACGACCTCCCCCTCGTGGACCGTCAGGTCGATGTCGCGGAGGACGTGGAGGTCTCCGAAGTGCTTGTTGACCTGCTCCATCACCACGAGGGGACGGCGGTCGCCCGAGGGCGGGGTGGCGGCGGTGCTCATGGAGGGGAGAGTAGCCCCAGCGTCCGACAGGGTCTCCCCCCGAGCACCTTAGGTACGCGAACGGTTGGCAGATCGTGACCATGACGTGCAACCTGAGAGACGGCGCCCGCGTCATTCGGGTGTCAGCACCTCTTGGGGAGGGAAGGGAACCGCATGGACGAGCGCGACGAGGAGTTCACTGCTTTCGTGGCAACACGCTCCGGACCGTTGCTCCGCTACGCGTACCTGCTGACGGGTGATCACGCCTCGGCGGAGGACCTGCTCCAGAGCACTCTGGTCAAGGTCTACCTGTCGTGGCACAAGATCGCGGACCACCGGTCCGTCGATGCCTACACCCGCACGGCCATGACGCGCACCAACATCTCGGTGTGGCGCAAGGTGGGGCGGCGTGAGTACGCAACGGAGACGACACCCGACGAGGCCGTCGAGGATCGGCACGACATCGACGAGCGGGACGGGATGTGGGCGCTGCTGCAGACGCTCGGGTCCCGTCAGCGCACGGCGCTCGTGCTCCGGTTCTACGAGGACCTCCCGGAGGCGGAGATAGCAGACATCATGGGGTGCTCCTTGGGCACGGTGAAGAGCCAGATCTCACGCGGCCTGGCCAACCTTCGCAAGGTCGTGCCTGCACGTGACGAGATGTGGGAGAGGGGGTTGGGTCATGCGGGATGACGAGCTCGGACGCCTGGTGAGGCGTTCGCTGGAGGGGCACGCCGACGACGTGCGGCCCTCGCCCGACCTCGGCGAGTGGGTCGTCGAGCGCGGCAAGGTCGTGCGCCGTCGCCGCCGGGTGACCGCCATGGCCGGGGCCGGCACGACGCTGGCGCTGGTGGTGGGGGCGGCGGTCCTCGTGCCGCGGCTCGCGGACGGCCAGGATCCCGAGGACAAGGTCGTCCCTGCGACACCCCCGACGTCGCAGGTCACGACCGCGCCCGCGATCCCCTCGCCCACGCCCACCAGCACGGGCACCAGCGCGCCCGAGCCCACCTCGGAGCCGCCGTCGGTCCCCCGGTCGACGGCGACGTCCCCGACGGACGTCCCGTCGGCCACGGCCACGGCGACGCGCACCGCCCCGACGAGCACGCCCACCGCGAGCGGGACCCTCGCGCCCGAGCCCGGGTCGTCCTTCGAGACGCCCTTCGGCCCGGTCGCGTTCCCCACCGGCACCAGCGTCAAGATCGCGGGCACGCGTGCCGGGGACCGCTATCTCGCGCTCGTGGGCTCCAACGACGACCAGACCGACTCGGCGCCGCCCAACCAGGCTCGCCTCATGAGCGTGGCGAGCGACGGCACCGCGATCGTTCTCGCCTCGGCCGGCAACGGGTCCGCCCACAGCTTCGCCACCAGCCCCAACGGCCGGTTCGTGGTCGTCGCGATCCACGACGACGGTGGTGAGCGGCTCGAGGCCTATCGCGTCGGACAGCTCGGCGAGCGAGCGTCCTACATCGTCCCGGAGGAGTGGCAGGGCGAGATCGTCGGCTGGGCCACCGAGGGCGTCACCATCAAGGGGACGCAGTCGGCGCACGAGCTCACCTGGCAGATGGACTCCGGACGGGTCACCGTGCGGCCGGCTCCCGACGCCCCGCCGACCACGCTGGTCACCGGGCGCTAGGTTGGCGGGGACGACCGTCGTGGGTCGTCCCCGTCGGTCGTCGGTCGTCCGTCGGTCGTCCGGCATCAGTCGTGGGCCGCCAGGGAGGATCGGGCCGTATGCCGAAGCAGGTGGTGGAGCTCGCCGACGGGTCGCGTCTCGCGGTGTGGCGGTCAGGCGCCGGCGGGACCCCGGTGCTGCTGCTGCCAGGCATGAGCCAGGACCACTGGCTCTACGACGTGCTCGTGGCCGAGCTCGCGGCGCGCGGCGTGCTGGACGGCCAGGTGGAGACGATCGCGATCGACCAGCGGGGCACCGGCGACAGCGACGACATGGATCGCCGGGACCCGCCGACCACAGGATCCTTCGCCGACGACGCGGCCTGGGTGCTCGAGCGGCTCGAGGTCGAGCGGGCGCACGTGGTCGGCCACTCCATGGGCGGCCGCATCGCGCAGTGGCTCGCGATCCGACACCCGGAGCGCGTCGCGAGCCTGACCCTGCTGTGCACCTCGCCCGGTGACCGGCACGGCGTCCCGCGCGCCGACGACGTCGACGCCACGATCGCGCGCTGCGACCCGATGGAGATGGCGCTGCTGAGCTACACGCCCGCGTGGCTGGGCTCGCACCACGAGCTGGCCGAGACGGCCGACGCCGCGACCACGACGCGGTCCGCGCAGCGCGGCCTGCACTACCGCGCCTCGCACGGGCACGACGCGTGGGACTCGCTGCCCCGCATCGTCGCGCCCACGGTCGTGGTCCACGGCGACGCCGATCGCGTCAACCCGCTGCGCAACGGCGAGCTGCTGGCCGAGCGCATCCCGGGCGCCGAGCTCGTCGTGCTGCGCGGCGCCCGCCACGGCCTGCCGGTCGAGCACGCGGCCGAGATCGCCGACGTCGTCCTGCGCCAGGTCGCCACTCAGAAGTAGTCGCGCACGCGCACCTGACGCCCGCCGGTGAGGGTGTCCCACACCGCGTCGTCATCGGCGGGACCCGTCAGCAGGCCCGCCTGGCGCTGCGCGCTGCTCGGCTGGGCGCCGGCATACGCGAGGCTCAGTGCGCGCGGGTGCAGGAGCCGTATGCCGGGGGCAGGGTCGTCGGCGAGCCGCTCGCAGGTGGCCCTCCCCGCCGTCACGCGCAGGCGGTAGGTGCCGGCCACCGGGTCGCCGCCGTGGCCGGGGGAGACGGCGAACGTCAGGTCGGCGTCGAGGTGGCCGGGGTAGCCGCGGGCCTCGAACGCCGCGGGGACGTCGAGCACCGCGAGGGCGTAGGGGCGCTGGTCGACCGGGCGCCAGGCGTTGCCGGGCAGGTGCAGGCGCAGGGGATCGGCGCCGCTGGTCCACAGCGTGGTGGTGGGGGCGACGGCGTGGCTGGTGCCGAGCTGGTGGAGCAGGGCGCGCGCGGCCGACGGGGTGGTCACGACGAGGTCGTCCACCGCCGTGACGCCCTGGTGGTAGCCGTCGGTGCGCCGCCAGGTGGCGTAGCCCGTGACCGCGCCGTCCTCCTCGACGAGGGTGACGTGCGCGCCGTCCAGCGCCTGCAGGAAGGCCGTCACGTCGGGCGGGAACTGCGGCCCGGACCGGGTGAGCGGTCCGTCGTGCTCGCGGGCCCAGCGGGTGTAGGCGGCCTGCATGGCGTCCAGGTCGTCGGCCGTGCCCCGGCGCAGCCGCACCTCGCGCGTGCCGTCCTGCGCATCGGCGGGCTCGTCGACCGGGACGTCGAGGAGCAGCCGCGTCGGCAGCTCGACCTGGTCGAAGGACGTCACCGTCTCGTAGCCGAACCGCCGGTAGATGCCCTGCGCCGTGGCGTAGAGCGTGGCGAGGACGTCCCCGCGCTCGCGGGCGCGGTCGTGCAGGGCGGGCATCAGCAGGCCGAGGCTCCCCGAGCCGCGCTCCTCGAGGCGCACGGCGACGCTGGCGATGCCCGCGGTGGGCACCTCGCGCCCGCCCCACCAGGACGACAGCGACAGGGCGCCGACCCGACCGACGAGGGTGTCGTCGACGAAGGCGCCCAGCATGACCCGACCACGCCGGGTGGGGTCGGGCAGCGGGTCCGGGGCGGGCTCGGCGTGGCCGAAGGACTCGACGCCGAGGTCCCAGGAGGCGCGGGCGTCGTCGACGGTGAGCGCGCGGACGACGGGGCGACCGCCCGTCACCGGCGCTCGCCCTGTCGACGTCGCCGCCAGACGTCCCACGCCAGGCCCACGAGCACCCAGAACACGCCGAACAGCAACGCGGCCGAGGCGGTGGCCAGGAAGGGCTCGCCGTCGAACAGCCCGAGCCAGATCATCACCAGCCGAAAGATCAGGAAGGTGACGGTCATGACCAGGCCCTCGCCGAGGCGCGACCCCAACGATCTTGCCCTTGCCCCCGCCCCCGCCCCCGCCGCGGGCTCGGGCGCCGGGGCGGGGGTGCGTCCCGTCATCGGGCGAGGTCCGGCGCCACGTGGCCGAAGCGGTGCAGGGTGCGGCTGATCGCCTGCTCGCGCAGGAAGGTCAGCAGCTCGCGACGGCCGTTGGCCAGCACCGGGTCGGCGAGGACGGTCGCGGACGAGCCGGCGAGGGCGTGGACCAGGTCCCTGACCTCGGACTCCTGACCGATCGCGCGCACCCGCGTCGAGTGCTCGCCGTCACGCAGCCGCTGGGCGAAGGTGGCGCGGTCCTCGATCGTCAGCAGGTCGCGCAGGTCGTCGGCGGCCTGGCGGGCCTCGCCGTCACCGGTGCGCAGCGCCTCGAGCGGGCCGGCGGCCTGCGGGTCGGCGCTGATGCGCACGGCCGACCCCGCGAGCTCGGCCGCCGCCAGCAGGCGCACCAGCTCGACCGGACGCGCACCGGGCTCGAGCCGGACGGTCACCTCGGGGTGAGGGCGGTAGCGGAACACGTTGGCCTCGACCGCGAGACCGGTCTCGTCGATCTCCACACCGAGCTCGTCGCGCCACGCCTGGGCGTCGGAGCGCAGGGCCGCGTCGAGCCAGCCGCGGGCGTCCTGCAGGTCCCCGTCGTCGCCCGCGCCACCGGCGCCCACGACCAGCGGCGAGAGGCGGTCGACCAGCCGGCGCACGCGCGGCGACGGCTCGACGCCGCGCTGCGGCAGCCCGTCCTCGCTCCACGACCCGAGCAGGGCGACGTAGTTGGGGCCGCCGGCCTTGGCGCCGGGGCCGACCACCGAGTCCTTCCACCCGCCGAAGCTCTGCCGCTGCACGATCGCGCCGGTGATGTGGCGGTTGATGTAGGCATTGCCCACGTCGACGTGCTCGGTCCACCAGGCGATCTCGTCGGGGTCGAGGCTGTGCAGGCCACCGGTGAGGCCGAAGGCCGTGGCGTTCTGCAGCTCGATGGCCTCCTCGAGCGTGCGGGCCGTCATGAGGCCGAGGACCGGGCCGAACACCTCGGTGAGGTGGAAGAACGACCCGGGACGGACGCCCTCCTTGAGGCCGGGCGACCAGAGGCGGCCCGAGTCGTCGAGCTGCTCGGGCTCGACCAGCCAGGACTCGCCGGGCTCCAGGGTCGTGAGGGCGCGGCGGAGCTTTTCCTCGGGCACCTCGATGATCGGGCCCATCGTGGTGCCGAGGTCGTGCGGCCAGCCGACGCGCAGCGAGCGCACGGCGTCGACCAGCTGGCGCCGGAAGCGCTCGGAGCGCGCGACCGAGCCCACGAGGATGCCGAGCGATGCGGCCGAGCACTTCTGACCGGCGTGGCCGAAGGCGCTGCGGACGAGGTCGGCGGCGGCCAGGTCGAGGTCCGCGGCCGGGGTCACGACCAGGGCGTTCTTGCCGGAGGTCTCGCCATAGACGCGAGGCCCGGCGGGGTGCTCGGTCCGCCAGCCGGCGAACATGCGGGCGGTCTCGGAGGCGCCGGTCAGCACGACGGTGTCGACGTCGCGGTGCGAGACCAGGGCGCGTCCGGCCTCGCGCTCGTCGGTGCGGACGACCTGCAGCACCTCGCGGGGGACACCGGCCTCCCACAGCGCCTCGGCGGCGACCTCGACGCAGCCTGGCGTGGGGTGCGCGGGCTTGATGACGACGGCCGACCCCGCGGCGAGCGCGGCGAGCACGCCGCCGATCGGGATGGCGACGGGGAAGTTCCACGGCGGGGTGACCAGCACGACGCGGTCGGGCGTGAAGCGCGACCCGTCGGTGTGCGCGCTCGCGCCGGCCTCGAGCTCGAGCCCGCGCTCGGCGTAGTAGCGCGCGAAGTCGATCGCCTCGGAGATCTCGGGGTCGGCCTCGGCGACGGTCTTGCCGCCCTCGGCGGCCATGATCGTGACCAGTTCGCCGCGCCGGGCGTCCAGCTCACGGGCGGCGTCGCGCAGCACCTGCGCCCGGTCGTATGCCGACCGCCCGGCCCAGCCCGGGGCCGCCGACACGGCGCGGGCGACCACCTCGTCGACGTCGTCCGGGGTCGACAGGACGGGGGAGGAGAGGCGGTGGGGGTCGGCCGCGAGCGCCTCCCGGGCCCAGACACGGGTGGCGGGCAGGGACGGGTCGGAGTCGGGGGTGTTGGCGAAGCGGTCGCCGATGCGGGCGCGCTCGGACGAGCGGCGCGGTCCGACGGGCGTCGTCGGCATGGCGGCGACCGACTCGCGGAAGCGGCGCTCCTGGTCGGCCATCGCGTCGTGCGGACGGGCCGCGGCGCCGGGGCGGCCGTCCGGCGAGGCGCCGGACCCCGGGTCCGCGGAGAACATGGCGTGCAGGAAGTTCTGCTTCTGGGCGTTCTCCTCCAGGCGGCGGATGAGATAACTCACCGCGACGTCGAAGTCCTTGGGGGCGACGACGGGGGTGTAGAGCAGGACCGACCCCACGTCAGCCTTGACGGCGCGGGCCTGGCTGGGCGCCATACCCTGCAGCATCTCGATGTCCAGGGCGTCCAGGCAGCCGCGCTGCTGGGCCAGGAGATAGGCCACGGCCGTGTCGAAGAGGTTGTGCGAGGCGACGCCGATGCGCATGACCTCGGTGGCGTCGGGCCGCAGCGCGCGCTCCACGAAGGCGAGGTAGTTGGCGTCGACGTCCTCCTTGGTCGGGTAGGGGGCCTGCACCCAGTCGTGCAGCTCGGCCTCGACCTGCTCCATCGCTAGGTTGGCGCCCTTGACGACGCGGACCTTGATGCCGGCGTGCCCGGCGGCTCGGCGGCGGCGGGCCAGCTCGAGCATGCGCTCCAGGGCGGGCAGTGCGTCGGGGAGGTAGGCCTGCAGCACGATCCCGGCCTCGAGGTCGTGGAACTCCTCCTCGGCCAGCAGCCGCTCGAAGACCGCCATCGTGAGGTCGAGGTCCTTGTACTCCTCCATGTCGAGGTTGACGAAGGCGTGCGGGCTCTTGGCCACGGCGGTGCGGTAGAGCGGGCGCAGGCGCTCGAGGACCCGCTCGACCGTGCCCTCCTCGTCCCACGTCGAGATCTGGCTGACCAGGGACGACACCTTGATCGAGACGTAGTCCACGTCGGGGCGGGCCAGGATCTGGCGGGTGCGCTCGGCCCGGCTCGCGGCCTCGTGCTCGCCGAGGACGGCCTCGCCCAGCAGGTTGACGTTGAGCCGGAAGCCCTCGGCCCGGGCCTTGGCCAGGTGGCGGCCCAGGGCCGGGTCGTTCGCGTCCACGACGAGGTGGCCGACGATCTGGCGCAGCCGGGCGCGGGCGATCGGCACGACGACCGGAGGAGCGAGCTTGGCGACCTTGGCGCCGAGCCCCAGCAGCGAGCGGTCGACCCGGCCGAGGAACGCGCCGGCGTCACCGGCGGTCAGCGTCGAGAGCACCTTGGCGGCGACGTAGGGGTCCTCCGGGCGGGCCACCTCGTCGACGAAGGTCACCGCCAGGTCCAGCCCCGTCTCGTCGCGGAGCAGGGCGCCCAGCTGGTCGGACGTGGCGCGCTCGGACCGCGTCGCGCCCTCCGCCGTGGCGCGTTCCCACTGGCGGGCGACCTGGACGGCCTCCTCGGCGACGGCGGCGACGGCCGCCGGTCCGGTGAGGTCGCTGGGCTGGGGCGCGAGGGGTCGGCTCTGATCCGTCATACGGTCGATTCTGGACCACGGGACCGACAGGGGGTGAACGGGGGTGCGACCCGTCTCACAACGGCTCCTCCCGTCCTCCCGAGGACGGGCGCGGGCTCGGCCTATACCCTGAGCCCATGCCTTCCGACTACCGAATCCTCAACGTGTTCACGACGCCGGACGACCTGTTCTCCGGCAACGCGGTCGCCGTGTTCACCGACGCCAAGGGTCTCGACGAGGAGACCATGCGGCGCACCGCTCGGCAGCTGGGGACCGAGTGCTCGTTCATCACCGGCCGTGACGACGAGGGTCACGCCACGGTCCGCTTCTTCCAGCCCGAGGGCGCCTCGGGCTTCGCCGGCAGCGCGTCGATGGCGACCGCGCACGTCGTGCGCGAGCTCGACGGCGGCGAGGGCGACATCCACCTCGCCGGCAGGAAGCAGCTGATCCACGTGATCGACTCCGGCAACCGGTGGACCATGCTCGGCCGCAGCTCGGTCATCGAGGAGATCCGCACCGAGAAGCGGTTCCTCGCCGGTCTGGTCGGTCGCAAGATCCCCGCGATCGTCGACCCCACCGTCAAGGTCACGTTCACGCGCTCCACCATCGTGCTCCAGCTCGCGACGGAGCAGGACGTGCGCGAGGCCAAGATCGACGCCCGCCTCCTGCACCAGTACGCCATGCTGCTCCACGTCGAGCCGCAGATCTACGTGTGGGCCTGGCGCGAGGACGGCGACGTCGCCTCCCGCATGTTCTACGGCCCGCAGGGCGGTGTCCTCGAGGTCGCCGCGACCGCGTCCGGCGCCGGCCGGCTCGGCGAGGTCCTCGTCTCCCGGGGCGAGCGCGACAAGCACTACCGCGTCTACCAGGGCGAGGACATCGAGCGCCCCTCGATGATCCACCTCGACATCGACGCCGACGGCCAGGTCTCGCTCGGCGGCATCGTCAAGGAGGTCGCGCGCGGTCAGATGGCCATCTGACCGCCCGGATCCCCGCGGTCGCTCGGATCACCCCCGGTCGGGTCCGAGGCCGAGAGGTTCACGTGCGGGACGGCACAGCGTCATACCCATCCCGCAGACTGGTGCCATGAGCACCTGGACCACCAAGGACATCCCCGACCAGACCGGCCGCGTCTTCGTCGTCACCGGAGCCAACTCGGGGCTCGGCCTCGAGACCACGCGAGCGCTCGTCGACAAGGGCGCGTACGTCGTCATGGCCTGCCGCGACACCGACAAGGGCGAGGCGGCCCGGTCCTCCCTCGACCTCGCCGGACCTGGCGGGGCCGAGGTGCGCCGCCTGGACCTCGCGTCGCTGGACTCCGTGCGGGAGTTCGCCGAGGGCGTCTCTGACTGGCGCATCGAGACCCTGATCAACAACGCCGGCCTGATGGCCGTGCCGTTCTCGCGCACCGCCGACGGCTTCGAGACGCAATTCGGCACCAACGTCCTGGGTCACTTCGCGCTGACGGCCCAGCTCCTGCCGCGCCTGACGGACCGCGTCGTGTGGCTGTCCTCGCTGATGCACCGCATGGGCCGCATCGACCTCGCCGACCCGAACTTCGAGCGGCGCCGCTACAACGCCTGGGTCGCCTACGGGCAGAGCAAGCTCGCCGACCTGATGCTGGCCTACGAGCTGGAGCGTCGGCTGACGGGCGCCCGCTCGCCGCTGCGGTCGATGGCGGCGCACCCGGGCTACTCCTCGACCAACCTGCAGGGCCGCACCGGCTCGGTGTGGTCCGACCGGGCGATGCTGCAGCTCAACCAGGTCAGCACGGTCGCGCAGCCGGCCGCGATGGGCGCCCTGCCGTCCCTCTACGCGGCGACGGTGGACGACCTGCCGGGCGGCTCGTTCGTGGGGCCGGACGGGTTCATGGAGGCTCACGGGCACCCGCGCACCGTCGGCTCGACCGCGGCGTCGCACGACCGTCGCAAGGCCGCGCAGCTGTGGCAGCTGTGCGAGGAGCTGACGGGCGTCCCCTTCCGCGTCTGACCCGCCGGGGGCAGAGGCATCGACCGGCCTTCGTTCGCCAGGCTGACGATCCTGCCCCCGGTAGGTTCAAGGGGTGCTCGCCATCCCGCTCGCCCTCGCGTCGGCCGTCCTCTACGGCGTCTCTGACTTCCTGTCCGGCGTGCAGTCGCGGCGGCGGCACTTCCTGATCGTCGGTGCGGTGGCGCAGACCTTCTCCGCGACGGGGATCACGCTCGTCGCCCTCGCCCAGCGTCAGCCGCTCACCCAGGACGCCCTCCTCTGGGGCGCCGCCGCGTCGATCGGGCACTGCTCGGGCACCCTCATGCTCATGCGCGGGCTGGCCCGTGGCTCGATGCACGTCGCCGGCCCGCTGTCGGCCGTGTGCGCGGCGGGTCTGCCGGTGATCCTCGGGGTCGCCCTGGGCGAGCGGCCCTCGCCCCTCGCGGTCGTCGGCATCGTCCTGGCCCTCCCGGCCGTGTGGGCGGTGGCCGCGGGTGAGAGCGACCCTGGGTCGGCCCCCGGCGAGACCCACCTGGTCGAGCCCGACCATGGCCGTATGCCGTCCGCGCCGCCCCCGGCGAGGCGGGCCGGGGTGCGCGACGGGCTGCTGGCGGGGGTCGGCTTCGCGGTGTTCTTCATCGCGCTGGCGCAGGCCGCTCCGGGGTCGGGGTCCTGGCCGGTGGCGGTGTGCCAGCTGGTGTCGCTGGTCGTGATGTGGGGGATCGTGGCGCAGCAGCGGCCGGAGGGGTCGGTGCGGGCGGCGCTGCCCGCGTGGATCGTCGGGGTCACCGGCGCCCTGGGGTCGTTGACCTACTTCCTGGCCGGGCAGTCCGGTGGCGAGGCTTCCGGCCAGGCCGCCGGGCAGGCAGGCGAGGCTGCCGGGCAGCTCACCGTCGTCCCCGTCGTGGCCTCCCTCTACCCGGCGTTCACGGTGCTGCTGGCGATGGCCCTGCTCGGTGAGCGGGCCTCGCGGGCCCAGGTCGCGGGTCTGGTCGCGTGCGCGGTCGCCGTGGCCCTCATCGCGGCCGGCTGAGGTCTCCGGACCACCTGGGCGGCGGCTGCGCATCTGCCCGGAGACCACGGCAGATGTGGACGGTCGGTGGCCCGGAGGGCGTCATACGCGTCAGTATGGGGACCATGTCGATCCGTGAATGGTTGATCACCCGGTCCGAGCGCGCCAACCCGCGCACCACGATCGACGACCAGCACCCCGGCGACCAGGCGTGGAGCGACGGCAACGTGGCGACGCCGCTGATCCACGGGCGGCAGTACTTCGCGGACCTGTATCCCCGGATCGAGGCGGCCGGGCCGGGCGACCTGCTGTGGTTCACCGACTGGCGCGGGGACCCCGACGAGCGGCTGGTGGCCGACGACCCCAACTCCGAGATCGCCTCGGTGCTGTCGCGCGCGGCCCGTCGCGGCGTGGACGTGCGCGGTCTCGTGTGGCGTTCGCACTGGGACAAGCTGGCGTTCTCCGGCGCCGAGAACCGCCGCTTCGGCGAGCAGCTGCAGAGCGCCGGGGCCGAGGTGCTGCTCGACATGCGGGTGCGCACCGGCGGCAGCCACCACCAGAAGTTCGTCGTCATCCGGCACCGCGACGACCCGACGCGGGACGTCGCCTACGTCGGCGGCATCGACCTGTGCCACTCGCGGCGCGACGACGACGACCACCACGGCGACCCGCAGGCGCAGAGCATGGCCGAGGAGTTCGGCGACAGCCCGCCCTGGCACGACGTGCAGGTGCGCCTGGAGGGGCCGGCCGTGCACGACGTCGAGACGGTGTTCCGCGAGCGCTGGAACGATCCGACCCCCTTGTCTCGCAGCCCGATCCGCATGATGGGCGACAAGCTGCGCGGCGACGACACGGACCCGGACCCGCTCCCCGAGCAGACGCCCCCACCGCCCGCCATCTCCGGCGCGACCCACCACGTCCAGCTGTTGCGCACCTATCCCGACCTGCGGCACGGCCGCGACTACCCCTATGCGCGGGGCGGCGAGCGCAGCGTGGCCCGCGGCTACTCCAAGGCGCTGGAGCGCGCCGAGCACCTCATCTACATCGAGGACCAGTACCTCTGGTCCAAGGACGTCGCCGAGCAGTTCATCGAGACCCTGCAGTCCAGCCCGGGCCTGCACGTGATCGCGATCCTGCCGCAGGTGCCCGACCAGAGCAGCCCGATGTCGCGCACGCCGCAGCTCTACGGCCGCGACCAGGCGGTGCGGCTGATCGAGGAGGCCGGCGGCGACCGGTTCGCGCTCTACGGCATCGAGAACCTCGCCGGCACACCCGTCTACGTCCACGCCAAGGTCTGCGTCATGGACGACCGCTGGGCCACGATCGGGTCCGACAACTTCAACCGGCGCTCGTGGACGCACGACTCCGAGCTGTCCGCGGTGGTGTGGGACGACGAGGGCGAGGACCACAACGCCTATGCCCGGCGCCTGCGGCTGCGGCTCGCGGCGGAGCACCTGGGTCGCGAGCTGCCGACGGACGCGACCGACGCCGAGATCGCCGCGGTGATGGCGGACTGCCTCACCGCCGAGGGGATGTTCGCCGCGTATGCCGACTGCGCCCGGCGCCTCGAGGACTGGCACGGCGGCGGGCGCGTCGGTGAGCGGCCTCCGGGTCGGTTGCGCCGCATCCCCCCGGTGGAGCAGTCGTCGTTCACCAAGGCGTGGGCCCGGGTGGTCTACGAGCTCGTGCACGACCCGGACGGCCGGCCCAAGCCGTTGCGCCTCGCCGGCCGCTTCTAGACCTACCTCAGGTCGTCACATCGGCCTGGGTTCGCCCGCCAGGCGCCTGTGACGACCTCAGGTAGATCCGGCAGGGGACTCACAGGCTGGGCCGGGCACAATGACTGGCGAAGGCCAGGCGGGGGACGAGAGGACTGACATGGAGCACGACGACGCGCAGCCGCGCGACGGTGGCCGCGAGGCCGATGGCGGAGGCACCCCTCCGAGCGGCGAGGCGGGCCGGTTGCGCGGCGCGGTGGGCTCGATCACGCGCACCGTCCGAGCCCGGCTCGACGCGCCGCCACCCTCGCAGTGGGGGAGCACGGCCGCCGGCCAGCACGAGCCGATGTCCACGACCGTGCACGTCACCATGCCCGAGCCCACGCGCCCCGAGTCCGACCCGGTCCCCCGTGGGGTGCGGGTCGCGGCGGCCTGGAGCTGGCGGCTGCTGCTGATCGTCGCGGCGGTCTATCTCGTCGCCCAGGCGCTGGCGGCCGTCCCCATCGTCACGATCCCCTTCGTCGTCGCCCTGCTGCTCACGGCCGTGCTCGGCCCCGTCCAGCGGCGGCTGCACCGCGGGGCGCACGTCCCACACTCGCTGGCGGCCTTCCTGGCGCTGCTGCTCGGCATCGCGGTGATCGGGGCGATCGGGACGTTCGTGGCGCTGCAGATCTCCGCCAACGCGCCTCGTATGACGGAGCAGTTCACCCAGTTCCTCGACGACGCGAGCCGGTGGCTGCGCGAGGGGCCGCTGCGCCTGAGCGACTCCCAGGTCGAGAAGTACATCCAGGAGCTCTCGGACACCATCTCCAAGAACCAGGGCACGCTCGTGACCGGCGCGATCACGACCTTGTCCACGCTCTCGCACGTCATCGCGGGCGGGTTGCTGCTCCTGCTGAGCACGTTCTTCCTGCTGCGTGACGGCGAGGTCATCTGGCGCTGGGTGCTCGGCCTGCTGCCGACGAGCTCGCGCCGCCGCATCGACCAGGTCGGTCGCGTCGGGTGGCACACGCTCGGCGGCTACATGCGCGGCGTGACGATCATCGCGACGCTGCACGCGACCACGATCTACGTCGTCCTGCACGTCCTCGAGGTGCCCCTGGCGCTGGCGCTGTCGGTCCTGATATTCGTCGGGTCGTTCATCCCGCTGATCGGCATGACGGTGACCGGGATCTTCTGCATCATCGTCAGCCTCATCGAGCACGGACCTGCGGCGGCCACGGTCGTCGCCATCACGATCGTCGTCCTCGTGCAGCTCGAGGCGCACCTGCTGCAGCCGCTCATCATGAGCCGCAACGTCGAGGTCCACCCGCTCGGGGTGGCCCTGGCCGTCCTTGCGGGGACGTCGGTGGCGGGGGTGGCCGGCGCGTTGTTCGCCGTGCCGATCGTGGCCTTCGCCAACGCCACGCTGCGGGCGGTGCACCTGCCCCTCCCGCCCACCGAGGAGGAACGCGAGGAACAGGCCAAGGTGACCGCGGGGCAGCTCCCGCTCGAGGGCTACCCCGAGTAGTCAGGCGCGCGCCTCGATGCGCGCGGCGATCGCCTCGAGCGCCCGGTCCAGCCCGGCGTCGATGGTGGCGGGGTCGCCGTGCTCGGTGCTCAGGCTGATCTCGACCGTCGACTCCGCGTCGCCCTCGATGTCGCCCTCGACGTCGCTCTCCACGTCGCCCTCGACGGTCAGGGAGCCGCGATAGCTGTGCCGCTCCGAGCCCCAGCGCATCGCCCGCGCCTCCTGGTCGACCTCGAGCCAGGCCGTGCCCTGCACCTCCAGCTCGCGCGTGCCGTCGGGGGTCACGACCGCGGTGACCGTCACGGTGCCGTCGTCGTGCGGCTCCACGCGACGCATCCGCGGCATGAAGTCCGGCAGGTGCCGTGCGTCGCTGAGGTACCCGAAGGTGACGTCGGCGGGCGCGTGGACGGTGATGGTGCGGCTGTGCTCGGACATGGCGTCTCCTCCTGAGGGGTGGTCTCCAGTCCTACCACCCGCCCTGGCGGCGCCGTCCACCGGCCCCGTGGACTCGACTCCCCGTCAGCCCAGCAGTCTCAGCCCAGCAGTCTCAGCCCAGCAGCCTCAGCCCAGCAGTGTCAGCCGCGCAGGGTCTGCACCAGGGTGACCGTGGCGACGAGCACGAGGAGTATGCCGAACGCCAGCTGCAGCCGGGGTGCGGGCACGCGGCGTCCCACCCGCCCACCGAGCAGGCCGCCCACGACCATCGACACCGTCAGCGCGACGGTCAGCGGCCAGTCCAGCCGCGCGAGGGTGGGCCACCGCCAGACCAGCGACGTGAGGCAGTTCCCGGCGATGACCAGCAGGGACGTGCCCACCGCCACGCGCATCGGCACCCGCAGCAGCAGCGTCAGCGCCGGCACGATCGCGAAGCCCCCGCCCACGCCGAAGAACCCGGTCAGGAGGCTCACCCCGGTCGCCGCGCCCACCAGACCCCCCCAGCGGGTGCGGTGCGCCACCCGGTGCGCACCCGCCGGAGCAGCCGCGCCGTCCACCACGTCAGGCTGGCCCCGGTGCACCGGCACCCCCGGGTCGGAGGCCCCCGCGTCCCGCCCCCGGCGCACCATCAGCGCCGCGATCACCAGCAGCAGCCCGCCGAACATCGCGAGCAGCAGGTCCCCG
>NZ_DKGR01000020.1:149797-165779 GCF_002453335.1 Arsenicicoccus sp. UBA6765
CCCCCGCCATACGGGCATCGACCAGGCCCCGGCGGCCGGAGGACCAGGCCGAGACGAGGGAGGAGATGCCGACGACGACGAGCGACATCGTGGTGGCCGGGACCGCGTCGACGCCGAAGCCGAAGGCCAGCACGGGCACCAGCAGCACGGCGCCGCCACCCCCGAGGGCACCCATGACGACACCGATGAGCATCCCGGCCAGCACGGCTGCCGGGAGCGCGGTCAGCACGGCCGCTAGACCTGCTTCCAGCCCTTGAGGCGACGCTTGGCGACCTTGCCGACCGCCTTGCGGTAGTCCTTGGACGCGAGCTCGCCCTGCAGCGCCTCCTCGATGCCCTGCAGGCGGCCGTAGGTGAAGGCGTTCTCGCCGTGCCGCTGGGCCCGCAGGCCGAGGTCGCGCAGCGCCTCCTGCGTGATGGCGCTGTCCTGGTGCTCACCGAGCACCTCGGCGAGGTTCTCGCTGGACTTCCCGAGCTGCTTGCCGCGCAGCCCGAGCACGACGGTGCTCGACTCGGCGGCGTAGCGCAGCCGCTTGGCCGCCTTGCGCACCTCGTGCAGCGCGGTCTCGGCGCGGGCCGGGTCGTCGATCGCCGAGGCCTGACGGACGGCGCGGCGCATCCGGCGCCAGTCGCGACCGAGCAGCCGGGGCACGACCAGGCGGGCCGGGTCGTCGGCGAGCGGCGTGGTCCGGGGATCGGCCACCAGGGCGTCGAGCTCGTCGCGCAGCGCGTAGTAGCGCTCGTGCTCCAGCCCCCGGCGCAGCCGCGTCATGGCGCGCTCGTAGTCCTTGCCGAGCTCGGTGTCGATGCGGTCGGCGACCGGGCCGAGCACCGCCTGGGACGGCTGGGTGTCGACCAGGGCGAGCAGCCGCTCGCGCAGCACCTCGGCGTCGCGGGCGCCACCGAGGGTGTCGGCCAGCACCTTGAGCTCGGTGCGCAGGTGGGTGGTCAGCTCGTCGTCGAGCAGGGGGCCGTATGTCGACAGCAGCGTGCGCAGCCGCCTGGTCGCGACGCGCATCTGGTGGACGGCGTCAGGCGCGCCGGTGCGGGCACCCGCGTCCTCGGCCTTGAGCCGCTCGACGGTGGTCTGCAGGGCCGCCATCATGACCTGGCCGGCGGTGGGCTTCTTGGGGACGGTGTGCACGGCCGGCGGCGGCGGGGCGAGGGGGCCGAGGGCGCGGGCCAGCTTGGAGGGGCCCGCGGCGGGGTGGGCGCCGCCCGCCAGCAGGACCCGCTCCACGGCGTCCAGCAGCGGCACGGGCCCGTCGACCAGCTCGACCTCCCACTCGCTCCACGCGGACGGGTCGACGCCCGCGCGCAGGGGCGTGGCGGTGACGGTGTCGGAGCACACCTCGGCGAGGAAGGTCCGCGCCTCGTCTCCGGCATACAGCTCGGTGGTGACTCTCTGGTTGGTGAGCCGCACGACCGGGGTGAGGGCTCGTCCCCGGGTGTGGGCCAGGACGTGGGGGAGCAGGTCGGCGGGGACCTCGAGGCGGGTGAGGTCCTCCTGACCGTCCTCGCCGGTGGGCGGGTCGCCGAGCGGGGCGTGCAGCTCGCGGCGCACGTCCTTGCGCGCGGGGAGCTTGAGGTGCCAGCCCTCGTCGCCACCACCGGTGCGGCGGCGCAGCGTGATGCGGGCCCGCGCCAGCGCCAGGTCGTCGGTGTCGAGATAGATCGCGTCGAGCTCGACCGGTGGCCGTTGCTCGACCCGGTCCACGCCCGGCAGGGTCACGAGCGAGGGCAGCGCCGCCCCCGCCTCGACGTCGTACTTGCGCTCGATCTCACGATGCTCCGTCGCACTCACCCGCCCATCATCGCCGACCCGGACCCCTGGTGCGCCACCCGCCCCCTCGTGGAACGATGCCCCTTGGTCCCCCGCTCGACCGCCCGTCACCCGGAGTTCACGTGCCTGCCATCCCCCGCGCCCACCACGACCTGCCCGAGTGGCTCGACCTGAGCCCGCTGGAGCAGCAGATCTTCGACGTGCGCCTGGAGGCGCTGTGGGCGGACGTGCTGCGACCCGTCGCCGAGCTGTATGGCGAGCACGACCTCGGCCAGGTGCTCGAGCGGCTGGTGACCGTCACCGCACGGGCCTACGCGACGCGCTCGCAGGAGCTGCGGGTGCTCGACGAGCGGCGCCTCTCGCAGCCCGACTGGTTCCAGCGCTCCGAGCTCGTGGGCTACGTCTGCTACACCGACCGGTTCAGCGGGTCCTTCGCGACGCTGCCCGGGCGGCTGGACTACCTCGGTGAGCTCGGGGTCGGCTACCTGCACCTGATGCCGGTGCTCGAGCCCCGCGAGGGTGCCAACGACGGGGGGTATGCCGTCCGCGACTACCGCGCGACCGACCCCCGTCTCGGCTCGATGGACGAGCTCCGCGCGCTCGCCACCACCCTGCGCGGTCGCGGCGTCTCGCTGGTCGTCGACCTCGTCTGCAACCACACGGCCCGCGAGCACGAGTGGGCCCGCCGGGCCGTGACGGGCACGACGCCCGAGGACCTGGCCTACCGCGACTACTACTTCTTCTACCCCGACCGCGAGCAGCCCGACCGGTGGGAGGCGTCGCTGCCCGAGGTCTTCCCCGACTTCGCGCCCGGCAACTTCACCTGGGTCCCCGAGATCAGGCAGTGGGTCTGGACGACCTTCAACGACTACCAGTGGGACCTCAACTACGCGAACCCCCGGGTGCTCGAGGAGATGCTCGACGTCATCTGCTACCTCGGCAACGCGGGCGTCGAGGTCGTCCGCCTCGACGCCGTCGCGTTCATGTGGAAGCGGCTCGGCACCACCTGCCAGAACCAGCCCGAGGCGCACCTGATCCTGCAGGCGTTCCGCGCCCTCACGCGCCTGGCCATGCCCGGCGTCATCCTGCTCGCCGAGGCGATCGTGTCGCCCGAGGACCTCGTCCCCTACCTCGGGCAGGGCGCCGCCACCGCCAAGGAGTGCGAGCTCGCCTACCACAACGTCTACATGGTCGCCCTGTGGTCGGCGCTCGCCGAGGGCGACGCCCGGCTGCTCACCCACACCCTGCGGGCCATGCCCCAGATCCCGCCCAGCGTCGCCTGGCTGACCTATGCCCGCCTGCACGACGACATCGGCTGGGCCGTCACCGACGACAACGCCGCCGCCGTGGGGCTCGACGGCTTCTGGCACCGGTCCTTCCTGTCCGACTTCTACTCCGGCGCGCACCCCGGCTCGTGGGCGGTCGGCGAGGTCTTCCAGGAGAACCCCGTCACCCGCGACCGCCGGATCTCCGGCACGCTCGCGTCGCTGTGCGGGCTGGAGCGAGCCCAGGCGGAGGGGGACGAGGCGGCGGTCGAGCTCGCCATACGACGCATCCTGCTGGTGCAGGGGCTGGTGCTCGTGCTCGGCGGCGTCCCGCTGATCTACATGGGCGACGAGATCGGCCTGCTCAACGACCACTCCTACCTCGCGGACCCTGCTCTGGCCGAGGACAACCGGTGGATCCACCGGCCCGCGATGGACTGGGTCGCGGCCGAGCGGCGCCACGACCCGACCACCGTCGAGGGGCAGGTGTTCGGCGGCCTGCAGCGGCTCGTCCGCACCCGTCAGGCGCTGCCCCAGCTGCACGCCCAGACCTTCACCGAGGCGCTCTCGCTCGGCAACGACGCGGTGTTCGCGCTGCTGCGGACCGGCCCGCGCGGGCACGTGCTGGCGCTCGCCAACCTCACGGCGTCGCCGCAGCACGTGTCGTTGCACGGCTTCGACCGGTTCGGTCCGCTGTCGGGGCTGCGCGACGCGATCACGGGCGACGACCTGTGGTGGGAGCTGACGCTCGAGCCCTACCAGCAGCGCTGGGTCACCCCCACCCCCTGATGCGGCGCTTCCTGCGTCGCGCCCGCAGCTTGTGCCCGTGGTGGGGGTGTGGGCGTGCGGTTGCTGGGTCGCGCCCGCAGATTGTGCCCGTGATGGGCGCGCGCCGGCTCCGCGGACGGGCAGCCCCACGGCGCCACGCCGAACTCGCACGCACAACGCCCCCTCTGGCGCGCCCCGCCTGCGGATACGGCCCGTTGTGCGTGCGAGTTCCGCGCTCGGAGCGCGGACCGTGCACGCCTAGGCCACCGAATCCGTGCCGTTCCGCGCTGCGAGCGCGAGAAAGCATTCCGGAGGGACTCGTTTTCACGACGCAATCGTTTTACCATTGGTAAAAGTGGCGAAAGGTGAGAGTGATGGACCTGGTACCAGACCTCGAGGAGGCGGTGCGTGGACACCTCGCCGACCTCGGGTTCGACGTGCGGTCGATCGGTGAGCCCGGCTCCGGATTCGACCTGGTCCTGACCCACCCCTCGACTCGTGTCGCCCTCGGCGTGGCGATCATGGCCGCTCTGCCCTCCCACGGGCAGGCGAAGCTGCCCGCCGGCAAGGTGGTCGTCGCCGCGCCCAACGTCAGCCCCCAGCAGGGTGCTCGGCTGCGAGCGGCAGGCGCGGTCGGGTTCATCGACGCTGCGGGCAACGCGTCGATCGAGGTCGATGGCCTCTACATCCACGTCGAAGGTCGACCCCCCACCCGCCTCTCACGCGCCGCTCGTCTCGAGGCCAGCCGAGGGTGGTCCTCCCGCCCCACGGGGTTGCAGGTGCTCCTGAGCCTGCTCACTCACCCGGAGCTGCTCGACGCACGTCTCGCCGACGTCGCTGCGATGGCGGACGTCTCGGTCGCGACGGCGCATCGGGTCCTGGCCGACCTCACGAGCCAGGGCTTCATCGAGGGTCGGGGTGGGTCGCGCAGGTGGCTCGACCGGGCAGGGGCTGTGCGAGCGTGGATCGAGGGCTACACGCGGACGGTGGCGCCACGGGCGAAGGAATCCGCGTACGTCACCGACGTGCCCCCCACCGAGTGGGAGTCCCGGATCACGGCCGCAGGCGTGCCGGCCTGGGTGACGGGTGGCGCCGCCCTGGCCGCCCTCGGGTCAGGCCTGCGTCCGGTCTCGGCCACGGTGTACCAACCTGGCACCCCGCGTGGCGCGCCGACGGGAGCACGACTCGCCCGGCCTCGGGCGGGTGAGACCCCGACGCTCTTCATCCGCGAAGCGTCGTGGCACCCGGATGCCTACCCCCCGGGGCTGGCTCCGGAGCTGCTTGTCTACGCGGACGCGATGAGTTCCGGTGACCCGCGCGTCATCTCGTGTGCTGCGGAGGTGATGCGCGATGTCCCAGATCTCCGTAACGCCCTGGCCCCGCGATGATGCCCGCGCGGTCATCCTGATCGAGCTCCGCCGCCGCATCGGCGAGTTCATGCTGGTGGGGGCGCATGCGCGCGACATCGTCTGTCGCGACGTGGTCGGCCTCGATCGCGGTATGCCGAGCACGTCGGACCTGGACGTGGCCGTCGCCATCTCCACGTCGGGGCCCGACTATGCGCAGCGCGTCTCCAGGTTGGAGGGACGTGGGACGAGCTCCAGGATGCGTTTCACCATCCCGGACGAGGCAGGCGTCCCAGGGGTCTCCTCTACCCCTATCGATGTCATCCCCTACGGGCCGGGGGTCCTCGACCCTGCCAACATCCCCCTCGACGCCGAACGGTCCCTCGATGCCACCGGCATGGCCGAGGCGGCGTCCTGCGCGATCGCCGTGCAGGTCAGGTCCGACCTTGTCGTGTCGATTCCCCCGCTGCATGCCCTCATGGCACTCAAGCTGCTTGCCTACGGTCTGCGCGTGACCCTGGGGGAGCTGAAGGATGCACGGGATCTCGACCTGCTCCTCGATGCCACGTCCCGCAGCCCCCTCGCCGAGGACGACTGCTATGCCCATGCCTCGGCCGCACCTGCCGACCTGGACTTCGACCTCGACCTCATCGGGCCGTGGCTGGCCGGGGCACGAGCTCACCGCGACTTCGGAGAACCCATCACACGACGGATCCTCGCGTCGTGCACGAGCGCGCTCGCTGGTCACGTTGCCGGCAGGCCGTATGCCGGGGTCGGGGCCGCCGACAGGCAGCTCCGCGAGGCGCAGCTGGAGGCCTTCGTCCTGGGCGTCGGCGCGGACCCGATCCCGGACCTGGAGCCGTGGCCACCCCGTCTCGAGGATCCCCGATAGCGACGAGAGCGCACACCTTGCACGCTCTCGAGCTCGACATCGTGCGAGGTGTGCGCTGGGAGCGCTGGGGACGCACGCTTGAGGGTTCGTCACCGTGCAGGGTGTGCGCTGGGAGCGCGGGGGACGCACGCTTGAGGGTTCGTCACCGTGCGTGGTGTGCGCTGGGAGCGCGGACCACGCACGCGGCCGGCCCTGGACGGACGGGCGTGGCGGCTAGGGGGTGGGCCTCGCCGAGGTGTCCGGGGTGGTCGCCCTGACGTCCTGCAGCGTGACGGGGGCGTCGGCCCGGCATACGCGCCCTGTCGACGGGAGGGGTGACTGGATCGCGCGACCGTTGATCGCGCGCACGTCGTCGTAGACGGGCCGCCCCTCGAGCAGGTCGCGGTAGCTGTAGCGCGTCAGCGTCTGCAGGCGGCAGTCGCCGCCGAAGCTGAGCACGTCGAAGGCATAGGGCTGACCGGCGAGCTCGGCGCCGTCGGCGCCCTGGATGTAGTGCGACACGACCCCTCCGCCGGTGAAGGTCCCGATCTGGATCCGGTTGCCCTGCAAGGCGGTCGAGTGCATGTGGCCGTGGAGCCGGATGCCGGCGTCACCCGACGCCTCGGCCGCAGCAGGCTCGTGGGTGACGAGGACGTCCAGGCCGCGCTCGGCGTCCGCGGCGGCGGCCGAGGATGCCGCAGCCGCCCCCGATGGCCCGCCCGACGAGGACGCCCCGCTGCTCCCCGGCACGGCGCTCGAGGTCAACGGCGCCGGCGTGCCACCGCTGGGCGAGGCCGTCGCCCCGCGCGTCGAGGACTCCTGGGCGGTGGTGGCGCGCCCGGCGCGCAGCTCACGCATCGCCTCGCCGAACGCCTCGGCCGCGGGCACCTGCGTGGCCGGTCCGCCACCGGTGTCGCCGAACCATCGCGGGTCGTTGAAGCCGCCGATCCGCAGCCCGCCGACGGTCGCGAGGGTGTAGGCGTGGCGGCGGGGCTCGAGCACGACGACGCCGGGCACCTGCGTCATCCGCTCGACCAGGGCGTCGTCCGTGGGGGAGGCCGCGTCGTGGTTGCCCCGCACGAAGAGATAGGGCACGCCGAGCGACCGGATGCCGGTGAACAGCCCCGCCGCCTCGGCCTCCTGCACGCGCCCGAAGTTGACGAGGTCCCCGGTGTCGACGACGGCGGTGATGCCCTCGGTCTCGACGATCTGCTTCATCAGGGGATAGGCGTTGGCGCCGTGGATGTCCGAGACGAGCAGGATCTTGACCGAGGCGGGGGTGGCCAGCTCCGCTGGGACGAACTTGTCCTGCAGGGCCGCCGAGAGCGCCAGCATGTTCTTGACATAGGGCTGGGCCTGCGCGGACCGCGCCTCGACGTCGGCGAGGATCGCGGTGTTGGAGCGCACGTAGCCGAGCAGGCCGTCCGCCCCCACGGACTCGAGCCGGTCGGGTCGGAAGGTCGACCAGGCGGCTCCCGCCGTGCCGGTGAGCGCGAGCAGGAGGGACAGGGCCGGTATGGCGACCGCCCGCCGCCACGGGCGCAACGGCTCGTCGCGCGAGCGCCAGTGGCGCGTGGCGAACGCCACGAGCACGCAGGTGAGGAGCACGCCGCCGGCGAACTTGCCACCCACCTGGGTGATGGTCGTGGCGACGGCGTCGTCGATCTCGGCGGGCGTCGGCTTGAGCGCCGACACCGACAGGTCGCGGGTGGCGAGGACGGAGGTGATGCGGTCCTGGACGCGGGCCACCGCGTTGACGCCGGGCGCCGGCAGCACCCCGTCGAAGCGCAGGTCGAGGTCGCCGAAGAGCGTTGGCGCGTGCAGCGTCGACAGCTGGTCGGGCTCCGCGGAGAGGCGGACCGTGGCGGCATACGACTGGGTGCTGACCTGGGTGGGCCAGACGCTGGTGACCGCGATCCCGACCAGGCCGGACGCGAGGGTGAGCGTCGCAAGACCCAGCAGGACGACCACGCTCCGCCAGGCTCCCGTCACCCAGCGTGGCCAGGAGCGCCGACTCGGGCGGGCAAAGCGGACACCACCGGACGACTCCCGGGACTCGTCTGACGTGGCAGGGGTCACGGGGCCAGACTAGAGGGGTCGAAAGGGGAATTCATGAAGACCGAGGCTGACGTCCTCGTCGTCGGTGGGGGCATCGTGGGGCTGGCGACGGCCCGTGCCCTGCAGCTGCGCAAGCCCGGTGCCCACGTGGTGGTCATCGACAAGGAAGCCGACATCGCGCGGCACCAGACCGGCAACAACTCCGGCGTGATCCACGCCGGCGTCTACTACAAGCCGGGGTCCTACAAGGCCCGGCTGTGCTTCGACGGGCGCGTGCGCCTGGTGGAGTACCTGCAGGACAAGGGGATCCCGCACCGGATCGACGGCAAGCTCGTCGTGGCGACCAACGCCGACGAGGTCGACAAGATGAAGGAGATCCAGCGGCGCTGCGAGGCCAACGACGTGCCGACCCAGTGGATGACCCGCGAGGAGTTCCGCGAGGTCGAGCCGCACGCCGAGGGCGTCGCCGCGCTGCAGGTCAAGGTCACCGGCGTCGTCGACTACAAGGCCGTCTGCCAGAGCTATGCGGACGACATCCGCGCCGCCGGCGGCGAGATCCGCACCGGCACCGCGCTCGTGTCGGGACGTCCGGGCCTCAACGACGTCACCGTGGAGACGACCCAGGGCACGATCGTCGCCAAGCAGGTCGTCACCTGCGGCGGCCTCAACGCCGACCTCGTCGCCCGCGCCATGGGCGCCCGCCCCGAGACCCGCATCGTCGGGTTCCGCGGCGAGTACTACGAGCTCACGCCCGAGAAGTCCTACCTGTGCAACGCGCTCATCTATCCCGTCCCGGACCCGCGCTTCCCGTTCCTCGGGGTGCACGCCACCAAGGGCATCGACGGGCACGTCCACCTCGGGCCCAACGCCGTCATCGCGCTGGCTCGAGAGGGCTACTCCTGGACCCAGATCAACCCCAAGGACATGGCCCAGCTCGCGGCCTTCCCGGGGATCTGGCGCCTCGCGCAGAAGTACTGGAAGTACTCCATCGGCGAGGTCCAGCGGTCCTTCTCCAAGGAGGCCTTCGTCAAGGCGACGCAGAAGATGATGCCTGAGGTGCAGGTCGAGGACGTCGTCCGCGCCGGCGCCGGCGTCCGCGCCCAGGCCATGCGCCCGGACGGGACGCTCGTCGAGGACTTCGACTTCCTGCACGAGCACCCGCGCGTGCTCCACGTGCTCAACGCGCCCTCGCCCGCGGCTACCGCGTCGCTCGCGATCGCGGAGGTCATCGCCGACAAGCTCGCGGAGGCGGAGCGGGTCGCGATCTGAGCCGTATGGCGTCACCTGTGGTCGCTACGCTGCCGCCGGGCCGGGCCTACCATCCGGCCTCGCAAGCTCGGCCTCCCGCCAGGCCCCCCACGGCCCGGTCCGGCGGCAGCCTCTGCGACATCCCGCGTCGTCCTCGCTCCTGGGCAGCAGGGACGGTCCGGCCCTCCACCTCTCCGCGCTGTCACGCATCGCCCTCGCCCGGCGGCAGCTTTCGCGACATCCCGCGTCGTCCTCGCTCCTGGGCAGCAGGGACGGCCCGGCCCTCCACCTCTCCGCGCTGTCACGCATCGCCCTCGCCCGGCGGCAGCTTTCGCGACATCCCGCGTCGTCCTCGCTGTCACGCATCCCCTCCCCGCCGGGCAGCGGGCGGGGATCGGCTAGGTTGGGGGTGCTGGTCCTCCCGCCTCGGTGGGAGGGGCAAGAGGGAACCCGGTGAGAGTCCGGGACTGCCCCGCAGCGGTGAGTGGGAACGACATCGTCATACGCACTGGGTCCGACCACCTGGGAAGCGACGGTGAAGGAGCGCGCGACGCGAGTCGCGCTGAGCCGCAAGGCTCCACGCCCACGAGTCCGAAGACCTGCCAGTGCACCGCAGCAGCGGTGCGCCCGTGTCCATCGCCTCGAGGGAAGGCGGGGTCACCCCGCCTGGCAGGCCTGGACCCGTCGGTGGTGGCGTCCCCGGTGACCCTCGGGATCCTTTACCGGGAGGTCGATCCATGAACGCCCAGCCCCTGCCAACCACCCGACCTGGCCTGCGCCTCACGCTCTATCCAGACCACGAGGCCCTCCACATCACCGACGTCCTGCAGCAGCTTGAGCTGGTGGGCGCCCGCGTGCCCTTCGGCGCAGATGCCCACGGCGCCGCCGGCGGCGCCTCGCGCTGGATCGAGAGCTGCGCGGTCGAGGAAGGATTCCGGCTCGTCACGCTGAGCATGGATGGTCTGCTCGTCGGCTTCGTCGCCGGCGTCGTGACGCCGGGCCGCGTCGAGCTGCGCCACCTGACCATGGCGTCGTCGGTGCGGACGCGCCACCCCGAGCTGCTGGACCTGCTGGGAGAGGCGTTCGTGGACGCCAGCCAGATGCCGTGGGCCGAGGTCGTCGTCGCGCCCGGCTGCCCGGCGCTCGCCCATCTCGCCAGCGAGACGGTCACGGTCTAGCTGCACGGACCTGCTGACGGCGGTCGACCGCACGAGGGCGGCTGGATGCGCCCACACGCGGCACAAAGTGACCCGGCGGGGCACGGTGAACGATCAAGAGCCGCGCAGGCCGGCGTTCGCTGCCCCGCCCGGTCACTTTCGGTCGGATGAGCGGACAATCCCTTAGGCCGCTCGCGCTGCTCGACATCCCACCTCGGCGCCACCAGGATCGTGAGGGTCTGGTCCAAGAAAGGTGGACCAGACCCTCACGATCTTGGGGACTGGGAGCGGGGGAGGGGTGCGGTCAGCGGCGGGGCGCCACGACCTTGGCCTTGCTCGCCGCCGGCAGCACGGCCCGCTGGATCGTCGTGGTCGCGCCCGTGCGGGTGATGGCCCACGTGACTGTCGAGCGGGCCGCAAGGTCCACGACGGCGTCACCGGGGTTGCCGGCCACCGGCACGGGGGTGGACTGTCCGCTCACGACCGCGAAGCCGCCCTGGACGACCGGGCCCGAGCCGGTCCCGCTCACCCACGAGGTCGTGTCCTCGCCACCGATGACCTGGCGTCCGTCGGGCAGGGCGGTGGCGGCCGTCACGCCCCAGGCTGGTGCGGCGCAGGTGGTGCGGACCGCGTCCACCAGGTGCCGGCAGCTGCCCGTGATCGCCTGCCGCGTGTAGGTCGCGTCGGTGAAGAAGCGCTGCGTCCCCCAGGTCGTGATGTCACGGGCGGACCGGACCACCCAGTCGTTGATCCACCAGCCCTCGCCCGTCGGCCCGGCGAGGCTGGTCGTGCCGAGGAACCGTGAGGGCGTGACGGTCACGTCGAAGGCCTCGGTGGCGCGGGCCAGGCCGGCGCGGCCCAGGTTGCCCACGATCCGGCCCTGGGCGACCGCGACCAGGGGGACGGGTGCGGGCCCGGTGAGCTCGCGCTGGGGGGAGGTGTAGGGCAGGACCGTCCAGCACCCGCCGACGAGGCGTGCGGCCGTGGCGGAAGCCCCACCGTCTGCGCTCCGCGTGCTGCCCCACAGGGCCACGGTGCCGCCCTCGGCGGCCAGGCTGCGCGGGTTCCACTGCCCGAGGCCCGCGGGCATCGCGGGCTGGGCGACCTTGACGTAGTGGTTGCCCTGGCTGCGCCACAAGGTCGGCGTCGCCCCGGTGGTGAGGATCCACTGCTGCTTGTCGGTCGCGTTCACGACCTGGGCGTCCGTCGCGGTGACGCCCGGGAGGGTCTGCGTGGTCCAGCGCCCGTTGCGCTGCTCCTCCACCACGACTGCGCCGGCGGCGCCGGGGGTGCTGCGGCGGATGCCGACGACGACCACGCCGTCCTTGGCCGTGGCCGCCAGGGTGGTGGCGGCGTAGGACGTGGTGCGGACCGGGGTGAATCCGGAGGCGGCAGGTGTCTTGGCCGCCGGGGCCGTCGGCCCGGTGGGTCGGGCGTGGGCGACTGCCGGGGCGGCGACGGTGGCGGCCGCCAGCGCGGAGGCGGCGATCAGACGGATGGTGCGGGACATGGCTCCCCCTGGCGAGACGTGGGTCGTGCAGACGTCGTTGCCTGCGCTTCCCAATACGCCATTCAGGGGTCGCGCCACCGCCCGAAATGACTATCTTCGGGCTGATTCGTGCGCATTCGCGGGCGGATCCCGGTGCGACGAGCGCCCAGGTGACGTCGAGGGTCCGTACGTCCCCCGCGCCGCCCGGGCCACCCGCGCCTCCACGTGGTCGAGCCAGCGGACCTCCGACTCGGCGCCGAAGATGAGGTTCTCGACAACGAGCAGCCAGGCCAGCTGGGTGCGGTCGGGATCGCCCGTGGTCGACGACTTGATGCGGGTGAGGTCGCGCAGCTGGCGCATGGTCGCCGTGCGCTGGGCCTGCACGATGCGGGTGACGTCGACGCCGGGCACGGTGACGGCCAGCGCGAGCTTGATGGCCAGCTCGTTGCGCGGCGTGGACTCCCGGTCGACGGGCTGCGTCCACCACCGGTCGACCTCGGTGCGGCCGGCGTCGGTGAGGCCGTAGGTCGTGCGCCCCTCGTCGTCGTCACCGAGCTCGACGACCAGGCCGTCGCGGTCGAGGCGGGCGAGGGTCTGATAGACCTGGCCCACGTTGAGCGGCCAGGTCCCGCCGGTGCGGGCCTCGAACTCGGAGCGCAGCTGCGCGCCATACATGGGCTGGTCGGCGAGGAGGGCGAGCAGCCCTTGGCGGATCGACATGAGGTCTCCAGTCTCTCCTGGGTCGGGGCGTCAGGTGGTGCGGCGGGGGCGGGGGGGGGTGCTGGGGGGGGGGGGGGCGGCGGGGAGGGGGGGGGGGAGGGGGGGGCAGCCCCCCGCCGCGGGGGGGTTGGGGGGGGGGGGCCGGGCCCCCCCCCGGCCCCCGCCGGGCGGCCCCCCCCCCCCCCCCCCCCCCCCCCCCCGCCCCCCCGCCGCGGGGGGGGGNNTGTGGCGGTGGGGGTGGGGGGGGGGGGGGGTCTGATAGCCCGGGCCCAGGGGGGGGGGCCGGCCCCCGCCGGTGCGGGCCTCGAACTCGGAGCGCAGCTGCGCGCCATACATGGGCTGGTCGGCGAGGAGGGCGAGCAGCCCTTGGCGGATCGACATGAGGTCTCCAGTCTCTCCTGGGTCGGGGCGTCAGGTGGTGCGGCGGGTCAGGGTCGGGTTGCCGCGCACGGCGAGCGCGGCGAGCAGGGCGGCCAGGATCGGTATGCCGACCGCGGCCACCGCGAGGACGTCCCACGGGACGACGACGGTGGGGGCCTTGACGAGGGCGCCGCCGTCGTCGTACCCGCCGGTGGCGGCCCGGGCGAAGGCGATGCCGGGGACGGCTCCCACGGCGAGGCCGACGAGGGTCCCGACCACGGCCAGGGCGCCGGACTGCGCGGCGGCGATGGCTCGCCGCAGGCGCCCCGTCGACCCGATGGCGGCCAGCGTCGCGAGGTCGCGCTGCGCCTCACCCATCGACAGGGCGGTCGCGGTGAGGGTGGCCACGAGGATGAGCAGCGCGACGGTGCCGACCATGAGCCAGCGCAGCCGGGCCTAGGTATCGACGAATCCCCGCTCCACGTGGACGACCTCGCCAGAGATCGCCTCGGTCATGGAGGGGTCGGCCACCGCCTTGGCGAAGGCGTCCCGCTGGGCGTCGGTGATGGTCGTCCCGTCGGCGGGCCGCACCAGGACGTGCTGCGGATGGGTCGTCGCGCCGATGCGGGCGATCCCGGACGGGCCGAGGACGGCCGTGTCGGCGTTGTTGCCGGCGTCGGCGAGCCTTGCCTGCTCGGGGGTCAGCAGCGCCACCGGGATCGTCCCCAGCGTGGTCACGGGCCCGGGGCTCTGGGTGCCGTCGGGCTTGGTCGTGAGGTCCGTCGACAGCCACGTGAGACGCCCGGCCCGCGCGATCTCGGGCTGAGACGTGAGCAGCCCACCCTGGTCGAGGACGCGTCGTTGCTCGGGCGTCGGCCGCAGCAGGTCGCGCAGCCCGACCTCGTCGAAGGACCGCAGGTTGGCCGAGGCGTACATCAGGCCCAGGCCGAGCGACGGGCACCGTGGCGGCTGGGCCTGGTCGGAGGAGATCTCGGCGAGCGTGCAGCCGGGGGTCGCCGCGGCGATCGCGCGGGTCGGGGCGTTCGGCCCGCTCGGAGAGCCCGGGGAGTCACGCGGCCGCTCGGGCGGCGCGACCGATCTGATCGTGTAGGCCCGGCTGCCGGGGATCGTCTGCGCGGCAGCGACGCCGGGGTCGACCTCGTCGCCGAAGACCTGCCCGTAGAGCCAGCCGGCCGGGGCGGAGGGCACGTAGTCGATCCGCTGGCGCTCGGTGATGGACGCGAACGCGATGGTCGTGGACCGAGCAGGATCGTGCCCGCCATGATGGCGGAGACGGTGGGGGTGGCGCGTCCCCGCTGCCGGGAGGCGTCGCGCGTCGCCATACGGACCGGGACCGGGAAGGCTCCGCCCAGGCGACCGACGAGCACCAGGATCGCGGGCACCGTCAGGAGGGCGCCGACCACCAGCACGACGGCCGAGGCGACCACGGCGCCGGCCACGACCCCGGGCTGCTGGAGGAGGGTCGTGCGGCTGAGGGCGATCGTGACGAAGACGCCGGCCCCGCCCAGCGCCGCGAGCGCGAGACCGACGACCGGCACCCAGTGGCGGGCCCGCTTGGGCGCCACCTCGCCGCGCAGGGCCGAGACCACGTCGATGCGTCCCAGGCCTCGCGCCGGGAGCAGCGCGGCGACCACCGCGGCGAGGATCGCGCACCCCACGACGATGGCGAGCTGCCACCACGGGACGTCGAAGGGGCCGACGATCGTCAGGGGGTTCCAGCTCAGGTAGGCGCGCAGCCCGGCCCAGCCGAGCCCGATCCCGACCACGGTCGCGACGAGCGTGGACACGACGCCGAGGACGAGGGCCTGGGCGAGGACGGTGCGGCGCAGCTGGGCGCGGGTGGCGCCGTTGGCGGCGGCGAGGGCCAGGGTGCGCCGCTGCCGCTGGGCGATCACGGCGAACGCGGGACCGGCGAGCAGCGTCGACTCGATCAGCAGCCCCGCCGCGAGCAGGGCGATGGCGAGCAGGGTGTCCTGCTGCCCGCCCGAGTGGTTCTCGACGTTGCCGGCCGCCCCGCCCTGCAGCACGGAGCGGCTGACCACGCCGATGCCGTGGCGGCCGAGCAGGGCGACGTCGTCCCACGTGATCGGGGTGGAGCGGTCGATCAGGGCGATCGGCCGGCCGGCCGCCAGGGGGCCGGGCAGGCGCACGAGGTCCGGCAGGCCCAGGTTGGGTGCGCCCGGTGCGTCGGCCACGCCGACGACGGCGAGTCGGGCGGGGGTGACGGTCTCGTCGCCGCGGTCGTCATAGGTCACGACCCGGCCCTCGAGGGTCCCGCTGGTGGCAGCCCGCGGGCCACGGCCGTCTGCGTGACGACGACCTCGTCGCGGTTCTGCGGCCAGCGTCCGGAGACCAGGTCGGCCTTGCCGCGGACGAGAGGGTCGCGGGCGTCGACGAGCACGGTCCCGAGGAGCACCCGGCGCCCGTCCAGGGTGACGCGGAGCTGCTCGTCGCCCATCGGCAGGAGGCGCGCGCCGAGGAGCTTGGCGATGCCGGCGTGGACCTGCGCGACGGGCGCCGTGGTGACGGGACCGGAGACGCCCGGCAGCGGCAGGGGCTTCGGCGGGGTGCAGGGTCCGTTGCCGGTGCAGGTCACGAACTGCTCGCCGAGCGGGCTCGGTGGGAACTGCCCGTCCTGGACCGCGACCACCGCGCCCGCTGCGGAGCCCATCTGCGCGGGGATGGCCTCGGCGCCGTGGACGTCCTTGGTGGCGTAGCCCGTCAGCGCCGCGACCATCAGGGCGACCGGCAGGGCGATCATCACGAGCACGAGGGCGCTGCGACCGCCGTGCGCGCGGGTGTCCCGGCGGGCCAGGCGCAGCGCGACGCGCCAACCGGCCCACCACTCGCCGAGGCGGCTGCGGCGGGTCGCGCCGGGGGGGTGCGGCGGGCGGGCG